>JANYJJ010000085.1 GCA_025358485.1 Burkholderiales bacterium | reverse complement strand
GTAAGGCTGTGCATCATTCATGTAAGCCGCCAGGCCATGTTGCACCGGCGTGTTCACGGTGAACACATTGAACTGATGCACCTTGCGAAACTCGGTCATGAGCGCCGCGGGTGCGGCCACGAAACCCACTTTCCAGCCGGTGACGTGATACGTCTTTCCGAAGCTGGAGACGATGACGCTGCGCGCCGCCAACTCAGGGTGCAAGGCAGCACTTTCGTGGCGCTGGCCGTCAAACACCATGTGCTCATACACCTCGTCTGAGATCAGCACCACTTCGGTTGGACGCAGCAGTTCAGCCAAGCGTTGCATGTCCTGCGCTGACCAAGTGGTGGCGCTGGGGTTGTGCGGCGAATTGATGACGATGGCGCGGGTGCGTGGGTTCAGTGCGGCTGCAATCCGCGCAAAGTCGGGCCGAAATGTGCCGGGCGTCAAAGGCACGTGAACGGGTTTGCCTCCTGCCAAAACAATGTTCGGGTCGTAGCTGTCGTAGCAAGGGTCAAGCACGATGACTTCATCGCCTGGGTGCACCAACGCCAAGATGGTGGTGATGATGGCCTGCGTGGCTCCGGCAGTGATCGTCACCTCAGTTTGCGGGTTCACTTGGTGGCCGTAAAGGCGCTCGATCTTTTGCGCAACCGCTTCGCGCAGCGCGGGAATTCCTACCATCGGCGGGTACTGATTCAGTCCGCGCTGCATCGCTTCATTCACCAATGCAACCAAGCGTGGATCGCAATTGAAGTCAGGAAAACCTTGGCCCAAATTCACAGCCTCGTGTTCGGCCGCCAACGCCGACATGGTCGTAAAGATGGTGGTGCCGACACGCGGCAAGCGGCTGCTGACGGTGGGTGTGCGCCAAGTGCTTGAGGGAGTTGCGGTGAGGTTCACAGTTGGTAGTCCTGGGGTTCGCCGTCCATGGCTCGTTGAATGAGGTTGCGGCTCAAGCGGTCTGACATCATTTCAGCAAAAGCATAGACAAAATTGCGCAAGTAAGCCCCGCGCTTCAGGGCAATGCGCGCCACGTTTTGGCCGAACAAATGGCCCACCGGACGCCACACCAAATCGCCACCGAGTGGGTCGTCGCGCACCGCCATTTCGGCCACGATGCCCACGCCCAAACCCAGCTTCACATAGGTCTTGATGACGTCGGCGTCGATGGCTTCCAGCACCACGTTGGGCGTCAAGCGGCGCGCAGCAAAAGCTTGATCTATTCGAGTGCGGCCGGTAAAGGACGGGTGGTAGGAAATCAATGGTTCTGCGGCCAAGTGCTCTAAGGAAATGCGCTCGACCTGAGCCAGTGGATGGCCCGCGGGCAACACCGCCACGTGGTGCCATTCGTAGCAAGGCAAGGTGACGAGTTCGTCAAATTGCGCGAGTGATTCGGTGGCCAAACCAATGTCGGCCACTTCGCCGATCACCATTTGCGCCACCTGCTCCGGCGTGCCTTGGTGCAAGCTGACGTTGACTTTGGGGAAGCGTTTGCGCAGCTGTGCCACCGAGGAAGGCAGCACGTAGCGCGCCTGGGTGTGGGTGGTTGCAATCGACAAGGTGCCCGCGTCTTGCTTCGAGAATTCATCGCCTATGCGCTTGAGGTTGTTGACCTCTCGCAGAATGATTTCTATCGACTTGAGCACCTGCTGGCCGGGCTCGGTCACTCGGCGCAGGCGCTTGCCGTGACGCGCAAATATGTCGATGCCCAGTTCGCCTTCCAATTCCAAAATGGCTTTGGACACACCGGGCTGTGAGGTGAACAAAGCCTTGGCAGTCTCGGTCAGGTTCAACTTGCGGCGCACCGCTTCTTGAACGAATCGAAACTGGTGCAGATTCATGGTTTGCTCATGTCAACGCACTGAGGCCAACGCTGCTGCGGCCATGGCGTCGATCACGGCTTGCGTCTCGCCCACAGTTTGCTGCAAGCTCCAGTTGACGTTCTGGTGGGCTTCAGCGAGCTGCGCCATCAACAAGGGCAGGTCTTTGCGCACATGGCCGCCGCTGCCCAAGAACAAGGGCACGATCGCAACACTGTCGCAGCCTGCATGCACCAGTTCATTGCCAGCGTCGATCAAATTGGGCGTCATGAACTCCAAGAAGCTCAAGCGCACTTGCGCGTTTGGCGCTTGTTCGCGCACCCGTGCAGCGACCGCTTCAAACGGCACGGCCCAACGCGGATCACGGGCGCCGTGGGCAAAAAGAAGAATCCCAGCTTGCATCTGCACAAGCTTCAACGAAAGCGAACCAACCAGCCAAATGCGGCCAGCGAGAACAACAAATACAAAGCGCTGGGTGCTGAAGCCACGATCCACGGCGTCCAATCGCGCAGCACACCCAAGTGCCCCGCCACGTTGTTTAACAGCACAAAACTGATGCCCAACATGATGCCGCCAAATACTTTGAAGCTGATGCTGCCGGCGCGCGTTTGAAGGTAAGCAAATGGCAAGGCCAAAGCCATCATCACCAAACAAGCCAGTGGATAGAGCGCGCGTTTCCAAAATTGAATTTGGTATTGCTGCGCCGCTTGTTCGTTGTCGGCCAAGTGGTTGATGTAGCGTGCCAAATCGAGCGTGGACATGGTGGTCAATGGCAAAACGGCGGCCGCCACCACATTGGCTGACAAGGTGCTGGGCCATGCCATTTTGTCAAGCTGGGTTTGGGTCACGTTTTGCGCATCCCACTGCGTGAGTTTGACGTTGGACAGCGCCCATGGGGCCTGGCCTTCGATGCGCACGTCTTGAGCTGCCACGCGTCGCAGCAGTCGTCCGTCGGTGTCGAATTCAAAAATTCGCACATCACGCAATGTTCTAAAAGCCGCACCCGCCGCACCCACGCCGCTCACGTTGACGGCGTAGTTGCGTTCGCCCTGCGCCGTCACGGCGTGGTCTTTCAACCAAGCGCCCGAGCGGCCCAATTTCAAGCTGCCACGCGACTGCGCTTGCCAGTGCGCGGCTTGCGCTTCGGCCCACGGTGCGATGTAGTCGCCCACCACAAAAGTCAGCACGCCAAAGGCCAAGCCCAGCCAAGTGAGCAGCTTTAAAGCGCGTGCAGGGCCCAAGCCACCGGTTCGCAGAATGGTGAACTCGGTGGACTGCGCCATGCGTGACAGCGCATAGATGGCACCGATCAACACGGCGATGGGCAGCAGCTCATACAAGTGACCAGGCATCAACAACATGCCGTAAGCCGCGGCGCTCAAGGCGCTGTAGCCGGGCACCACAGCGGCGCTCAACTCATCAACAAAATCGATGAAGAAAAACAGCGACAAAAACGCAAGTGCCACGAACATCACTGACGACACGATGTCGGCGTAAAGAAGTCGGCGAACTGTTTTCATGTCGCGCTGCTCAAGCTGGAACGCGAGCGTCTGAACAAGCTCCAGTGCGTGCCGTTGTCACGCCACCAAAGCAAGGCCGTGGCCAATAAAAATGCGCCGCCGTGGGTCAGCAACAACGCGGGGCCCATGCTGATCTTGGCACTGGAGACCCACGCCTGCGACAAACCTATGAGGTTGTAGTAGACGACGAAGCTGAGCAACGCAAACAGCAAATTCCAATTGCTGGCACGTCGTGGGTTGGTGGCGGCCAGGCCTATGCCCAGGAGCAGCAAATTTGCGCCACCCAACACCAATCCCAAACGCCAGGTCAGCTCACCCAAGTACAGCGGGTTGGTGCTGCGGATCAGCTCTATCGTGCGTCGCGACTTGGGTGGAACGGTGTCAACACTCGACAAAACACGCTCGCCGGCCAGCACCCGGTAGTTTTCAAAACGAGACAGCGTTTTCTCGCCTGTCTTCAGGTTCTCGTCGTTGCGCTGGCCTTTGTCGAGAAGCAAGTAGCGGTCGCCGGCTTGCACTTCCAGGCGACCGGTTTTCGCCGTTGTGACTGATTCCAGGTCATTGCGCGTGGACAAAATGAACACGCTGCGACCGGTGCTGCCGTCGCTCGCATCGCGGTCGATGAAGAACACGCGTTGCCCGTCGCCCGAAGTTTGAAACTGTCCGGGTGCGACGCGTGAAATATCGGCGCGCTGCTCGAACCTGTCTTTCAAATCGCTGATCTGCCGATTGCCCCAAGGCCAAATAAACAAAGCCAAGACGGCCAACACCAACAACACGGGCCACGCCATGCGCAACACCGGCCGCACAAAGCGGCTCAGCGGCGCACCGGCGACAAACCAAATGGTCATTTCGCTGTCGCGGTACAGGCGCGACAACGTGGCGACGACGGCGATGAACAACGACAACGCAAGCATGGTCGGCAAGTGGCCGAGCGCGGTGTAGCCCAACAGCAAAACCACGTCCTGCGGGCCAACGCGCCCGAGTGCTGCTTGACCGAGTGTGCGGATCAACATCATCGTCAGCACGATGGTCAGGATGACCACCAAAGTGGCCCCAAAACTGCGTGACAAATCGCGGCGCAAAGTGGAATCGAATAACATCGTTGGCGAAGACTTTTTCACAGAATAAAAGAGAACGATTATGGACTTCAAGCACCAACTGGCCGCGACCTCGACCCTGTCTAAATTGACCACCGATGCCCTGGTGCTGGTGGTGTCTGGCGAAACCTTGGTGGACGAGCTGGATGCGAAATTCAAGACGCCGATCACCAGCGCGTTAGCGTCTGGTGACTTTGTTGTGAAGGCGGGCAAGTCGCTTTACTTGCATCACATCGAGGGCGTGAAAGCGCCGCGTGTGTGGGTGGTCGCGGCCACCGGCAACACGCCCAAGGCATTCAAAACAGCCGTCGCGACCGCTTTGAATTTGGTCAAAGCCAGCGCGGCTAAAAATGTGGTCATTGCGCCCATCAGCGCCATGGAGCTGACCGACGCACACGCCGAAGCCGTCGTGTGCGCTGTCGAAGATGCGGTTTATCTGTACCGTCACACCAAGCCCAGCGCTGCCAAAGCGTCAAGCCTGAACGCGGCGTCGTTGGTTTGCACCAAGGCCGAGGTCAGTGCGGTGCAAAAGGGCTTGGTGCGCGGGCGCGCCGTGGCTGCCGGCGTGACGCTGGCGCGCGAATGTGCCAACCGTCCTGGCAATCACTGCACGCCGACTTACTTGGCCGACACCGCCAAAAAACTAGGCAAAGAGTTTGCGTTGAAAGTGGAAGTTCTTGACCGCAAGGCGGTTGAAAAGCTCGGTATGGGTTCGTTCTTGGCGGTAGCCCAAGGTTCAGAAGAACCTTTGAAATTCATCGTTGCGCAGTACCAGGGCGCGGCAAAAACAGTCGCTCCCGTGGTGTTGGTGGGCAAAGGCATCACCTTTGACACCGGCGGCATTTCCATCAAGCCGTCGGCCGAGATGGACGAGATGAAGTTCGACATGGGCGGCGCGGCCAGCGTTCTTGGCACCTTGCGCGCGGTGGCCGAGCTGAAACCCAAATTGAACTTGGTGGTGATCGTGCCGAGCTGCGACAACATGCCCAGCGGCAAAGCTGTCAAACCCGGCGATGTGGTGACCAGCATGTCAGGCCAGACCATCGAAATCTTGAACACCGACGCCGAAGGGCGTTTGATTTTGTGCGACGCGCTCACCTACGCCGAGCGCTTCAAGCCCGCCGTGGTGGTGGACGTGGCCACGCTCACAGGTGCTTGCGTGGTGGCGCTGGGCCATCACAACTCAGGCATGTTCAGCAACGACGATGCCTTGGCTGAAACGCTGCTGGCTTGCAGCCGCGCTTCGCTCGATCCTTGCTGGCGCATGCCGATGGACGAAGAATACGAAGAGGGTTTGAAGTCCAACTTTGCGGACATGGGCAATGTGGGCGGCCGGGCCGGGGGCTCGATCACCGCAGCCTTGTTTTTGAAGCGCTTCACCTCGAAATACCGTTGGGCGCATTTGGACATCGCTGGCACCGCGTGGAAGTCGGGCGCGTCAAAAGGCGGCACGGGTCGGCCTGTGCCGCTGTTGACGCACTTTGTGCTGTCTCAAGTCGCGTGAGCTCGGTGAACTTTGAGTTGCGACTGAAGGCATGACGGAGATCACCTTTTATTTCAATGTGCCTGATCGCCTGACCTACGCCTGCCGCTTGTTGCGCAAAGCGCTTCGGTCGGCGGCTAGCCCTGCGGTGCCTGGTGTGGCGACGCCAGGTGTGCCGGTGCCCGGTGTGGCGGTGCTCGCTCCGCCAGCCACATTGAACCGTTTTGACCGGGCGCTGTGGACGTTCGAGGCCACCGAGTTCATTCCGCACCTGTTGTTACTAAATTCAGTGCCACCGCAACCGGGTCATCTGCGCACCCCGGTGTGGCTGGTTGAGCAGGCTGAGCGTGCAGCGCACTTGGGCTTGCTGTTGCACTTGGGTGACGAACCCGCCTTGGGTTTTGAGTCATTTGGGCGCATGGTCGAAATCGTGTCGACCGACTCTGATGAACGAGACGCTGCGCGCTCGCGCTGGAAGCACTACAAAGCCAGAGGTTATGAAATACACAAGCACGAGGTGGCCGCATGAGCAATGCCAGCCGTCTGCCTTCAGACCATGGCCAAAGCTTGGCCCCGACGCTGACGGAAGTGGTGGAAGCTTGGGAATCAGGCCACATGCCTTTGGACGACCAGCACGCCAAAGCGACCTTGGTCACCGATACTTTTCAAGGCCGCTGGGATGCATCGATCGGCGCGGCCGTTGCAACCCAAGACGTTGCGGTGGGCACCAATCTGCCCGCACCCGCACCGGCACCGGCACCCCTGAACGAAGACCAAATCGTGCAACGCGTGTTGGTGGATTTGCAGCGTCAAATTGACTCGATGCTGGAATACCGAGTCCGCGAGGCTTTGCTCCCTGCGCTCACTCGCGCCACTGACGCCTTGGTGCTGGAAGCGCGCAATGAACTGGCATTGACCTTGCGAAGCATCGTGATCAAGTCAGTGGCTCAGGAATTGGCGCGTCATCGCAAACTCTGAGTGCGACGTTAAGGCCCTTGACACGCGCTGCACCGCGCTTCAAAAGTTGAGTTTTGGGTGCAGGGTTTTTGCCCTGCATCCCTGATTCAGCCCCGAGGTATCCCGGTGGAGATGCGAAAGTTTTTAGGGTAACGTGTCGCCCGTTGAGTACCACACCGTTCTTGGCTTTTTTACTTTCTCAACTTATTCAAACTGGAGTTATTGCATGCAAATCAAATTGAACGCAGTCGTGTGCGCGGCCGCCGTGCTGTTCGCAGGTGCCGCATCGGCCCAAGACATGATCGTCAAAATCGGCCACGTGGGCCCTACCAGCGGTGGCATCGCTCACCTGGGCAAAGACAACGAATTGGGCGCCAAAATGGCAATCGAAGATCTGAACGCCAAGGGCGTGATGATCGGCGGCAAGAAAGCCAAGTTTGAATTGATCGCAGAAGACGACGCTGGCGATCCGAAACAAGGCACCGCCGTTGCACAAAAGCTGGTTGATGCCAAAGTCAACGGCGTCATCGGTCACCTGAATTCGGGCACATCAATTCCTGCATCGCGCATCTACAGCGAAGCCGGTATTCCTCAGATTTCCCCGTCCGCCACCAACCCTAAGTTCACCCGTCAAGGCTACAAAACCACATTCCGTGTGGTGGCAGACGACGTGCATCTGGGCGGCACACTCGGCAAGTACGCCGTCACAACGATCAAGGGCAAATCGATTGCTGTGATTGACGACCGCACTGCTTACGGGCAAGGCGTGGCTGACGAGTTCACCAAGGCTGTGAAAGTGGCGGGCGGCTCTGTTGCCGCGACGCAGTACACCACCGACAAAGCAACCGACTTCACCGCCATCCTGACTGCCATCAAGGCGTCAAAGCCTGACGTGGTTTTCTACGGCGGCATGGACGCAGTGGCTGGCCCGATGATTCGCCAAATGAAACAGCTCGGCATCAGCGCCAAATTCATGGGCGGTGACGGCATTTGCTCCAGCGAGCTGCCAAAACTGGCTGCTGGCGCGATGGCCGACGACCAAGTTGTCTGCGCCGAAGCAGGTGGCGTTGAAGGCGACCAAAAGAAGGGCATGGACAGCTTCCGCGCTGACTTCAAGAAGCGCTACAACCTCGACGTGCAGATCTACGCACCGTATGTCTATGACGCAGTCAATGTCATGGTCGCCGCGATGGTGAAAGCCGGTTCAGCTGAGCCAGCGAAGTACTTGCCTGAATTGGCAAAAACATCGGGCTACAAGGGCGTGACCGGCACGATTTCGTTTGACGAAAAAGGCGACGTCAAAAACGGCGCGTTGACTTTGTTTACCTACAAAGGCGAGTCGCGCAACCAGATCGCTGTTATTCGTTGATTCGGAGAACGCGCTGACCGATAGCGATATCGGAACAGGAATAGAAGCAGTGATTGAAAAAGGCTCCCTCGGGAGCCTTTTTTCTTTGTAGATTTCGTTCAGCTTTGCGGTGCCACGTTCCAAATTTGCGTCGCGTATTGCTTGATGGTGCGGTCTGACGAAAACACGCCCATCCCTGCCACATTGGTGATTGCCTTGGCCGCCCATGCAGAAGGCTGGCGATACAGCGCATCCACGCGCAATTGCGTGGCCACATAGGCCTCAAAGTCGGCCAGCAGCATGTAGTGGTCGCCGCCCCACAGCAGCGAATCGACCAGGCCTCTGTAGCGGCCGGGTTCCTCTGGCGAAAACGCCCCAGAGTTGATCGCGTCGAGCACCGCCTTCAGCGCCGGGTTGCTCTCCGCCAAGCGCATCGGCTGGTAGCCGCTTTGCTTCATGGCCAACACCTCGGGTGTAAGCAGGCCAAAGATGAAGATGTTGTCGTCGCCGACGTTCTGGCGTATCTCAATATTGGCCCCGTCGTCGGTGCCGATGGTGAGTGCGCCATTCAACGCCAGCTTCATGTTGCCGGTGCCTGACGCCTCGGTACCGGCGGTGGAAATTTGCTCAGACAAGTCGGCCCCCGGCATGATGATTTCGGCCACCGACACGCCGTAGTTGGGGATGAACACCAGCTTCAACAAATCGCCTGTGCGCGGGTCGTTGTTGATCACGGCACCGACATCGTGGATCAGTCGAATGATGTTTTTAGCCATGTGATAACTGGACGCCGCCTTGCCCGCAAAGATGACGGTGCGTGGCACCCAGTCGGCTTTCGGGTTGGCCAAAATGGCTTGGTAGCGCGTCACCACATGCAGCACGTTGAGCAACTGACGCTTGTATTCGTGAATGCGTTTGACCTGCACGTCGAACAAGCTGTCTGGGTTCACGGTGATGCCGGTGCTGCGCAAAATATGCGCCTCAAGTCGAGTTTTATTGGCGCGCTTCACGGCCATGAAATCGGCTTGAAATGTGGCGCTTTGAGCGTGCGATTTCAGCGCTTGCAGCGCATCCAAATCAAGCCGCCACGCGCGGCCCATCGTGCGGTCTAACAGCGCCGTCAAGCCTGGATTGGCTTGGCTCAACCAGCGCCGCGGCGTCACGCCATTGGTCATGTTGGTGAAGCGGTCAGGCCACAGGCTGGCGAAGTCGGCAAATATGGTTTGCGTCAACAGCTCTGAGTGCAGCGCCGACACGCCGTTGACCTTGTGGCTGCCCACGATGGACAAGTTGGCCATCCGCACGCGCCGCTCGCCGCTCTCGTCAATCAATGACAAGCGGTTGAGGAAGCCCATGTCGCCCGGTCGGTGTTTGGCCGCTTCG
>JANYJJ010000065.1 GCA_025358485.1 Burkholderiales bacterium | reverse complement strand
CGGTAAGTCCAGGCGGTGTCGGAGTTGCACACGACGATGTCGGCGCGCAATTTTTCGCCGTTGGCCAATTCGACGCCTGTGGCCTTGCCACCCTCGATGGTGATTTGGCGCACTGCGGCGTTGTAACGCACCGGCACTTTGCGGTCTTCCAGCAGTTTGATCATGCCGTTGACGATGCTGCCCGTGCCGCCCATGGCCGAGTACACGCCGAAGCGGCGCTCAAGCGCGTTGATGAGGCTGTAAACGCTGGTGACCGAGAACGGGTTGCCGCCAATCAGCAGGGTTTGCAAGCTCATGGCCATGCGCAATTTGGGGTGCTTGAGGTGGCTGGCCACCAAGCTGTGCATGGTGCGCCAAGCGCGCATGCGAACCATGCTGGGCACGGCCGCGAGCAAGTCGCTGATGCTGTCAAACGCTTTGCTGCCGAGGGCTTCAAAACCAAGCTCGTAGCAAAGGTCGGCTTCTTTGACAAAGTCGTCAAAACCGGCGGCATCTTCGGGGCTGATGCGGGCCACTTCGGCGCGCATTTTGACGGGGTCGCCGCTGTAATCGAAGTGGGTGCCGTCGTCGAAGCGCACGCGGTAAAAAGGGTCCATCAGGCGCAGCTCGACGTCGTCTGAGAACTTGCGGCCGCACATCGACCACAGCTCTTCAAACATGAAGGGCACGGTGATGATGGTGGGGCCGCCGTCGAAGGTGAAGCCGTCTTGCTTGCGCACGTAGGCGCGGCCGCCGGGGCCGTCGAGTTTTTCCAGCAACTGAACGCGGTAGCCCATGACGCTGAGGCGGATGGCCGCAGCCATGCCGCCGAAGCCTGCGCCCACGACGAGCGCCACCGGGGCCGAAGCTTGAACGCTGGACGCTGTACTGCCAGACGATGAGCTCGGCAGCATGGGGCCACCGGGCGCGTTGACTTCAGCGGGCGTGAAGTAGCTTTTCATGAGGGGGGTTGCTTTCAGAACCGGGAGCACTTGCTCCAGCAGGCTGGGATGAGCCTGTATTCGATGTGTGCGCAGCTCGCGTGACGTTCGGTTTTTTAACGGCCCAGCGCCACAGCGCGGTCGCATCAATCGGCAAGATCAGCAACCAATGTTCCAAGATGGCCAAGGCCAGCAAGCTGCCCACCAAGGCCAAACCGGTGGCTTGCGCTTCGTCCAGGCTGGGGTCCAACGCGCGCTTGACCACCAGCGTGAGGACGATGCTGGCGGCGGCCACGGCAAAAGGAAAAAACAAGTTGATGGGCTTGCGGCGGAAAAAGCTTTCCAGGTAAGCCAAGTGCGGCGGCAAAAATTGCTCACTCAAATTGCGCACGCCAAAAAACAAATTCAGCTTGGCGCTGATGCGCATGGCCCACAGCACCATGAAGGTCCAGGTGCCAATTTGGTTGGGCGCGTTCCATGTGATGGCCACCATCACCAAGCCCACTGCCAAGATGCCCAACTCGTGCCAAAGAATGGCGCGCACAGCCTGCACAAAGCGTTGGCCTTCGGGCAAGTCAGCGGCGATGGCGGTGGTTCGGGGGCCGGTGATCCAGCCGGTGAGAAAGGTCAGTTCGTTCCAACCCCACACCAACAGCGCGCAGGTGAAGGCGCAGTACACGCTGGCCACCGTGGTTTGCTGGGCGGTGTGCGCCAAGGCAACCAAGGCGGCGGCGCTGAGCAAAGTGGACAAGCCCAAACTCCAACGCACTGCGCTTCGCGACATGCGGTTCAGCAACAGCACGATGCCCGTGCTGAACCACCAAATGAACACTGCAAACAGCGCGGCAAGGGCGAGGTTTGACATGGTCAGATCGCGATGCTTAGTTGGCTGCTGCTATTGCGACGGCTGCTGCTTGGTGAACCCGCGCAGCCGCGCTACCAAGCCGGTGCCATGCGAATTTGCGCAGGCAGTGCGTGGCGGTTCACCGGCAGCATATACAGACGCACAAAGGTGAATGCGCCAACTGCCGCCCATTTGGCTTGCCCCAACTTGCCCATCAAACCGCCGCGCGCTTTGGCCGCGTCCATGCCGGTTTGCGCTTCAAACAACTTGGCAAAACCAGCGCGCAATTTGGGGTTGGCTATGTCGAGCGAAATAGGGAACACCTGCTCGGTGATCTTGTTGGTGATGTCAAAAACTTTGTAGTCGTAGGCGGTTGGGTCCAGGCCCATGGCGGCTTTGAGTTGCGGGCGGGTGTGGTCGCGCACGTACATGGTGGCGTACACGGCCAGCAAGAAAAAACGTATCCACAACAGGTTGCCGCCGCGCAGCAAATGCGGCTGGGCTCGCATGATCAGCGCGAAGGATTCGCCGTGGCGAAACTCGTCATTGCACCAACGCTCGAACCAGCGAAAGATGGGATGAAAGCGCTTTTCGGGGTGACGCTCCAGCTCGCGGTAGATGGTGATGTAGCGCGCGTAGCCGATTTTTTCGGACAGATAAGTCGCGTAAAAAATGTACTTGGGCTTGAAGTATTTGTAGGCCTTGGTGCGCTTGAGGTCGCCCATGTCTATGCCCATGCCGAAGTCTTTGAGTGACTGGTTGATGAAGCCGGCATGGCGCGATTCATCGCGTGCCATGTAGCGCATCAGGGTTTTGATGTCGGGGTTGGTGACGTTCTTTTGGATCTCGTTGTACAGAATGCAGCCCGAAAACTCTGAGGTGAGTGAGCTGACCAAGAAGTCGATGAACTCTTGGCGCAACTCGGGCGACACCTGCGAGAAACGCTCGGCCACTTCCACTGCAAATTCGGGCGTGCGCTGGAAGTGATCGTGGTTGTTGTCGCCTTCGTATTCGGCCAGCATGGCGTCCCACTCTTTGCGCAGCGGCGACACGTCCAAGCGGTCCATGGCGGCGAAGTCGGTGGTGTAGAAGCGTGGGCTGAGCAGGGTCTCAGTTTTGGCCATGCGGCCGGCTTCTTCAGAGGTGTTCAGTGGCGCAGAGGTGGCTTGCATGGCAACGGCTCTCGGTGGTTAGCTCTCAGTGGCTAAGGTTCTAAAGCTACGGTTTGACCGCTATGGTTTGACAGCGGCAGTTTTTTGAATCGGCTCCAGGAAGCGCAAAAACTCGCCCGAATTGGTGGGCCCAAATGATTCAAGGTCGATGCGCTGGCCGGTGCTGGGGTCGGCCAGCGTCAAGCGGCCGTCCGCGCGGGCGGTGAGTTTGAAGGGCTGCTTCGAACCGATGTCGCGCGCGTGGCGTTCGCGGGTCAAGGCGCGCAATGCGCCGCGGACAAAACCCAGTTCACCGTGAAGTTCAGTCACACGAGCCCCGGTGACGCCGTCGCTCACCAACACGCCGCCGTCGCGCATGTCGTCGAAGCGCAGCAGGCGTTCAGAAACTGCGGCGGCGGCAAGCTGGTCGGGGCCGTTGCCAGTGATGCGAATGAGCGCGACCGCGATCAGCGAAAAAGCCATGATGCCGCCCGCGAAATACAAGGTCCACTTGGGGAAATTGTCTGGGGCTGGCTTGGCTGGTGATTTCCCGACGGCGGGGGCGGGGGCGACGGCCGCTTGTAAACTCATCGTGACATCCGTGTGCTGAGTGATGTAAACTTAAGTTGACATTGTGCTCAGTTCCACCGGGCTTGTCACGTGGTTTGTGCTTGCCACTTCGCGGTGTGGGGCTGGGAAATCCCTGATGCTTCAGTGGGTGAATCAGGTGGCGACTGAGTTGACACATCAGGGGACGAATCGGCGCGCTTCTCAGCATGAAGCGGCTGTCCTTTGGCTGCCGCCCAGGCCGCGCTGAGTTGATCCGACACGGCCTGGACGTTGGCGATGGACCGCAACATGGGTTCGGGTCGGGTGAAGCGCCACGGCCGCACGCTAGGCCAAAGCTGCAACCAAGCAATGCGGTCTTGGCTGCCCAAGGCCAAAGTGATGTCGCCGTGACTGGCGGCTGCTTGTTTGTCGTACTTCAGCAAACCGGCCGAAGTGAGCGACTTGAGCGGCAAATTGAAAGTGACGGTGAGCACGATGCCCACGCGCATGACGATGCGTTTGTTGGTGAGTGTGTAGACGGTGGTTTTGGCTGTCATCCACGCCAGCATGGCGACGCTGGCAATGCCAAAAAGCGCCAGGGGCAACAACAAGCGCAGTGACATCAGCGTTTGCCAGGCGCTGGAGCCTGACCAGAGCAAATTGGCCACGTGCGCTAGCAACAAAAACGCAAAGTAGAAAGCCACTTTGCGAATGTGAAACACACGGCGCGCCATGGCCCCAAAGTCTGGCGAGCCTTGCCACAGGATGCTTTCACCTGCGGGCAAGCGCTCGGGCAGCCCATGCTGCGGTTCGAATTCATGCTCGTGCCCGTGGCTCTGAATGCTCATCAAACCTCTCCGTCACCAATCACAAATTCGACCACCAAATGAGTCACCAAATCAGCCACCGAATCGACCGCAAAAAACAATCCGCAGCGCGGGTTGCGCTGCGTTGTTCGGACAGCGATCAAATCATCGCTTCAACGCGCTTGGGGTCGGCATACAAAGTACCGGCTCCGTAGTAGGCGCTGATCTTTTCTTCTTCGAGCATGGTCACTTGATCGGGGCTGCGGGTGCCGGGCACGTCGGCAAAGTGCATGCCGTAGATGGAATTGACTTCCACCATGTTGCGGCGAATGCGCGCAAACGGAATCGGCAACAAGACGCGACGGTTGGCGGCGTTTGCACCCTTGCCAGCCACTTCAACTTCAAGGTAGCGGAACATCATCTCGGCACTGTCAAGCCAGATGTCGCGCACCACACCGCCGGGTTTTCCGTCGCCGCCCATCACAGGCAAACCGCGCGGGTCAACGTCTTGCGGCGCCACACCGTGCTGCTTCATCAGACGCAGCGGTTGGATCAGCGGCGTGCCGTGTGACGTCATGTCTGGCACGTCGGCACGCATGGCGTAAGCCCCTGCGCCCACACCAGCGAACATCGGGTTGCCCACCGGCTCAATGGGCGAGCCCGGTGAAGCGGCCGTCGGGCGCGCGCTGTACTGCGGCTCGGGGCGGTTCAGCTCAGGGATGGTCACGCTTTTGCCGCCCGCCAGCTTGTAGGTTTTCGGGTCGGGTATGGGCCAGCCTGTGGTCACGGCGCGGCCCATGCTGTCGGACTCCATGGGATAGCCCTCGCGATGGCCTTCGCGGACGAGGTAATAAATGAGGCCAAAGAAAAATACCCAGAACGCGTACAGCAAGACCTGAGGGAGGTCGAGGTAGTTAGTGAGGTAGCCAACGGTTTGCATGGTGCCTTCTCCTTGATGAGGCTTAGCGGGACAATTCGGACAAGCCGAAAATTTGCGGGGGTGAATTGAGGGGAGCGCTGACAGGCGCACTGTCGGCAGATCTGGCCGCCGATCTGGCCGTAAATCTGGCGGCAGCTTCGTGTTTTCCGGCAGCGGCTGCTTCGTCTGACCCAGAAAAAATCAGCGCCTTGCGCCCCACCAAGGGGCCAATGGCAATCAATGTGATGAACAGCAGCACGATCTCAATTTGGTACACCGCGCTGTAGCCGGTGGTGGGGCTGCTCAGGCTGGTGCCCAGGGCACCGCTTGCGGCCAAATGAGACACCCCATCGCGCAGCGCCCCACCGAAGAACATGGCCAAACCGGCCGCGACCGATTGAATGGCACCCCAGGCGCCCAGCGCCAAGGCTGTGAAGCCACCGGTTTCCAAACGCATGGCGGTGTACAGCGTGCCCACCGCAAACAAGCCGCCGCCAAAACCGATGCCGCACGCGCCCAATCGGAACAACCAACCGGCATCCAGAGGCGCTGAAAACAGCACTGCCAAAAACGCAGGCAACCCTGCCAAAGCACCGTAAGCGGCCAAGCGCAGCGGGTCGGCTTGGCGCGCCAGCAAACGCCCGGCCAAGACAAAACCAACAAGCGCACCGCCCGCCAACATGCCGCTGAGCGCGCTGGTGGCACCGACGCTGAGCTTCAAAATCTCGCCGCCATAGGGCTCCAAGATGATGTCTTGCATGTTGAAAGCCATCGTGCCCAAACCGGTGGCCCACAAGAAGCGCCGGGTGCGGCCGTTGCGTATGAAGCGCGCCCACACCTCACGAAATGGCGGCGGCGTTTTGACTTTCATTTCAGCCACACGCTGAGGGTTGCGTGGCTCTTGTTTCCAAAGCGCGAAGGCGTTGACGATGAGCACAAACAGGGCCGAGCCCTGCACGGTTTGCACCAAGCGCTGCGGGCTGAAGTCGGCCAGCAACACGCTGAAAACCACGCTGCCGCAGACTGCACCGACCAACAGCATCACGTACATCAGAGCCACCACTTTGGGCCGAGTCGCGTCGCTGGCTTGGTCAGTGGCCAAGGCCAAACCGGCAGTTTGCGAAGTTTGCAAACCCGCACCCACCGCCAAAAATGCCAGCGCCGCGGCACCTTGCCCCACCCACGGCGGAACCGGCACCGCACCTTGGCCCGACAGCACCAGCAGCGCAAACGGCATCACCGCCAGACCAAAGAATTGAATCAAGGTGCCGCCCCACATGTAGGGCACGCGCTTCCAGCCGAAAGCCGAGCGGTGGGTGTCTGAGTGGTAGCCGGTGATGGCGCGAAACGGTGCCACCAACAAGGGCAAAGCCAACATCAGCGACACCAACCAAGCCGACACGCCCAGCTCAACAATCATCACGCGGTTCAAGGTGCCGATGAGCAGCGCCGTGATGGCACCCATGGTGAACTTGAACAGCGACAAGCGCAGCAGCCGCGGCAAGGGCAAATCGGCGCTGGCCACGTCGGCGAACGGCAGCCATTCGGAGGGCATGCGACGCGCCCATTTGCCGAAGGTGGCTGCTTTCACTGGATGACTTTCAGTTGCATGGTGCGGGTGCTTGGTGCGGGTGCTTGGTGCGAGTGCTTGGTGCGCGTGCTCTCAGCGCTTGATCAGCTCAAGTGCTTGCGATTTATAAAAGCCGCTCGACACCCGCTCGGTGCGCTCGGCCTGCCAGTGCTGCAAGCAAATGTCCACCGCCATGAGCTTGAGGATTTTTTCTTTCGCCATAGGCTCCAGCCACGGTGCGCGGTCACCACGCGGCAGCAAACGGCCCACCGAAATCATCGCGGCCAACAGCGGCGTGCGCGGCGCGTAGGTGAAGAGAATGGAGCTGGAGGTGCGCTCAGCCAACTTAGACAAAGCATTCACCGCGTCTTCGGTGCCGTAGTGAATGACGGAGTCCATGGCCACCACATGATCGAAGCGGCCCAAGCCGACATCCAGCATGTCGCCACTGCGGAAGTCCACAGTTCCGCGTAGGTCTGTGGGCAAACGGTCACGCGCCAAATTCACCAGCGTGGGCGACAAATCTATCGCCACCACCTGAGCACCGCGCCGCGCTGCTTCCACCGCCAACGCACCCGTGCCGCAACCGGCATCCAGGATGCGGCGACCGTGCAAATCTTCAGGCAACCACGACAGCAACTTGGCGCGCATGGCATCGCGGCCCGCGCGCACGGTGGTGCGTATGCGGCCCACGGGCGCGTCAGACGTGAGCGTGGCCCACGCGGCCACGGCCGTGCGGTCGAAGTAGTTTTGGATCTGACCGCGGCGGTCGGTGTAGGTTGTGGATGCTGCGCGGTCCACGGTGACTGTGGTCGCTTTCATTGGCGGCTGGTCAATCAAAACCCAACAGGTCAAAAATGTCGCGGTCTTTCATGGGCACGGCGTTCATGGGTTCCACGCCCAACCACAGCGACGCGGCCAAGCGCATGTACTCTTTTTGCACCGCTTCCAGCTCGGGTGAATGCTCCATTTCAAACAGGGTGCATTTCTTCAAACGGCTGCGACGGATCACATCCAAATCAGGGAAGTGCGCCGCCAGCTTCAGGCCAATTTGGTTGTTGTATTTATCGATCTGGTCGGTGTCTTTGCTGCGGTTGGCAATCACACCGCCCAAACGCACGTTGTAGTTTTTGGCCTTGGCACCGATGGCCTGGACGATGCGGTTCATCGCGAAGATGGAATCGAAGTCGTTGGCGGTGACGATCAGCGCGCGGTCGGCGTGCTGCAAGGGCGCAGCGAAACCGCCGCAGACCACGTCGCCCAACACGTCAAAAATCACCACGTCGGTGTCTTCCAGCAAGTGGTGTTCTTTGAGCAGCTTCACGGTCTGGCCGACCACATAACCGCCGCAGCCCGTGCCTGCAGGCGGGCCGCCTGCCTCGACGCACATCACGCCGTTGTAGCCAGGGAAAACAAAGTCTTCAACGCGCAATTCTTCGGCGTGAAAGTCAACCGACTCCAACACGTCGATGACGGTGGGCAGCATTTTTTTGGTCAGCGTGAAAGTGGAATCGTGCTTGGGGTCGCAGCCAATTTGCAGCACGCGTTTGCCGAGCTTGCTGAACGCCGCCGACAAGTTGCTTGACGTGGTGCTCTTGCCGATGCCGCCTTTGCCGTAGATGGCAAACACTTTGGCGTTGCCAATTTTCAAGCTCGGGTCGAGTTCAACCTGCTGGCTGCCCTCGCCGTCCAAACGCAAATTGGTTCTTTGGCCGACACGCTTGATGTCGGGCATGGGGACGGTGGTCACGCTCATGCGGATTCTCCTGATGTGGATTCAACAAACACGCCTTCGAGTCGGTCTTCCAACTCATCGCCCGCTGCGCGAAGCGCTGCCAAGGTGGCCGCGTCGGGTTGCCAGAAATTGCGGTCTGAGGCTTCGATGAGCCGGTTGGCCACTCGGGCCGACGCGGTGGGATTCAGCTCGGCCAAACGCTTGCGCATTTCAGGGTCGAGCATGAAGGTTTCTGAGAGCTGCTTGTAGACCCAAGGCTGCACTTGCCCTGTGGTGGCCGACCAGCCCATGGTGTTGGTGAGGTGCACTTCGATTTGGCGCACGCCTTCGTAGCCTGACTTCAACATGCCCTCAAACCACTTGGGGTTGAGCATGCGGGTGCGCGTTTCCAGCGACACCTGTTCGGTGAGCGAACGCACCGCGCCGCCACCGGTGGTTTGGTCGCCGATGTAAACCGGTGGCGTCTTGCCGCCCTTGGCGCGCTTGACGGCGCCGGTGATGCCGCCCAGCGTGTCGAAGTAGTTGTCGACGGTGGTCACGCCCAGCTCAACGGAATCTAAGTTTTGGTAGGTCAAATCAACATCGGCCAACACGCTTTGCAGCAACGCCGGTTGACGCACCGGCTTGCCGTTGCGGCCGTAGGCAAAACCTTTGCGGCGCGAATAGGTTTCGGCCAGCTCGCCTTCATCGCCCCAGCGGCTGCTTTCCACCAAATTGTTGACGTTGGCACCGTAGGCACCTTCGTCGTTGCCATACACGCGCATGGCGGCAATTTCCAGCGTGCAGCCGTGTTCGAGTTGGTAGGCCAACGCGTGCTTGCGGATGAAATTTTGTTCGCTCGGCTCATCTGCCGATGCGGCCATGAAAGCCGACTCGGCCAGCAGCTTGATTTGCAGCGGCATCAGGTCGCGGAAGATGCCCGACAAGGTGATGACCACGTCTATGCGCGGGCGGTCCAACTCGGCCAACGGAATGAGCGTGGCACCCGCAATGCGGCCGTAGCTGTCGAAACGCGGCAGTGCACCCATCAATGCCAAAGCTTGCGCGATGGGCCCGCCTTCGCTCTTCAGGTTGTCACTGCCCCACAGCACCAGGGCGATGGATTCGGGCAGCGCACCGCTGTCTTGCGTGGCGCGGTCGATCAACAACTGCGCTTGCGCGGCACCGTCTTTCACGGCAAACGCACTTGGAATCTTGAACGGGTCAAAGCCGTGCAAATTGCGCCCGGTGGGCAGCACTTCGGGCGTGCGCAAAATGTCGCCGCCGGGGGCCGGCTTGATGAAGCGGCCATCGAGGGCGCGCAACAAAGCAGCGACTTCGGTTTCTTCGGCCAACTGGTGGTCAAAGCCTATGAGTTGGTTCAGGTCGGCCAGCACCGCTTCGTCTTGCGCAGCACCAATGGACTTGAGCGCTTGCGCGGCGCTGGCACCGGCAACGACGGCTTGCACGGCGGCTTTCGGTGGAACGCGGCCGTGCGTGGCTTCGGCCATGGCCATGAGCATGTCCACGCGCTCGGCGGCATCGGGTGCGCGGCCGACCACGTGCAAGCCCTGCGGGATCAGCGTGTACTCCAACTCCAGCATGTCGGCAGACAGTTGAGCCACGCGCGCATCGGCGTCGCCGGTCAAGGTCAGGTCCCACAGCGGTGTCGCCGCGATCAAATCCAGCTCAGCGGCTTGCGCTTGGATGATCACGGCCAAATCAGCGCGACCTGCTGGGCTGATGTTGGCATCGCCAGTGCGCCAGCGGTCGATGCTGGATTTCAAGTCAAGCAAGCCTTTGTACAAGCCCGACTGACCCACAGGCGGTGTGAGGTAGCTGATGAGCGTGGCGCACGAACGGCGTTTGGCAATTGCGCCTTCAGACGGGTTGTTGGACGCGTACAAGTAAATGTTGGGCATGTCGCCGATCAGGCGGTCAGGCCAGCAACTGCCTGACATGCCCGACTGTTTGCCCGGCATGAATTCCAACGCGCCGTGGGTGCCAAAGTGCAGCACGGCGTGGGCTTTGAAGTCCTCGCGCAGGTAGCGGTAAAACGCCGAGAACGCATGCGTGGGAGCCAAGCCTTGTTCAAACAACAAGCGCATCGGGTCGCCTTCGTAGCCAAAGGATGGCTGCACACAAACCAGCACATTGCCGAACTGTTTGCCCAGCACCATGATGGACTGGCCGTTGCTGAGCTGCTTGCCCGGCGCAGGGCCCCACTGCGCTTCAATTTGCGGCAACCAACGCTCGCGGCGCACGTGGTCGTCGGCGGCGATCAAGGTGTGCACGTTGCCGTCGGCCCCGTGCTGTGCGGCGTTGCCAATCAGCACGCTGTTGCGCAACGCGCTCACGTCATGCGGCATGTCCACGGTGTAGCCCTGCGCCTTCATAGCGGTGAGCGTGTTGAACATCGACTCGAACACCGACAAATACGCGGCGCTGCCAATGTTGCCGGCATTGGGCGGGAAGTTGAACACCACCACCGCGACTTTGCGCTGAGCGCGTTCCACGCGGCGCAGCGCGATCAACTTGCCGGTGCGAGCAGCCAGCATGATGGCGCGCTCGGGGCAAGTTTGCATGTCTTGCGCGTTGTCGGTGGCCTTGAAGGTGCAGGCGTGATGGCAGCCGGTGCAAGTGACGCCGGGTGCGCCAGCGCGGCCACCAAACACGGTGGGGCTGGTGCCGCCGTCAAGCTCGGGAATGGCCACCATGATGGTGCTTTCCACCGGCAGCAAACCGCGTGGCGAGCCGCCCCATTGGTCGAGCGTTTGAAACTCAACCGGGTGGGCGGCGATGTAGGGCACGTCCAAATGCGCCAGCACTTCTTCGGCGGCTTTGGCGTCGTTGTAGGCCGGGCCGCCGACAAGAGAAAAGCCGGTGAGCGACACCACAGCGTCCACCGCCACCTGGCCGTCTTTGATGAAATAACTGTCGATGGCGGGACGCGAATCCAAGCCCGCTGCAAACGCCGGCAACACGCGCAAGCCTTGCGCTTCCATCGCAGAAATCACGCCGTCGTAGTGGCCCGCGTTGCCTGCCAACAAGTAAGAGCGCAGCAGCAGCAAGCCGACCGTGCCTTTGGCATCGGTCACATTGCCCGGCAGATCGGCTGCGTTGGCAGACAAGCGTTGCGCCATGCGCGGGTGATAAACGCCGACCTCGGGGTAATCAACGGGTGCTGCCGCCTTGGCCGCGCCGCGCAGGGCTTTGCGGTCGCCGTCGGCGTAGCGGTCGACCAAAAACTTCACCATGTTGGCGACGTTCTCTTGCGAGCCGCCCAGCCAATATTGCATGGTTAAAAAGTAAGAGCGCACGTCTTGTGCGGTGCCGGGAATGAAGCGCAGCATTTGCGGAATGCGGCGCAGCATCTTCATTTGTGCGGCACCTCCGGCGCTGGGCTGCTGTTTGCTGCCGTCTTTGTTGGCACCACCGCCGCGCAGTTTTTTCAGCAGCGCCATCGGGCCGCTGGCGGGCTTGCTCATGTCGAACTTACCGAGCTTGGTGAGCTTGACCACTTCGCCGGCCGACACCATGCAAATCATCGCGTCGCAGGCGTGGCGTCGCGCTTGCAGCGCCGGCAAGATGGGCAGGAAGTGATCTTCCAAAAACACCGTGGCGGTGACGATGATGTCGCCCTGCTCGATGTCGGCAATGCAGCGCGCGGTGGCCTCGGCATCGCCGGTGTATTCAGACGCGGCGTGCAGCGTGAGATGCAACCCGGGCAGGTCGCGCAGCAGCGTGACACGCGCGCGGTCGGCCGCGCTGGACAGGTGGGTGTCCATCGTGACCAGCACGACGCGAATCTGCGTAGGCACAGGCGTGTGCTGTTCAGCGCGCATAGTGGGCCTTGGCGTCATACAAAGTCTCGATGGTGATGACAGGCAAGCTGTGCATGTCGGCGTATCGCTCGGTGTTGCGGCGCGCCTTGCCGCGCACGAAGAAAGGAATTTTCTTGAGTTCCTTTTCGGCGTCTGGGGCCCATGACACGGTGATTGCGGCAGGGGCGTTGGTGGCTGGTTGGCTCGCGTCGTCGGCGACGGAATCGACTGAAATATCGGCGGCTGAGTTGCCCGCAGCAGGCGCTTCAACTGCCACTGGCGCGGCGGCCAATGTATGGCCACGCGCATGACCGCCGAGGTGTGACGGCGCGGCGTCTTCATGAAATTCAGCGTCGCCGCGGAACATGCCAATCAGGTGTTCTTCCAAGCCCATCATCAACGGGTGCACCCAGGTGTCAAACAACACCGCAGCGCCCTCGGGGCCCATTTGCGGCGAATAGCGCGCTGGAAAATCTTGCACATGCACGGGCGCTGAAATCACGGCGCAGGGCACGCCCAGGCGCTTGGCAATGTGGCGCTCCATTTGCGTGCCCAACACCAACTCAGGTTGCAGCTCGGCAATGCGCGCCTCGATTTCGAGGTAATCGTCACTGATGAGGGCTTCAACGCCGTACAGCTTGGCTGCGTCGCGCACATCGCGCGCAAATTCACGGCTGTAAGTGCCTATGCCCACCACCGTGAAACCCATTTCCTCGGTGGCCACGCGAGCGGCCGCAACGGCGTGGGTGGCGTCACCAAACACGAACACGCGCTTGTTGGTGAGGTAGGTCGAATCAACCGACTTGGCGTACCAAGCGGCGCGTGATTCGGTGGCGGCCAAGGTGGCTTTGGGATCGATGTTTGCGAGCGCTGCAACTTCATTGATGAAGTCGCGTGTGGCACCAGTGCCGATGGGAATGACTTTGGTGGCGGGCTGACCAAAAGTGCGCGTCAACCAAGTGGCGGTGAGTGAGGCAATTTCTGGGTAAAGCACGACGTTGAAGTCGGCGTTGCCCAAGCGTGCCAGGTCGGCTGGCGTCGCACCGAGCGGCGCCACCACATTGACGACGATGCCCATTTGCGTGAGCAGGCCACTGATCTCGCGAAGGTCGTCGCGGTGCCGAAAGCCCAAAGCGGCGGGACCCAAGATGTTGCAGCGTGCTGGCTGACCTTCGACGCGCGCGGGTCGCACGGCACCGTACTTCGCGGCCGTGGGGCCAGCCAAGGCGCGCACCATTTGGTAAAAGGTTTCTGACGCGCCCCAGTTCTCTTTGCGCTGGTAGGAAGGCAGCTCCAAAGCCACAACGGGAATGGGCAAGTCGAGCGCTTTGCACAAGCCGCCCGGATCGTCTTGAATCAGCTCGGCGGTGCACGACGCACCGACCATCATGGCCTGCGGCTTGAAGCGCTCAAACGCATCGCGCGCAGCGGTTTTGAACAGCTCAGCGGTGTCGCCGCCCAAGTCGCGAGCTTGGAAGGTGGTGTAGGTGACCGGCGGGCGTTTGGGCAGTCGCTCGATCATGGTGAACAGCAGGTCAGCGTAGGTGTCGCCTTGCGGTGCATGCAACACGTAATGCACGCCTTCCATGGCGGTTGCGATGCGCATGGCACCCACATGAGGCGGGCCTTCGTAAGTCCACAGGGTGAGTTGCATGGTCAGGCTTCGAGCAGTTCAGCTTTTGGCGGCGACTTTGATATGCCGCCGATCTTCAAGCGGCGCAGCAAAGGCCGGGCAAACAGCTCGGCCAAATCGGCGGCCTGGTCGTAACCGTGAATGGGCGTGAACACCAGCTCGATGGCCCACTTGGTGGTCATGCCTTCGGCTTCCAACGGATTGGCCAAACCCAGACCACACACGACGATGTCGGGACGCGCGGCGCGGCAGCGGTCAAGCTGGTTTTCAACATGCTGACCTTCTGACAGCAGGGTGCCTGCCGGCAGCATGGCCAGCTCTTCAGACAAATGTTGGCGGTGCAAATACGGCGTGCCGACTTCAATCAACTGCATGCCAAGTTCACGCGACAAAAAGCGCGCAATCGGAATTTCGAGCTGCGAATCGGGAAAGAAAAACACGCGCTTGCCTTCGAGCTGCGGACGCAAACGCGCCAGCGCGGTGGCGGCACGTTGACGGCCCGGGGCGGTGACTGCATCAAAGACGACAGTCGGCACATTGAAGCGCGTGGCGGCCGCTTGCAGCCACTGCGTCGTGCCTTCTGAGCCCAGCGGAAATGGGGCGCTCAAACGCGTGGCACCGCGCGCCTCCAGCGCGCGGGCGGTGTCAGCCAAAAACGGCTGGGCCAACAAGAAAACCGTGTTGGGGCCAACTGCAGGCAGGTCGGCGCTGTTGCGCGGCGGGAAAAAGCGCACGCCTTGGATGCCAAGCTGCGCAAAGGTGCGTGCGAACTGGTCTTCGACCACATCAGCCAAGGCACCCACAACCAGCAGTGCCGCGGGCGCTTGTTCGGTGGTGGTGGGCAACACCGGCACCATCGCGGCCAAGCAGGCGTCTTCACCTTGTGTGAACGTGGTTTCGATGCCGCTGCCCGAATAATTGAGCAAGCGCACCTTCGGCATGAAGCGCTGCGACAAACGCATGGCGGCGCGCGACAAATCCAGCTTGATGACTTCAGAAGGGCACGAGCCCACCAAGAACAGCAATTTGATTTCGGGACGACGGTCAAGCAAACGTGTGACCACGCGGTCAAGCTCTTCGTTGCAATCGGCCAAACCGGCCAAATCGCGCTCGTCGATGATGGCGGTGGCGAAGCGTGGTTCGGCAAAAATCATCACACCGGCAGCCGACTGAATGAGGTGAGCGCAGGTGCGTGAACCGACCACCAAAAAGAAGGCGTCTTGGATTTTCCGGTGCAGCCAAATGATGCCGGTCAGGCCGCAAAAAACTTCTCGTTGGCCGCGCTCTTTCAGCACCGAGGCCAAATTGACATCTGTGCAACCGAGGTCGGCAGCCGGGTGGATGGCGATCACGTTTTGAGCGCTCATGCGGCCACGCCTGTGGTTGACACAGTGCGCATCATTTGCTGATCGCTGGTTGTTTTGTCAAGACGGGCCATGTCCAGCCGCGCCATGCGCAACTTCCAAATGAACTGCGCCGCATTGACCACGTAAGTGGCGTAAGCCGCCAGGGCCAAATACATCAGCGCTTGGCCTTCCAACTTGCCAGTGAACAAGGCCACGAGGTAGGCCGTGTGCAGTGCCAGCACCAGCATGCTGAAAACGTCTTCCCAAAAGAAAGCGGGGGCAAACAGGTAGCGGCCGAAAACCACTTTTTCCCAGATGCAGCCGGTGATCATGATGGCGTAGAGGGTGAGCGTCTTGACCACCACCGACCAGGTGGCCACCGCCTGGCCTTCGCCGCCGAGCAAATAGCGCAGCACCAAACCCAGGCTGATCAAAAACACCAAAAATTGGATGGGTGCAAGCACGCCTTGCACCAACGTCCAGACCGTGGCGTCGCGGCGCACACGTTCTGCTGGCGTGTAAAGCGGGGCACGGTCCGCGCTTGCGCGACCAGGCTCAGGAAAAGTACTGCGCTGACTCATGAGGGAAATTTAAAGCGGCCAGCACAATGTGTCAACTCAAATTGACGTAAATTCAACTTGACAGTATTTACCCGCTGGACGACCATTCGTCTTGCGCTGACTGGATTTGAGGTTACTCGGTCAGCGCCAACAGAGAACCGACGCGGCGTTTGCCCGCCGGAGCCGGGGTTTGTGAGCCGGGGTTTGTGATGCCGTCAAGCGCTGAGATGCCAGCAGAAGTCAAGGACATTGCGTTGCCAACGCAATCGCCGCGCCTGTCTGTTGCTGCCGTCCCAAGCGCGACACCACTCTGGACTACCCGAGTCGACAGTGCCTTTGCAGTGAGTTACCCTGCGCGCGCGGCCTTGGATCCAGGCCAGTCGGCCCCGGTAACTTTCCGGGTTCACTCTGTTGTAGACCGCTCAGCGTGGTCGGGACTGCCCAACTTTCACAGCGTCAACGCTGCGAATTTGTTGGGACTGCCTGCACTTCGCGGCACCAGGAGACCTCACATGACACGATCCACGCTGGGTGCGCTGGGTGCGCTGGCACAAGAATGCCTGACCCAAGACCGCTCGACACAAGAAAACGTGCGCGCGGAAGACTCTCGACTGCACGAAGTGCAGCGCGAGCACAAACTTCCTTTCAACTCCGATTCGCCTGAATGGACTCGCGTGGGACAGTCCCGCGAAGCGGCCGAGTTGCGCATGACCCAGCTGGTCAAAACCCTTGAGTCAGAAGTGATTCCTCGGTTGTTAGAGGCGCATCGTGTGGCACCCACTGGGGTGCTCCCGCTGGTGAGCTTGTGCCCGCCTCCCACAGAACAAGAAGTCATTTCATTTGTTCAATTGGTGCTGGCGCGCGAAGACCTGTGCATCAAAGACTGCATCGGTGGCATCCGCCAAAAAGGCATGTCGGTGGAGATGGTCTACCTCGATTTGCTGGCACCTGCCGCCAAATACATGGGCGACCTGTGGCTGGACGACCGCTGCGACTTCACGGAAGTCACCGTCGGCTTGGGCCGTTTGCAACTCTTGCTCCAAGAACTGAGCCCAGCCTTTGGCGGTGAGATTCAGTTCCCTGCCAACGCACGGCGTATTTTGTTGATGCCCGCGCCCGGCGATCAGCACACCTTTGGTTTGTCGATGGTGGCCGAGTTTTTCAGCCGCTCAGGTTGGGAAGTTGCCAGCGGCAACATGACCTCACCAACCAACGCAGTTGACATGGCCCGCTCGGAGTGGTTTGACGTGATCGGTTTTTCGGTCGGCAGCGAAACCCGCCTCGACTGGCTGAAAGACTGCATCACCACCGTGCGACAGGTGTCGCGCAACAAAAATGTGGGCGTCATGGTGGGCGGCCCGGTGTTTCTTGAAAACCCTGAATACGTTCAGACCGTGGGTGCCGATTGCACCGCAGTGGATGCGAAAGACGCGCCCGTTCAGGCTGAAGTCCTGATCGGCAAACGCGCGGTGTCGCGATGAAGGCGCTTGCTTTACAGCGGCTTCGTCAAAACCGTCCACTCAAAGAAGGGAGCTGAAGTTTTTGCATGACGTTCTTCGCCGACCCTGCCACCACTTTCACTGACCTGCCCGCTGAATCTGTTTCGCGCCTGATCTCGGGCTGCGCCGATTTGGCTCTGGTGGTGGACTCTGAAGGCATCGTTTGCGACGTGGCTTACGGCCCCGGCTCCCTGAACACCGAAAACTGCGACAGCTGGGTCGGCCAAGCGCTGATCCAAACCGTCACCAAAGAAAGCCGCGCCAAGATCACTTCTTTGCTGCGCGACGCTGAAACCGACATCACGCCCCGCTGGCGGCAGGTGAATCACCCCAGCCCCCGCGGCGCTGATTTGCTGTTGTCGTACTGCGCCGTCAAGGTCAGCGACGAAGGTCGCGAGCCAGCGCGAAACCGCTCGGTTGTTTTCGGGCGCGATTTGCGCGCTCTGTCTGATTTGCAACAGCGTTTGGTCGATGCGCAACAAGAAGCCTTGCAAGACAACTGGCGGCTGCGCGACACGCAGTCTCGCAACCGGCACTTGTTCCAAACCGCGTCTGACGGCGTTCTGATCATCGACGCGACCACGCAAAAAGTGGTCGAAGCCAACCCGGTGGCGCTGCAGATGTTTGGCGACAAGGCAGGCAAGTTGGTGGGCAGCTCGTTCCCTTACAGCCTGGACGAACGCGACACCCAAGCCGTTCAAAACATGCTGGCCACTGTGCGAACCAGCGGCAAATCAGAAGGCGTGCGTGCCCAATTGGGCGGCGTGGTGTTGAACTTTGCCGGATCCATGTTCCGCCAAGAAGTGGGTTCGTTGTTGGTGGTTCGCTTGACGCGGACGCAAACCGAAAACAACAGCGAAACCGATGCGAGTTCAGGCGTCAAAGATGCCCTGCTTAAACTGGTTCAAAGCTCGCCCGATTGCGTGGTGGTGACAGACGCCGAAGGGCTGATCGTGTCTGCCAACGAAGCCTTTTTGGAGCTGGTGCACCTCACCGCCGAATCGCAGGTGCGTGCCGAGTCGCTCGGGCGCTGGCTGGGCCGCACGGGCGTTGAGTTGAACGTGCTCATCACCACGCTGCGTCAGCGCGGCTCGATACGCCTGTTCCCGACCAGCCTTCGCGACGACCACGGCTCGGTCACCGACATCGAAATCTCGGCCACGCTCACGCACGAGAGCGAAGGCACTTTGCTGGGCTTCATGATTCGCGACGTGAGCCGCAGGCCGTCGGTGCTGACCAAAGGCGACAAAGAATTGCCACGCTCCGCCAGTCAGTTGGCCGAATTGGTGGGTCGCGTGCCGATGAAAGACATCGTCGGCGAAACCAGCGATTTGATCGAGCAGTTGTGCATAGAAGCCGCACTCGACCTCACGCGCGACAACCGCGCAGCCGCTGCCGAAATGCTGGGCTTGTCGCGCCAGAGTTTGTACGTGAAGCTGCGCCGTTACGGCATGAGCGACCCGTTGTCCGACAACGAAAAATAGCCGATCGCGGCACCGCTCAGCGCGGCAACCACCCACCACGGGAAAACAGAGTGTAAGTTTGAGTTGACACTTGATAGTGTCAAGTTCAAAATCATTCGCATGCTCGCGTCTCACCTCATGCCCATGCCGCGATTGCCGGTGGTGGCAGAACTGCTCAAACCCATCACCTGGTTTCCGCCGATGTGGGCCTTCGGTTGCGGGGTGGTGGCGTCGGGCGTCAGCCCCCAGGGCAAATGGCCGCTCATCGTCACCGGCATCGTGCTGGCCGGGCCCATGGTGTGCGCTTGCAGCCAGGCGTCAAACGATTGGTTCGATAGGCATGTTGACGCCATCAACGAGCCGCAACGCCCCATTCCGTCGGGTCGCATGCCGGGCGCGTGGGGTTTGTACATAGCAATTTTGTGGACAGCGTTGTCGCTGTGGGTGGCCACGGCGCTCGGGCCTTGGGGTTTTGGTGCGGCGGTGGCGGGTCTGGTTTTGGCATGGGCCTACAGCATGCCGCCAGTGCGGTTGAAATTGAACGGCTGGTGGGGCAATGCGGCTTGCGGCATTTGCTATGAAGGTTTGGCCTGGGCCACCGGCGCTGCGGTGATGGCCGGCGGCGTGATGCCCGATGCACGCTCATTGGTGTTGGCCGCGCTGTACAGCGCCGGTGCGCACGGCATCATGACCTTGAACGATTTCAAATCGGTGGACGGCGACCGCCAAATGGGCGTGCGTTCATTGCCCGTGCAGTTGGGGGTGCAACGCGCGGCGCAAACTGCCTGCGCTTTCATGATCCTGCCGCAGTTCGTGGTGGTCGGCTTGTTGCTGAGTTGGGGCCAGCCTGTGCACGCGGCGATCGTCGCGGTGCTGATCTTTTTTCAAGCCGTGATGATGCGGCGCTTTTTGCAAGCGCCCACCGCACGCGCCATTTGGTACAGCGGCTTCGGTGTGCCGCTGTTTGTTTTGGGAATGATGGTCAGCGCGCTGGCATTGCGCGCCATCGTTACGTGAGTTTGTTTTCGTCCCGAGTCACAAGGAGTACTTCATGACTTCATCCAGCCCTTCAACACACGCCGCGATGGAAACCTTCGACGTGGTCGTCGTCGGCGGCGGCCCCGCAGGTGCCACGGCCGCGCACGATTTGGCGCGCCAGGGCCGCTCGGTGTTGCTGCTGGACCGCGCCGGGCGCATCAAACCTTGCGGCGGTGCGATTCCGCCGCGCGCCATCAAAGACTTTCAAATTCCCGACGAGATGCTGGTGGCCAAGGCGCGCTCGGCACGCATGATTTCGCCCAAAGACAACCGGGTGGACATTCCCATCGACAACGGTTTTGTCGGCATGGTCGACCGCGAACACTTCGATGAATGGCTGCGCGTGCGCGCGGCTGAGTGCGGTGCAGTGCGCCGCATCGGCACCTTCGACAAAATCACCCGCGGTGATGACGGCGTGAGCATCGTGCACTTCGAGCAGCGTGAAACCGCCACCAAGGGCTTCAGCGTTCCCACCCAAGTGCGCGCGCGCAGCATCATCGGTGCTGACGGTGCCAAGTCCAAAGTGGCCAGCCAGCAAGTTAAAGGGGCCGAGCGCACCAAGTACGTTTTTGCGTACCACGAGATCATCAAGGCACCCGAAGTCAAAACGCCCGATTACGACGCATCACGCTGCGACGTGTACTACCGCGGCTCGGTCTCGCCTGATTTTTACGGTTGGGTTTTTCCGCACGGCAACACGCTCAGCGTGGGCACAGGCAGCGCCGACAAAGGCTTTTCGCTGCGCGGCTCGGTGGCCAAACTGCGCGAAACGGCGGGCATGAGCGATTGGGAAACGCTGCGTCGCGAAGGCGCGCCGTTGCCCATGAAGCCGCTGCCGCGCTGGGACAACGGCCGCGATGTGGTCTTGGCGGGCGACGCGGCCGGCGTTGTTGCATCGGCCTCAGGCGAAGGCATTTACTACGCCATGTACGGCGGCCGCTTGGCGGCTGAATCGGTGCAGGCGCTGCTGAGCACGGGCGACGTGCGCTCACTCAAGTCGGCGCGCAAAACCTTCATGAAGCAACACGGCATGGTGTTTCGCGTGTTGTCTGTCATGCAATGGTTTTGGTACGCGAATGAAAAACGCCGCGAGAGTTTTGTGAAAATTTGCGAAGACCGTGATGTTCAGCAACTCACCTTTGAGTCGTACATGAACAAAGAACTGGTGCGCAAAAAGCCCATGGCTCATGTGCGCATTTTCTTCAAAGACATGGCGCATTTGTTGGGCTTGGCCAAGGCATGAACCTGGATGGCTTTGACCTCAAGGCCATCGGTGTCGCTGCCGTTTCAACCCTGGTGGTGGCCGCTGCCGGCGGCCTGCTGACCGATATCGGGCCTTGGTACAAAAGCCTGCGCCAGCCGCGCTGGAAACCGCCTGACTGGGCCTTCGGCCCCATCTGGACAACGATCTTTATCGCGGCAGCCACAGCCGGTGTGATGGCATGGGCGCGTGCGCCCAGTGCGGCGCAGCGCAGCACGCTGCTCGCCTTGTTTGCGCTGAACGGCGTGCTCAACATCGCCTGGAGTTGGTTTTACTTTCGCCTGCAACGACCCGATTGGGCGCTGATGGAATGGCTGTTGCTGTGGTTGTCGGTGGTGGCCTTGATCGTCGCGTTTGCGTCCTACTCGCCCACATCAAGCTGGCTGCTCGCGCCGTATCTGATTTGGGTGTCGATTGCCGGTTACCTCAACCTGACCACCATCCGTTTGAACGGCCCGTTCGGTGCCAAGTACGCGGCGAAAGGACCTGCCGCTTGAATGAAATGCTCGCCGGGCCGCGTTTGATTGAACTCATCATCGCCATCACCGTGCTCGAAGGCGTGGCGTTGACGATTTATCAACGTCTGACCGGTAAAGGCGTGGCACCCAAAGAATTTGCCGCCAACTTGCTGTCAGGCCTGTGCTTGATGTTGGCGCTGCGCAATGCGCTGTTGGGCAACAGCGGCGGTGTGACGGCGCTTTTTTTGAGCGCCTCAGGCGTGATCCACGCCAGCGACTTGTGGCGGCGCTGGAAGTCTTAAAAAGCGGCCCACTCCCCGCGCACATGTTTGGATATTTGAGGCCGCGCCGGATCGATTTGAAACAGGTGCAGCCACTCGTTTTCAACCAATTGCCGAACCACCGCATGCTTGTCGATGATGGTTTGTATGCTGGCCTGCGGCGCTTCAATGAACACGCTCAAACGCAGCGCTGTGTGCATGAGCTTGTCGCCGTCGTGCACTGACTGCCACGGAAGCCCTATGCGCAGGTCGCCGCCGTTGCCTTCGAACACGCCCAAGCGCCCGCCCACCACGTTGTGCAGCAGTTTGTTGCCGCTGCCGTAACGCGCGTTGTCCACGGTCGAGGCGTGGTACTGCATGTTGATCCAGTTGGCCACCACCATCGGCGCGGTCATGATGAGTTCAAGCAGCTTAAGGCCGCTGTCTTGCTGCCAGTCGTAGTCGTGCAAGAAGGCGCGACCCGACAAATTCAAGTGCTGACTGCGCGTGCGCGGTGCCACGATGAAGGCTGCGTTGTTGGCCAGCGCCCATTCGGGGCGAACCTCGGCCCAGTCGTTGGCGCGGGCTTTGATGCTGCGAAACAATTTCACGGGCTCGGAGACCGCGCTGTTGGTTTGTGCTCCCAAGTCGGGCGCCCGTTCAACGCGCGCCACCTTGCCCGCCGCCAACAACTTCTCCTTCAGTTCGGCCACATCGGCGCGGTGACTGCCGGGCAGCAAATCCAGGTCGTACAGCAGCACTTCATCGGTGGTGGTGTTGTGCAAACCAGCCACAAACTGCGTTTGCTCATGCAAGGCCTTGCCACGCGCAACCAAGCCAGCGCGCACCTGCGGGTCGTTCAGCAAGGCGGCCAACACGCGCGCATTCACTTCGCCGGTTTGACCACCGCAGGCGCCGCAGTCCAGGCCGGCCGCGTGCGGGTTGTTGGCGCTTTGGCTGCCGTGTCCAGCCAGCAAGACCAAGCGCACCGGGGCCATTGCTGAACTCCAACCCATGGCACCCAACACGCCCGCAGCCAAATCACATTGGGCCGCAAGCGCCGGAGGATTCACGCTGCTTGAGGCATTCCAGCGCGGTCGCAGGGTGCTGCCTTTTTGCGACATCGCCGCGCCCCAACTCGCCACGCCCCTCGCCTCCGACAAGCCAGTTTGCTCAACCGCAACCTGATCACCTTGATGGGGCAAGCTGGCGCTCAGCAACTTGCCGCCGTAAAACAGGCCGCAGCTCTCGACAAAACTGAAGCCCGAACTGGCCCCGGTTCGGAACTCGCGCCAGCGCTCGCGCAGCGCCAAACCACGTTGGCGACGCTGCGCCAACAGCTGGCCGAGCGATGCGTCGTCGCTGGCTTCACTGACCTCATAGTTGCTGGCCAGCAAACCGGGCAATTGCGGTCGAACCAAAGCCGTGCCGAGCGGACGGTAGGCAATGGGCAAGCCAAAAAACCCCGCAAAGCCGCGGGTTTGAATTTGCGAGCCCGTGCTTTCCAAAGCACGACGAAAAACCTCAGAGCGCACGTCTATGCAGAAAACGGCTTGCAGGGACGCGACGCTTGCTGCACGCGCATCAACAGCAGTCGGCGCTTGCAGCAAGCCACGGCTCAGCGTTGATTGGTAAGCGTGTTCGTCAGCGTGTTGGAGCAAGGCATCGATGCGTTCGTCGCGCGAAATCGCTGCTGCGTTCTGCGCTTCACCGATTAAAGACTCGCGCCACCCCGCCCAAGCTTCTTGCGGCACGTCGCCAGACAGCAAACATTCCCAAGCCAAGCGGATGGCCAACAAATTCGACAGCGCCGAAGCGTCAAACACTGCCCCGGTCGATTCGCACGGCACCTGCGCCTGCGCGCCCGCCAGCCCGACTTGCCAGCGCTCATAGGCGCACCACGAGGCCCATCCGTTGATGCTGAGCAGCAAGGCCGAAAAGTAATTCGTCATGCCCGCTTCGGGCACTTGCAATTTGTTCACCGCCCAGGCCATCAACTCGGCGGGCTCGGCTGGCAGTGCCTGCACGCGGGCAAACCAATCTGTGCCTGAAGCTGTATCTGAAGCTGTTCCGGCGACCGAAGGCGACATCAGCAACGACGCGCTGTGATCGCCCTTCATTTGCTGCAACCAATTGGCGTAAAGCCCGCCACTGTGGGGTGCACCCCAGACGGCATGGTGGCGGTCAAAGTAGGCCGCGCAGTGCTGGCTGATTTGGTGGGTCACAAAGTCGCGCCAGAGGATGCGGTGCGTCAGATCGCGCTGCACATCGACCAGCTGAGTGATCAAGCGCAAGGGAACAGGTGGCACCGCGGCTTGTTGCAAAGCCTGAGTCAAATCGTCGAGGCTGAGTTGGCTTGCGCCGCCGTCGCTCTGCAACGCCGCCTGCAAGTGTTCAGTTCGCAACTGACCCGCCTTCCAATGCGCCAAGTGCTCGGTGCGTTTTGTCCACAAAGACGTGCCCGACAGCCGCGCGAGTTCGGCTGCGGCCACGCCGAAGGGTTTGTCCACCCAACCCCAATACGGGTTCACGGCGATGAACTGGTCTAAAGGCCAGGTCGGCGCAATGCGCGCGCAGGCAGTGTCTGCACTGCGATTCAAAGCGGCCAGGTGATGAAGCGCGGTTTCAAGTTGGTTGTGCAAAGGAGCGTTCATCAAAAGCCTTTCGAAGCAACGACGGGCACAGAAGCTGAGGCACCCAAGCGAACCGGCCACACCCGAAAGCTCAAGCGCGTGAACCATTCATCCAAGTACAAGCCGGCATAAAACCAAGGGTAGAGGCGGCGTGACAGGAGACTTTGCGGTTGGCTGCGTATCCAGCTTTGCAGCACAAACAGCACCCCAAAGCTGAACACCACCCACAACCACAGAGCCGGTTGATCGCCCTGCGGCGGCGCGGCGGTCCCCAACCATGCCAAGGCCACATGGTGCAAAGCGAAGTAAAGCGAGGCGACTGCAAAGCTGGCGATCATCAACAGCACAGGCCCCCAGCCGCCCACCCGCAGCGCGCGATTGCTGAGCAGCGGCACCAAGGCCAAACACACCACAAAGGTCAACACCCACAGGACAGGTTCTTGCATCAAGGGCGCGTTCCACACCCACGCTGCACCGGCCACAGCGGCGGCCGACAGCACCAGGCCCACGGCCGCACTCAACAGTGCAGCACCGGCGCTTGATGCAACGCCAGGGCCAGACAAGCGCTGCAAGCGCGCTTGCTCCACCGCGCCGCCTGCACCCAAAAAGGCATGCGCTTTGTACAAAGAATGGCCCACCAAATGCAGCAGCGCCAGCTCATAAGCACCCAAGCCGCATTGCATCAACATGAAGCCCATTTGCGCGCAGGTTGACCACGCCAGCATCACCTTGACGCTGATGCGCGTCATCATCACCAGCGCCGCCAACACTGCGGTGGTGCTGCCCACCACCACCAACAGCGTTTGCGCGGCGGGCACTTCAGACAGCAAGCCGCCAAGCCGCATCAGCACAAAGCCGCCCAGGTTCACCACACCGGCATGCAGCAACGCGGACACGGGTGTGGGTGCTTCCATGACCTGAATCAACCAGCCGTGAACCGGCAACTGAGCGCACTTCAAAAGGGCCGCCAAAACAATCAGCACGGTGGCCATTTGCAGTGACCACGGCAATCCGCCGACCGCTGCCAGAGCTTGAGCGCGCGCGCCAATTTGATCGATGAAAAGCGTGTGCTGGGTGCTGGCAATCAACACCACCGCAGCGGCCAAAAACAAATCGGCCAAGCGGCTGGCCAAGAACTTTTTGTGTGCTGCCACCAAAGCCGGGCGGCGGTTGCCGTAAAAAACCAGCAACTGGTGCAGCGCGACGCTGGTGGCAAACCAAGCCACCGCCAACACGGCCAAATGGTTGCTGATGACCACCAGGCTGACGGTGGCCAGCGTGAGCATCAGCCATCCCCGAAAGCGCGCTTGATTCACTTCGCCCAGTAGACAAGTTCGCGAATAGCGCACGATGACCCAACCGATGAAGCTCACCAGCAACAACACGGTGCAGCCCAAGGCGTCGGCAGTGAACAAGCCCCCCGCCACGTTCAACGGGCGGCCCGCCCACAACAAAAGCAACATCGACAACGTCGCCATCACCAGGGCTGCGACGGCACCGCGTTCAGCCCAATCCCAGCCGCGTGCGGTTTGCTCTCGCTTGTGGTCTTGGGACGCCCCTGGCGAAGTAGCCAACAGGGCCGAGGCGCCGTACAACAAGGGCACCAACAGCAAGCAAGTCATGCGCGCGCCAGTGCTCACCCCGGCGCCCCAGCCCGAGGCTTGTTGAGTCAAGCCAAGCATCCAATCTGCGTTCAAAGTCGTTCCATCACAAAGTTCCGATGACGCGACTGTGGAAGAAAGTTGTCATTCTGTAAAATTCATATAACGCTAGAGATTGTCCTGAAATACGGAACGAATGGAATCAGCAATGGAGTCAGCATGTCGCGACTGAACTTTCACCACTTGCATTACTTTTGGGCGGTGGCCAAAGAAGGCAACTTGACGCGCGCGGCGCAGCAACTGCATGTGTCGCAATCGGCGCTGTCCACGCAGATCAAGCAGCTTGAAGCTCAATTGGGCCGACCCTTGTTCACGCGCGAGGGCCGCGGCCTGCAACTGACAGAGGCCGGGCGCATGGCCTTGAGCTACGCCGATTCGATATTCGCGTCAGGCAGCGAACTGCTGGCGTTGCTGCGCGACGGAAAGCGGCGCGAGCGCGAAGTGCTGCGCATCGGCGGCGTGGCGACCCTGTCGCGCAATTTCCAGGAGAACTTTGTCAAACCGCTGCTGACGCGCAGCGACGTGGAGTTGGTGTTGCAGTCAGGCAGCTTGGACGATTTGCTTGGCCGCTTGCGCATTCACACGCTGGACTTGGTGCTGTCAAACCGCAAAGTTCACAGCGACGCTGAAAACCCTTGGCGCTGCAGGCGCGTGGCGCGGCAACCGGTGAGTTTGGTGGGCCAGCCGCGCGGCAGGCGCAAGGCTTTTCGGTTTCCCGAAGATTTGGCCGAGGTGCCTTTGCTGCTGCCGGGGCGCGACAACGACATCCGCACCGCGTTCGATTTGATGTGCGAGCAGCGCGGCATCCGCTATCACTTGCTGGCCGAGGTGGACGACATGGCTTTGCTGCGACTGCTGGCCCGCGACTCCAACAGCGTCGCGCTGTTGCCCACCGTGGTGGTGCAAGACGAGCTGCGCGACCGACGCTTGGTCGAGTACTGCGTGGTGCCGCACTTGCACGAGAATTTTTATGCGATCACGGTGCAACGGCACTTTGAGCCGGCGTTGCTGAAAACCTTGATGCAGCGACCCGAGGCCGAGGTTCTGGGAACGTCGCCAGAGTGAAAGCTCCAGGCGAAAAAAAACAGGTGCGAGGCACCTGTTTTTTTATTGAGGCGCCAGTGTGAACGTGGCGTCAATGCGGCTGCTAATTACTTAGCTGCTGCTTTTTTCTTCATCGAACGCTTTGCTTTCTTGGCTTTCTTGGTCATTTTTGCCGACATTGCGGCGTCAGCAGCTGGCTTGGCAGCGGGAGCAGCAGCGGCAGCAGGAGCAGCAGCAGCGTGCGAAGCGGCTTGAGCGCTCACGCCAAAAGAAGCGATGGCGGCAACGAGGAGGGCGCTGAGGATTTTGTTCATGGTGATGACTTTCAAGTTAATAAGACAGGGACAAAAAGAACCAAACAAATGCTGACCAAAAATCTGCAGTTGATCTCGGCCTGTCGCGTCGCGGAGGTGACTAAAACCGTCCCCTTCACGCCAGCCTTGGAGCCACAACGCGCTTCTTTGCGCATTCGTTGACAAGAATCTTTGCTAATTTGCGTCTATTTCGTAAAAAACGCTGCGGCACTGCCGCCGCCCTCCGTGAAAACCCGAAGCCAGGCTTCCGTATTGCCGAAATTACTTCTTGGCTTCTTCTTTCTTCATTTCTGGTTTTGACGCTGCCTTGCCGCTGTGCTTGGCACCGCTGGCATGGTCTTTGGCGTGCTTCGCGCCACTCGCGTGACCCTTGGCGTGTTTGGCACCACTGGCTGCGGCGGCAGGAGCAGCAGCTGCATGCGAAGCGGCTTGTGCGTTCAGGGCAAATGCCGATGCGGCGATGACCAAAGCAGCAGCGAGGGAAGATTTCAGTGATTTGTTCATGTCGAATGCTTTCAAAAAAAGTTGCAAATAAAAAATAACGAATCGAGCTTTGAGACTCTTCAGTACCTGCGCTTTATCTGCGTCTTTTTGATCTGACATCGCACAACGTGGTGGCCCTCAACTTTTGCTCCACACAACTGGCCTTCATCCGTCGCGACACCTCGATAACGTCGGTCAAATTCGATCCGTTGACAGGAACTGCTGATTCGAATTTGGACACTACCATTTGCCCTTCACGATCTTCATCACCATGCGCTCACCCCTTTATTTCGCTATTTTTTTGCTGACCGCGCTGTGCCACGCCGTGGCCGTCGCTGCACCCTTCGTTCCGACATCAGACGCCCAAGTGCTGGAGCGTTTGCCTTCGCGCAGCACCGACCTGCGCGCACGCGAATTGCAAGAGCTGCGCACTGTTTGGCGCAGCAAACCGCAGGATGTGGCGGCTTCGGTCAACTTGGCGCGCGCCTATTTCAACGCTGTGGCGGCTGAGGGCGATCCGCGCTACATCGGCTACGCGCAAGCCGCGTTGGCACCGTGGTGGACGCTGCCCGCACCGCCGAATGATGTGCGCGTTCTGCGCGCCATCCTGCGTCAGTTTGACCACCGCTTCGACGAGTCTTTGCTTGACTTGGACGGCGCGTTGGCAAGCGACCCGCGCAACGCCGAAGCCTGGTCATGGCGCGCCGCCATCCACATGGTGCAGGCCAATTACCTGCAAGCCAGGCAAAGTTGCGAAGCTTTGGCACCGCTGACATCTGCGCTCATCGCGTCAGCCTGCGCCGCACAAGTGGACGCCACGACCGGCCGCACCGCCGAGGCCGCCGCGGCGCTGCGCAAGGCCTTGCAAGTGGCCACCACAACCTCGACCAGCGTGCCCAAAGCGAAGGCCGAGCAGCGCTTGTGGGTGCTCACGCGTTTGGCAGAAACCGAAGAGCGGCGCGGTGCCTACGCCGAAGCCGAAGCGGCTTTCCGCGAAGCCGTGGCGCTGAACATCAATGACATTTATCTGCAAGCCGCCTACGCCGACTTTTTGCTCGACCAAGGCCGCGCCGCCGAAGTCCCCGCTTTGCTGAAAGACCGCGGCCGCGCCGACGTGTTGTTGCTGCGACAAGCTTTGGCGGCGCAAGCCTTGGGCACGCCAGACGCTGCCGCCTTGGCGCGCGAATTGGGTGCGCGGTTTGACGCGGCGCGGTTGCGCGGCGACACCACCCACCGCAAAGAAGAGTCGCGCTATGTGCGGTCGCTTGCAGTCCCGGCGGGCGTGGCCAACGCACTCAAATTGGCGATTGAAAACTTTGCCGAACAGCGCGAGCCCGCCGACGCGCGCATCTTGCTAGAGGCCGCCATCGCCGCCAAACAACCCGCAGCCGCCGAGCCTGTTTTGCAGTGGATGGCGAAGTCGGGCATCGACAGCATGGCGCTGAAAAAACTGGCCACCCAACTGACCGCAACAGCTGGAGCGAAGTCATGATGCGCGCCCCGATTCGCGCACTTTGGGTTTGCCTTGCCCTTGCACTCAGCGTGTTGACATCGCCTGTTGAAGCGCACAAACCTTCCGACAGCTATCTGACGCTCACCGTCAACGGCAGCTCCGTCACAGGTCAGTGGGACATCGCCCTGCGCGACCTCGACTTCGCGCTGGGCTTGGACGCCAACGGCGACGGCGACATCACCTGGGGCGAGGTGCGCGCCCGCCACGCCGACATCGCCGCTTTTGCTCAAGCCCGCCTCAGCGTCAAAGCCGTTGACGCCGCCACGCCCGACGGCAGCGCCTGCACTTTGCAAATTGGCCCGCAAGCCATCGACGGCCACACCGACGGTGCCTACACCGTGATGCCGCTGCAATTCACCTGCCCCAACGCGAAAGGCACACTCAGCGGCATCAAAGTGGACTACCGCCTGTTCGCCGACATCGATCCCCAACACCGTGGCCTGCTCAGCCTGAGCACGGGCAGCGGGAAAGAAGCAACAACCCGCACCGCCGTGCTCGGCCCGCAAGCCCCGCAGCAAAGTTTTGTGTTGGCCGAGACCAGCCGCTGGCGTCAGTTTTTGGACTACGCGCAAGAAGGCATTTGGCACATCTGGATCGGCTTTGACCACATCTTGTTTTTGTTGTCGCTGCTGTTGCCAGCCGTGTTGATTTGGCAACCCAAGCCCGTCGCCAAGTGGTTGCCAGCCGCGCGTTTCAAAGACGCGTTTTTCGACGTACTTCGCATCGTCACCGCCTTCACGGTGGCGCACTCCATCACCTTGTCGCTGGCCACGCTGGGCTACGTGACGCTGCCATCGCGCGTGGTTGAGTCGGCCATCGCAGCGTCGGTGGTGTTGGCCGCGCTGAACAACGTCTTCCCGATGTTTCAAGGCCGCCGCTGGGCCGTGGCGTTTGCGTTTGGCCTGATCCACGGCTTTGGTTTTGCCAGCGTTTTGGCCGACCTGGGGCTGCCGCAACAAGCGTTGGCGCTCGCGCTGGTGGGCTTCAACGTTGGCGTGGAATGCGGCCAGCTTGCCATCGTGGCGGTGTTTTTGCCGCTCACCTTCGCCATGCGTCGCACCAAGTTTTACAGCCAAGGCGTGCGCGTCGTGGGCTCGCTTTTGATTGCTGCACTGGCAGCGGTGTGGCTGGCGGAACGGCTGTTTAACTTGAAGTTGTTGCCATTTTGAAAGATTGAGGGCGCGCTGAGCCTTTTGCGCGGCCGCGCCTGATTGCTTCCTAGCCAAACGCCAGATCACCAACTCGAATGGTGAGGCGGTGTAACGAGACTGTCATGTCAGCCAGCGCTGAAACTTGAGCGCTGAATCCGTGAAAAAATCGAGTTCCGTGCCTGTAACAGCCCGTCTGAGCGGCCCTTGCCCTGTACGCAGCTTGAGCCGCCAGACACGGGCATCGCCGCCTTTCTGCCCCGCCGGCGTGTCGCTTTTTGCTACACACGTTAACGACCACAGCGCACCTGAAGCAGGGCAAGCGGCCTAGTCTTCGAGTTGTCTCCTTCGGATGTTTCGTTCCGGTGGACATTTCTTTTTCTGCTTCAGGAGATTCTTGTGAACACACCTAAATTCTTGGTTTTGGCGTTGACCGCCGCATCGTTGATGAGCAGCATGACCGCGCTGTATGCCCAAACGACACCAGCCACTACACCGGCCACCATTCCAGCGACACCAGCAGCGGTTTCGGTCTCAACCCCGACCGCGACTGTTCCGACCGTGCCGGCGCCGACCGTGGCCGTCCCCGTCGTGGTGGCTGAGCCCGCCGCCGCTTTGCCGTCAATGCCGCTGCCGCTGCCGAGCCCATCGACGATTCCCTCAACAAGCGCTCCGCTCAGTGCTGCGCCGTTGACCCCGCTGCCCACTGAACCCACCGCAGCGGGTGCCATGGCCACTGCGCCCGTCACGACGCCCATTGAAAGCAACATGGTGAAGCCGATGGTCGCCGAGCCGGTGGTCGACTACAGCAGCCAACGCGCCAAACCACTGCCTGCCAACACCGCTTCGCTGCGCAATGACAGAAGCGCGATGGCCAACGGCAAAGGTGAGCGACCTGCACGCGCCGATCGCAATTGAAGCGGTGCTGCTCGGCACCTGCCGAGCGGCAAACCTTGCAAAGTTTGAATAAGCCATGAGACATCTGCGACCCACGATGGACGGGCACACCGTCCGTCTTGAAAATTACCCCGGCAGCGGCAACGACGACGAAAGGGCTGCGGCTCACGCTGCATTGGAAGGCTCATTGACCGGGGCATTGCGTGGCTTCTTGCTGGCCGTCGGTGTGTTGTTGGTCGTGTGTCCGATTTTGCTGATGTCAGGCTGCGCTTCGGTGACACCACAGGCCACCGAACCCGCAGCAGTGGTCAGTCGGACGGCTGAATTTCATGGAACCCATGCATCAGCAGATGCCGTGAGCGTGGCCAATTGGATTGCCGCTTCGGGCGACAACGTCAGCATGGCCTTTGTCATCGTCGACAAAAAAATGGCCAAGGTGTATGTCTTTGACGCGCTGGCGCAATTGCGCGGTGCTTCGTCGGCTTTGATGGGGTCAGCCGTGGGTGATGACACCGCCCCGGGCGTTGGCAAATTGGCCATCGCCGACGTGAAACCTGAGCAACGCACCACACCTGCAGGGCGCTTCGTGGCCGAGCGCGGTCGCAACGCGCGCGGCGAAGATGTGGTGTGGGTTGACTACGACAACGCGGTGTCCATGCACCGAGTGGTCACGCAAGTGGCCAGCGAACGCCGCTTGGAGCGCTTGGCGTCGAACCGGGTTGATGACAAAAGAATCTCCTACGGTTGCATCAACTTGCCAGTGGCGTTTTATGAAACCCACATACGCCCCACTTTTGCCAATGAATCGGCTTTGGTCTACGTGCTGCCAGAAGTGAAAACAGTTCAACAGGTCTTTCGCCAAGTGGGATTGACAGCCAGCTTGCATTGAAGGGCATGATTCGGGTCAAGCGCACACTTTCGTGTTGACTCTCGCGCTGACTTCAGGGCCACGTCATGTCACCTTTTCAACCCGGTCAAATTCGCGCTTTGGTGTTCGACGTGTTCGGCACCGTGGTCGACTGGCGCAGTTCCATCATTGCTGAAGGGCAGGCACTGTCCAAAGCCAAGGCCAAGCACAACGAGCTGCCTGAAATCAACTGGAGCGACTTTGCCGACGCGTGGCGTGCAGGCTATGTGCCCGCCATGACCAAGGCCACCACACCGCTGGCCGACGGCAGCACACCGTGGGCCAATATCGATGTGCTGAACCGCGAAATTTTGGATGGGTTGCTGCCTCGCTTCGGCCTGGAGCCGCTGACCGAGGCCGAGCGCGCGCACTTGAATTTGGTTTGGCACCGCCTCAATCCCTGGCCCGACACCGTGCGCGGGCTGCGCTTGCTCAAGGCGAGTTACGTGATCTCCACCCTGTCCAACGGCAATGTGTCTTTGCTGGTGAACATGGCCAAACACGCGCGCCTGCCTTGGGACTGCGTGCTGTCTTCAGAGTTGGCACGCCAGTACAAGCCGCACCCAGCGGTGTACCAAATGGCCGCGCATTTGCTGGGTTTGGAGCCTGCGCAGGTGATGATGGTGGCGGCCCACCCTGGCGACCTGCGTGCCGCGCACAAAGCAGGCATGCGCACCGCCTATGTGCCACGACCGACGGAGTACGGCCCTTTGCCTGACAACGCGCCGCCGCCAGATGCGCTGCAAAGCGATGCCTTTGACATCACTGCCACCGACTTTGTTGATCTGGCAAGGCAACTCGACAAGTCCGCGCACACCTAAACAAGCTTCACCCACAATTCGCCGATGAACGAATCATCGGCCATCGAGGTCACGCTGCTGCAAGCGTTTGAGACAGCGCAACCCGCCGGTGCAAACTGGACAGCCGACGACAGCGCTTGGGCCACGCGCTTGGCGTCCGCATCGAACAAGTCATCCAGCGACGCTCACTTCATTGCGCAGCGCGCCCAGCACGCCATGCAGCGCTTGTTGCCACGCGAGGCCGGTGCCGCGAAGTGGCTGTCGGCGCTGACATCGGCGCGGCCCTGGTGGCTGCTGGTGGCGGTTGCGGTTTCGGTTTCGGCCTTGTTGATTGGGCTGATGGCCGACAGCATAGGCAGCGCCCAACGCATCAACCTGCTGGCCCCACCGCTGTGGGCTGTGGTGTTGTGGAACGCGGTGGTTTATGTCTGGCTGCTGGGGCACTCGGCCGCAAGCTGGTTTCAGCGCGATGCTCGTTCGGGTGCGGGTGCGGATGCGGGCGCGGGTGCGCTGTCGAGATGGGCGCAAAAGTTACTTCACTGGGGCAGTCAATTGCCTTCGACTGCGTCACCTGCGCTGCAAACGTTTGCAGCCTTGTGGTCGCAGCGCAGCGCGCCTTTGAGCGTCAGCCGCGCCGCCGTTTTGCTGCACCTTGGGTCGGCTGCGCTGGCCTTGGGACTGATCGTCGGCATGTACGTGCGCGGCTTGGTATTGGATTACCGCGCGTCATGGGAGAGCACGTTTTTGACGACCGAATCGGCGCACGCCGCGCTGTCGTTTTTGCTGTCCCCGGCCGCCGCCCTGGCGAAGCTTGCGCTGCCCGGTCTTGCGCTACCAGACGTGGCGGCGTTGGAAGCGCTTCGTGAGTCGCACAGCAACGCCAACCGCGGCGGCGCATCAGGCGCCGTTTGGATTCATCTTTACGCCGTCACACTTGGCTTTTTCGTCGTGCTGCCGCGCTTGGCTTTGGCGATGTGGAGCGCCCTGCGCACGCGTTGGTTGGCCGAGCACATGAAGCTGCCGCTGGCCGACGAATACTTTGCGCGCTTGCTCAGACAACAACAAGGGCGCAGCGCCAAAGTTGTCGTGCTGCCTTATGCCAACACGCCCACCGCCGCAGCGCAATTGGGTTTGCGGGCGGTGCTCCGCAGCACGCTCGGCGATGCGGTTGAGGTGCAAGTGACGACCACCTTGGCGTTCGGCGATGAAGACAACTCGCCTTCATTTTTGAGCAGCGGCAGCACCTTGGGAAGCACTTTGGGCGTTGCGCTGTTCGACCTTTCCGCCACGCCCGAGCTTGAAAACCAAGGCCGCTTGGCGCAGCACATGGCCAGCACATTGAGTACCGTCGTGATGCTCGATGAAGCCGCGTTCAGCACCCGCTTCGCCAACACCCCCGACCGCTTGAAGCAACGCCGCGCCGCATGGACGGCGTGGAGCGGCGCGCTCGGCACCGTGCCGGTGTTTGTGAACCTGGAGCAGCCCGATCTGAAAGCTGCCGAGCGCGACATGTTGGCTGCCATGGCAAAACCGGTGCAGCCCGTTCAAGCATGACCTCAGACCCAAACTCCATCGCACTGAGCTTGGTCTCGCACACCAACGCGGGCAAAACCACACTCGCCCGCACTCTGCTGGGTCGCGACGTAGGCACCGTGAGAGACGCGCCTCATGTCACTGAATTTGCTGACGTGTTCACCTTGCTGCAAACACCGCAAGGCGAGCAACTCAAGCTCTGGGACACACCCGGTTTTGGCGACAGCGTGCGCTTGGTGAAGCGCTTACAAGCATCGGGCCACCCGCTGATGAACCCGCTGGGTTGGTTCATGAGCGAGGTTTGGGACCGTTGGCGCGACCGCGCGTTTTGGGCCAGCCAACAGGCTATGCGCAATGTGCGCGACGAGGCCGATATGCTGCTGTATTTGGTCAACGCGTCTGAGTCGCCTGAAGCTGCGGGTTACGTGCAGCCTGAAATGGAATTGCTCGGTTGGACAGGCAAGCCGGTGATCGTGCTGCTCAACCAATTGGGTGCGCCGCGCGAAGGCCAACTTGAGGCCCAAGAGATTGCACTGTGGCAGACCCATCTGGCCCGCTTCAAGCACGTGAAAAGCGTGCTGCCCTTGGACGCATTTGCGCGCTGCTGGGTGCAAGAAGGCACGCTCTTGCAATCCATTGAAAACGTGCTGCCCGTTGAGCGTCAAGCCATGATGACGCGTTTGCGTGGTACCTGGCAGCACGACAAGCTGCGCACCTTTGAGGCCGCCATGAAGTCACTGGCCGGCAGCGTGGCGCGCTTGGCCACAAGCACGCAGGCGCTGCCCGAATCGGGCGGCATGCGGGCCAGGCTGAAGCAACTCGGGGCATCGGTCGGACTGGGTTCAGCCGACCAAACGCCGTCGGCCGTGGCGCAACGCGCGTTGGCCGAGCAGCTGGATGTGGAGGTGCGCGCCAACACGCTGGAACTCATCCAACTGCACGGCTTGGAAGGCCAAGCTCAAGGCGAAATCTTGACGCGTTTGGCCACCCACTTCGAGCTGCGTTTGCGCATGGACGAAGGCAAGGCAGCGTTGTGGGGCGGCATGGTCAGCGGCGCCTTGGTGGGCTTGAAAGCCGATGTGCTCAGCGGCGGACTCACGCTGGGCGGCGGCTTGTTGGCGGGTGGATTGATAGGCGCGCTGGGGGCGGCTGGTTTGGCGCGCTGCGTGAATTTGGTGCGCGGCACGCAGCAGTCTTGGGTGATGTGGAATGCTGAGGCTTTGGATCAGATGGTCGAGGCTGCGCTGCTGCGCTACTTGGCAGTCGCACACTTTGGCCGTGGTCGCGGCGACTGGGCGCAGGGCGAGTCGCCCGCGCATTGGCGCGAGGCCACGCAGACGGCGTTGGCACCGCAGCGTGAGGTCTTGAACACTGTGTGGCGTGAGCGAGATGCCGAACGCGGTGAGCTGAGCGACGCATCACAGGGCTTGATGTCGGCTGCGTTGCAAACCGTTTTCGCGCAGGCAGCCAGCGATGTGCTGCGCGGGCTGTACCCACAGTCGCAGGTGCTTGGGGAAAGTGCGCACGGCGAGTTGCTGGCGTCGCAGTAGCCTCTTAGCTTGTTTTGACCGCTGGTCCGACCTAAAGCTGCCAACCCACGATGAACACCCCCGCGCGACCGATTGATTTTTACTTCGACTTCTCGTCGCCCTACTCCTACGTGGCGTCGGAATGGATAGAGGCCTTGGCCGCGCGACACGGCCGCACAGTGCAGTGGAAGGCCATTTTGTTGGGTGCCACGTTTGCCGCGGCCGAACTCAAACCGCCGGTGGCCCATCCCATCAAACGCGAATATTCGCTGCGCGACTTCGAGCGCACCGCGCGTTTTGCGGGCGTGCCGCTGACAGTGCCCACGCCGTTTCCCATACCCACTCAAAACGCGGCGCGATTGTTTTGGTGGCTGCAAACCAAAGGCAACGCCACCGCCAGCCATTGGGCGCGGCACTGCTTGCGTGCTTACTTTGCGCGCGGCGTGAACTTGAGTGACGACACCGCACTTCAAGGTTTGGCCGTTGAATTTGGTCTCGATGCTTTGGCCGCGCTAGCCGTTTGGGGCGACGCCGAGTGGAAGCTCAAACTCAAAACCGAAAACGATGCGGCGATTGCTGCGGGCGTCTTCGGTGCGCCGTTTTTCATGATCGACGGCGAGCCTTTTTGGGGCAATGACCGCCGCGCGCAGATCGAACGCTGGTTAGAAAAAGGACCTTTCTGATGAAAACCGTGAAATCCCTGGTGGCCGAGGCCATGGACATCGTCACCACCCATTCTTTCGACACCGCACGCGCCCTGCACGGCCGCGACGATGTGGTGTTTGTGGACGTGCGCGATGTGCGCGAGCTAGAACGCGAGGGCGTGATTCCCGGCGCAGTGCACGCGCCGCGCGGCATGCTGGAGTTTTGGTTTGACCCAACGTCGCCCTACCACCGCGAGGTGTTCGCGCAAGACAAAGACTTTGTCTTGTTCTGCGCCGCAGGTTGGCGCTCGGCCTTGTCTGCACGCACGCTGATGGAGATGGGCATGCAGCGCGTGTCGCACGTTGAAGGTGGCTTCGAGGCTTGGAAAGCAGCAGGCGGGCCGGTGGCTCAGAAAGTAACGAGCCGAGTTGAAAAGTAGATTCGTCAGGCTCAGCAAAGGCACGACTCTACAATTGACGTATACGTCAATCGGAGCGCTTTCATGCCCGTTCTTGCCTCCAAGCTGAGCCCTCGCAGCGAAGACTTCAAAGCCAACGCGTCGGCCATGCAAGTGGCCATCCACGATCTGAACGCGACGCTCGCCAAATTGGCACTGGGCGGCGGTGACGGCCCCCGAGCCAAGCACGTGGCGCGCGGCAAATTGCTGCCACGTGATCGCGTGGCGTTGCTGCTTGACCCCGACACGCCTTTTCTTGAGCTTGCGCCGCTCGCGTCATTGAACATGAGCGACAACGCCGCCCCCGGTGCGGGCTTGATAGCCGGTGTCGGACGGGTCAGCGGCGTCGATTGCATGGTCGTGTGCAACGACGCCACGGTGAAAGGCGGCACCTATTTCCCCATGACGGTGAAGAAGCATTTGCGCGCCCAAGAAATCGCGCAGCAAAACCGATTGCCCTGCATTTACTTGGTCGATTCGGGCGGCGCGAATTTGCCCAATCAAGACGACGTGTTTCCCGACCGCGAGCACTTCGGCCGCATCTTTTTCAATCAAGCCAACATGAGCGCGCAGGGCATACCGCAAATCGCGGTGGTCATGGGTTCGTGCACCGCGGGCGGCGCTTACATGCCTGCCATGAGCGATGAATCCATCATCGTCAAAAATCAAGGCACGATTTTTTTGGCAGGCCCGCCGCTGGTGAAAGCCGCCATCGGCGAGGTGGTGAGTGCCGAAGATTTGGGCGGTGGCGATGTGCACACCCGCTTGTCTGGCGTGGCCGATCACTTGGCGCTGAACGACACGCATGCGCTGGCGATAGCCCGCGCCGCCGTGGCCAATTTGAATTGGCGCAAAGACATCCAGATGCGTTTGCGGCCCGCGCGCGAACCACTTTTTGAAGCTTCAGAACTGAACGGCGTGATTCCGGCCGACACGCGCAAACCGTATGACGTCCATGAGGTGATTGCGCGCTTGGTGGACGGCTCGGAATTCGATGAATTCAAATCCCGCTACGGCCCGACTTTGGTCACAGGATTTGCCCACATCGAAGGCATGCCGGTGGGCATCGTGGCCAACAACGGCGTGCTGTTTTCAGAGTCTGCACTGAAGGGCGCGCACTTCATTGAGCTGTGCTGCCAACGCAAAATTCCACTGGTGTTTTTGCAAAACATCGTCGGCTTCATGGTGGGCCAAAAGTACGAAGCCGAAGGCATTGCCAAGCACGGCGCGAAGATGGTCACCGCTGTGTCCACCGCCAACGTGCCCAAGTTCACCGTCATCATTGGCGGCAGCTACGGCGCAGGCAACTACGGTATGTGCGGCCGTGCCTACAGCCCGCGCTTTTTATGGATGTGGCCCAACGCACGCATTTGTGTGATGGGCGGCGAGCAAGCGTCTAGCGTTTTGGCCACCGTGAAACGCGACGCGATTGAAGCCAAAGGCGGCACCTGGAGCCTTGAGGAAGAACAAGCCTTCAAGCAACCCACGCTCGACCAATTTGCGCATCAATCCCACCCTTATTACGCCAGCGCCCGGCTCTGGGACGACGGCGTCATCGCACCCGCCGACACCCGCCGCGTGCTGGCCCTGGCCATCAGCGCCAGCTTGAACGCACCGATACCGGACGCGAAGTTTGGGATCTTTCGGATGTAGTGAACGGAGAAGGGAACTGGACTTGATGTATATTGTGTACATATAACTAATTTCATACACATCATGCGCACCAATATTGACATCGACGACAACACCTTGGAAGCGGCCATGCAAGCTGGCCCCTTCAAAACCAAGAAAGATGCGGTCGATGCAGGCTTGAAGCTGTTGGCGCGCCAAGCGGCGTATCGCGAAATATTGAAGTGGCAAGGCAAGCTCAAGTGGGAAGGCGACGACAGCGTTGACTGGACGGCGCCTGCCGCTTCAAACGAGCCTGCGGCTCTGGCTGTTGCGGCAGTTGCGGCAGTTGAAGCTTCCGCGGTCACTCCCGCAAAACGCAAGCCCGCGACCCAACCCAAGGCAAGTACGCCACCGGTGGACAAGCGACGTGCTGGTCGTTGATTCCAGCGTTTGGGTTGACTTCTTCAACAACGCCCGCAACGCGTCGACGCAACACCTGGAGCGATTGCTGAAGAAGGGCGAAGCGCAAATCGTGGTGCCGGATTTGATACTTTTTGAAGTGCTGCGCGGCTTCCGCCACGAGCACGATTACCGCCAAGCCAAACGCCTGTTGGAAACGCTGACCATTGAAGTGGTGGGCGGTCGTGATTTGATTTTGGAAGCTGCTCAGCATTACCGCAGCCTGCGCAGCCAGGGCTTCACGGTTCGCAGCCCCATCGACGTTTTGGTTGCCGCTTTCTGCATCGAAAACGATTACTCGCTGCTGCACCGCGACCGCGACTTCAACGCGTTTGAAGAACTGCGCGGTTTGCGCACTTGGCGTCATTGAAAGTAAAGCGGAGCAAAGCAAAGCAAAGTCATGGACAGCATGTACATCACCCCAGAACACGAGCAACTGCGCGAACAAATTTCGCGCTTCATTGCGCGTGAAGTTGAGCCTCACGCGCAGGCTTGGGAAGACGCAGGCTTCACGCCGCGCGAGGTGCTTCGCAAAATGGGCGCGGCGGGTTTGTTCGGCTTGATGTACGGCGCGCAGCACGGCGGTGCAGAAGCCGACGCGCTGACGAACTTGGTGTTTGCTGAGGCTTTGTCGCAGTCCACTTTTGCCGGCTTCATCATCACCGTGCTGGTTCACACCGACATGGCCAGCCCGCATTTGCACCACACCGGAACGGCTGCGCAGAAGGCGCGCTACATGCCGGGCGTGATCGCAGGCCACACCATCACGGCCGTGGGCATCAGCGAGCCGGGTGCAGGCTCAGACGTGGCGGGCATGCGCACGAAGGCAGTGAAAGACGGCGACCACTGGGTGCTCAACGGCACCAAGTTGTTCATCACCAACGGCGTGCACGGCGATCTGTTTTTCATCGCCGCAAAAACCGGAATGAATTTGGCAAACGAGCGTCACGCCATGTCGATGTTCATCGTCGAAAAAGGCACGCCTGGCTTCAGCGTGGGCCGCTCGCTTGATAAGACAGGGTGGCTGTCAAGCGACACCGCCGAGTTGGTGTTTGACAACTGCCGCATCCCGGCCGAGAACCTGCTGGGCGAAGAAAACCAAGGCTTCTATTCGGTGATGAAAAATTTTCAAACCGAACGCATTGCCCTGGGTGCAATGGCCATCGGCCACTGCATGCAAGCCTTGCGGCTCACCCTGGATCACGTCAAAACACGCCAAGCATTTGGTGCGCCCTTGTTCGACAAACAAGTCATCCGCCAGCGCATCGCCATGCTCGACGCCAAGGTGCGTGCCGCACGCGCCTACATGTACCAATGCGCGTGGCGCGTCACGCAACAACACGACGTGGTGCAAGACGTGTCGCTGCTCAAAGCCTTGACCGGCGAGCTGGTGAACGAGGTGGTGCACACCTGCCAGCAATTCCATGGCGGCATGGGCTACATGCGCGGCATGCCCATAGAACGCCTGTGGCGCGACGCCCGCATCCTGGCCATCGGCGGCGGCGCGACCGAAGTGATGCTGGACGAAGCGGCGAAGCGGTATTGAAGTGGAGGCTAAGCCGTGAAACAGTTACTCGCGCAATGCGATTTGATCAGTGTGAAACACAAACAGAACCCGTTCGGGCTGAGGTATCGAAGTCCCTCTGTTTCTTGGCGTTGGAGACAACGGTGGTGGGCCAGCTTGGGGGGCGGTTTTCTGGCAATCGCCTTTGCCCTGTCCTCAGCCACCGCATCAGCCCAAGACCTCGACGCCGCCCTGCGCGAAGAAGTGGTCATGGTGCCGAGCACGGGCTTCACCGAGTCGGAACTGGAAGTCACCTTGTACCGACCACCCGGAGACGGGCCGCATCCAGTGATGGTCATCAACCACGGCCGTGCACTTGGCAACGCACGCATGCAAACGCGCGCTCGCTATCCGTTGGCGGCGCGCGAGTTTGTGAGCCGCGGCTACTTGGTGGCTGTGCCCATGCGACAAGGTTTTTCGCGCTCGGGCGGCAACGAAATCAGCGGCGGCTGCAATGTGCAAAGCAACGGCGTGCAGCAGGCCAAGTCGGTGCGGCGGACTTTGGATTGGTTGGGCCAGCAGCCGTTTGCGGACGTGTCGCGCAACGTCGTGATGGGCCAGTCGCACGGCGGCCTGACCACGCTGGCCTACGGCATGGAGCCACACCCAGGCACCAAGCTGCTGGTGAACTTTGCGGGCGGCCTTCGCCAAGAAGGCTGCACCGGCTGGCAAAGCAACATGACGCGCGGCATTGGCAGCTACGGCGAGACCACCAAGCTGCCGTCACTTTGGTTTTACGGTGACAACGACAGCTACTTTCCGCCGGAGGTTTGGAAGGACGCCCATGAGCGCTATCAAAAAGCCGGCGGTCGCGCTGAGTTGGTGGCGTTTGGCAATTTTGGCAACGACGCGCACGCGATGTTCGGGTCGCGCGCGGGGCTGCCCATTTGGCAGCCCAAGGTGCTGGCGGCCATGACGCAAGCGGGCTTGCCAACGCGAGTGGCGCATGACTTGAAATCGCTGGCCGACATCGCAACCCCAGCCGCGACCGGCTTTGCCAAAACCGATGAACTGGACAAGGTGCCCGTGCGCACCGACGCGGGTCGCGAGGCCTATCAAAAATGGATCAACGCTGAAAGCCCGAAAGCGTTCGTGATTCACCCGGTCAAACGCACTTGGTCATGGGCTGTTGGCGGTGAGCGGCCCTATGCGCGCGCCATGGCCAGCTGCGAACGCTTGGCCGCATCGCCTTGTGAGTTTTATGCGGTCGATGACGCCGTGGTTTGGAAGGCCCCATGAACACTCTGGATGTGCAACGCAGCCGCCACGTGGCACGCGTTTACTTGAACCGCCCCGACGTTCGCAACGCTTTCAATGAGGAGGTCATCGCCGAGCTGACGGCCACGTTCAGGCAGCTTGCGAGTGAGCCCGACTTGCGCGCCATCGTGCTGGGCGGTCACGGCAAAGCCTTTTGCGCCGGGGCCGATTTGTCGTGGATGCGCAGCATGGCCGACTTCAGTTGGGAACAAAACCGCGCCGACGCACAAGCCTTGGCCGACATGCTGTGGGCCATTTACCAGTGCCCCGTCCCCATCGTCGGCCGACTGCAAGGCGACTGCTATGCCGGTGGCGTGGGCTTGGCCGCCGTGTGCGATGTGGTGGTGGCCGTTGACAGCATGAGTTTCTGTTTGAGCGAAGCGCGCTTGGGCCTGCTGCCCGCCACCATCAGCCCCTACGTCATACGCGCCATGGGCGAACCAGCAGCACGGCGTTACTTCATCACCGCCGAGCGCTTCACAGCGACACAAGGGCAAGCGATGGGCTTGGTGCATGAGCTTTGCGAGGTCAACACGCTCGACGCCAAAGTCGATGAAATCGTCGCTGCGCTGGTCACCAACGGCCCACTCGCCACGCGCGCTTGCAAGGCGCTGGTGCAAGATGTGGCGGGCCTGCAAATCACCGATGATCTGCGTGGTGAAACCGCTCGCCGGATTGCCGACATCCGTGTGAGTGTCGAAGGCAAAGAAGGCATTCAATCGTTTCTGCAAAAACGCCCGCCCGCATGGCTGGCCTGATAACGAATACCGAAGGGGTTTGAATCATGGACACATCGCATCTGCTGGCCATTGCCGCCGGTTTGGGTTGGGCCAGTGGCTTGAGGCTTTACTTGGTCATTTTTCTTACCGGCATCGCGGGCTTTTTGGGTTGGGTCGATTTGCCCACTGGCTTGAAAGTGCTGCAGCACCCGGCCATGTTGGGCGGCAGTGGTTTGATGCTGTTCATGGAATTTTTCGCCGACAAGATTCCCGGCATCGACACGCTGTGGGACGTGGTGCACACCGTCGTGCGCATCCCGGCAGGTGCGGCTTTGGCCGCCAGCGTGTTTGGGGCCGATCAGGGCACCTGGGCCATGGTCGCGGCCTTGTTGGGTGGCACCTTGGCGGCCACCAGTCACGTGGCCAAGACCACCACGCGCGCGGCAGTGAACACATCGCCCGAACCTTTTTCCAACATCGGCATGTCACTCGTCGGTGACGCCGCCGTGCCCGCTGCGCTGTGGATGTCGTGGATGCACCCGATGGCTTTTTTTGCGGTGCTGGCCGTGGCGTTGGTCGTGATGATTGTTTTGATTTGGAAGTTTGCGCGGCTGTTTCGAGGTTTGCTGCGCAAGCTGTCGGGGCGCATGGCAGGCACGTCGATTCAAGTCAGTCCATAGTTTGTTGGAGGCTTTGATGTTCAAAAAAATCCTGATCGCCAACAGGGGAGAAATTGCCTGCCGAGTGGCGACCACGGCACGCAAGATGGGTGTTCGCACGGTGGCCGTTTTTTCCGACGCCGACGCCCACGCCAAACACGTGTTGGCCTGCGACGAAGCAGTGCACATCGGTGCTGCTGCACCGGCGGAAAGTTACCTGCGCGGTGACCGCATCATTGCTGCGGCCCTGGCCACAGGCGCGCAAGCCGTCCACCCCGGCTACGGTTTTTTGAGCGAGAACGCCGAGTTTGCGCAGGCCTGTGCCGACGCCGGTTTGGTCTTCATAGGCCCGCCGCCTTCGGCGCTGAAAGCCATGGGCTTGAAGGCCGAGTCCAAGCAACTCATGGAGCGCGCCGGTGTGCCTTTGGTGCCGGGCTATCACGGTGCCGATCAAGACCCCGCGCTGCTCAAGCGCGAGGCCGACCGCATCGGCTACCCGGTGCTCATCAAAGCCAGCGCAGGCGGCGGTGGTAAGGGCATGCGGGCTGTCGACAGCGCGGCTGAATTTGATGCGGCCCTGGCCTCGTGCAAGCGCGAAGCCATCAACAGTTTTGGCGACGACGCGGTGCTGATCGAGCGCTACGTCACCCGCCCCCGCCACATTGAAATCCAGGTGTTCGGCGACACACAGGGCGATGTGATCTACCTCTTTGAGCGCGACTGTTCGGTGCAGCGCCGCCACCAAAAAGTGCTGGAAGAAGCGCCCGCTCCGGGCTTGAGCGATGAACGCCGCAGCAGCATGGGCGCAGCCGCTGTGGCAGCCGCCAAAGCGGTGCACTACGTGGGCGCGGGCACGGTTGAATTCATCGTCGAGCCGCAGCCCGACGGCGACTTGCGCTTTTATTTCATGGAGATGAACACGCGCCTGCAAGTCGAGCACCCGGTGACTGAGGCCGTGACGGGTTTGGACTTTGTGGAGTGGCAATTGCGCGTGGCCAGCGGCCAGCCTTTGCCGTTGAAGCAGCATGAATTGAAGCTGCGTGGTCATGCGATTGAAGCGCGCATTTGCGCCGAAAACCCTGACGCGCAATTTCTGCCCGCCACCGGCACGCTGCAAGTGGCACGCTGGCCTGAGCATGTGGCCTTCAGTCGCAATGCCGACGGCGAAGGTTTTCACGACGCGGCTGCGGTGCGCGTCGATTCAGGCTTTGCGCAAGGCGATGAGGTGTCACCGTTTTACGACTCGATGATTGCCAAGCTCCTCGTCTGGGGCGTTAACCGCGATCAAGCTTTGGCGCGCATGGACGCGGCCTTGAGCCAAACCCATTTGGTGGGCCTGCACACCAACGTGGCCTTCTTGCGCCGCGTGGTGCGCAGCGCGTCTTTTGCAGGGGCCGACTTGGACACCGCGCTCATCGAGCGTGAGCGCCCTGCCCTGTTCAACGCCGAGCCGCTGAGCTTGGAATGGGCTCTGGCCGGTTTGGTCGCGCACACGCTGACAGCAGAGGCCGCCACGCAAACATCTGACCCGTGGTCGCGCCGCGATGGCTGGCGATTGCACGGCACGGCGCTGCGTCGCTTCGATGTGGAGGTGGGCGGTGAACACCACGTCTGTCGCTTGTCACGCAGCAAAGAAGGTGCGATGGATTTACTGGTGGGCGAGCAGCGTTTGGCGATGGCATTTATTCATCGCAGCCCCGAGGTGTTTGACGTCACGGTGGCAACACAACGCAGCACGCTCACTGTGTACGCACAGCAAGACCGGCTCGCCATCTTCGGTGCGCAGGCTTCGACTTCGCTGCGTTTGATCGACCCCACCGCCCACGCCATTGCGCAAGCCGCCGATGCGGCCAGCAGCGGCGGCCGACTCACCGCGCCCATGCCAGGCAAAGTGATCTCTTTTCTCGCCAAGCCCGGCCAAGCCGTCAAACAAGGCCAAGCCCTGGCAGTGATGGAAGCCATGAAGATGGAACACACCATCAACGCCCCGCGCGACGGCACGGTGGCCGAACTTTTATACGCCGTTGGCGATCAAGTGAGTGAAGGCGGCGAGTTGCTGACCTTGGCTTGAAGCGAGCCGCTGGGCATGTTGAAAGCACATCGCACGACCCCGTTCGGGCTGAGGTATCGAAGTCCAGCGCGAGACTTCGATACCTCAGTGCGAACGGGATGGGTTATTTGCATCATTTTCACAATCAGCCTTGAGCCATGATCCCCAAACAAGTCAGCCTCGTTGAAGTCGGCCCGCGCGACGGTTTGCAGAATGAATCGCAGCCGGTGTCGGCACAGCAGAAGGTGGAGCTGATTCATTTGCTGCAAGCCGCCGGTTTGCGTGAGATTGAAGCCACCAGTTTTGTCAGCCCGAAATGGGTGCCGCAAATGGCCGACAACGCCCAGGTAATGAGCGGCATACAACGCCACGAAGGCGTTCGATACTCGGTGCTCACGCCCAACATGAAAGGCCTGGAGGCCGCATTGGCACTGCCTTTGGGCCAACGCCCGCATGAGATTGTGGTGTTTGCTGCGGCCACTGAAGCCTTCAGCCAGCGCAACATCAATTGCAGCATCGAAGTAAGCATCGAACGCTTTCGGCCTGTGGTGGTGGCGGCGCATGAGGCAGGCATCAAGGTGCGCTCTGCGGTGTCGTGCGCGATGGGTTGCCCATATCAGGGCGAGGTGTCGGCAGACGAGGTCGAGCGCGTGGTGATGTTGCTGAAATCAATACGCGTCGATCACGTCGGCATTGCGGACACCATCGGCGTGGGTACGCCCGTCAAAGTGCAGGCCGCCATGGAACGCGCGCTCAAGCACTACCCAATTGGTGAAGTCAGCGGCCATTTCCACGACACCTACGGCCAAGCGCTGGCCAACATCTACGCCTGTTTGCAGATGGGCATCCACATCTTCGACGCCAGCGTGGCCGGCTTGGGCGGCTGCCCGTATGCCAAAGGTGCCACCGGCAATGTGGGCACGGAAGATGCGCTTTTCATGCTGAACGGATTGGGCATAGACACCGGTATCGACATGAGCAAGTTGATCGACGCAGCCGCCTACATATCGATGGTGCTGGGCCGCAAGCCCGTGTCGCGAACGGGGAGTGCGTTGTTGGCTAAGCGCGAACAACAGCGAGACCAGCAGCGAGACCAGCAGCGCGCACAAAGTGTTGTGCATGCTTGATTTGAAAACTGACGCCGTGGCAAGCCCGTGCAACAAGGTTTGTCGCATCGACCCGCGCACCGGTTGGTGCGAGGGCTGCCTGCGCACGCTGACCGAGATTGGCGCGTGGTCGACGTTGGATGACGATGACAAGCGCTTGGTGTTGACTCAACTTGATGTTCGGCGCGGCCACGCACCCAGCCGCCTCATATGACCCACATCGACTTCTATTTCGACCCCATCAGCCCCTACGCCTATTTGGCGTTTGAACGCCTGCCTGACGTGCTGGAAGGCCTGAGCTACAGCGTCAGCTACCGGCCCGTGCTGTTTGCGGGCATGTTGGCGCAGCACGGCCAAAAAGGCCCAGCTGAGATCGAGCCCAAACGCGCTTGGACTTTCAGGCAAGTGCACTGGTTGGCCCATCAACATGGCATCGAACTGCAAACACCCGCAGAGCACCCTTTCAACCCCTTGGCGCTGCTGCGATTGATGGTGGCTTGTGCCGCGCCTGGCGACACACCCAACAGACATGTGTGCGAACAAGTGTTGCGCCATGTTTGGCGGGGTAATGCGAACCCCGACGCCAACGCCAACGATCCCAAGCGTCTGGCTGAACTGACTACCCGACTCGCACCCTACAGAAACGCCACCGACGTCGACGTGAAGCAAGCCCTCAAAGACGCCACCGATCGAGCCATCGCCTTGGGTGTGTTCGGCGTCCCAAGTTTGGTGGTGAACGGCAAGGTGTTTTGGGGTGTTGATGCGCTGCCCATGCTGCGCGACTTCATCACCGACGGCGTTTGGTTTGCAACAGCCGCTTGGTCTGAGCACGGCGCACCACGCCTCGGCATCAAACGCTGACGCGTGATTGCACTGCCTAGGGTTTGTGCGAAACGCCCAACAGCCCACTTCTCACATTAAGAAAAAACTCACGCGGGTTGCTACCAAGCTTGTCAGACTGCGTTCAGTGCGCCGTCAGACCAGGGTCAGAGCCTGCCCTGATGATGGCCTCCAAGCGTCGCCGAGGGAGGTGGCGCTCCTTTTATGGAGACACAAGACATGGCAACAAACGCAGCAGCCACCGCGGCACGGCTGAAACCTCGGGGCGACAACCCCATGACGGGCGAAGAAAAGAAGGTCATCTTTGCTTCCAGCTTGGGCACAGTTTTCGAGTGGTACGACTTCTATCTGTACGGCTCACTCGCCTCGATCATAGCCAAGCAATTTTTCTCAGGCTTGGACGCAGGTTCAGCCTTCATCTTCGCGTTGTTAGCGTTTGCCGCTGGCTTCATCGTGCGTCCTTTCGGAGCCATTTTCTTTGGCCGTTTGGGCGACATGATTGGCCGCAAGTACACCTTCTTGGTCACGATTTTGATCATGGGTTTGTCGACCTTCATCGTCGGCTGTTTGCCAAACTACGCCGCCATTGGCGTGGCTGCGCCAGTCATCTTGATCGCACTTCGCTTGCTGCAAGGCTTGGCGCTGGGCGGTGAGTACGGTGGCGCTGCAACCTACGTGGCAGAGCACGCGCCGCATGACAAGCGCGGCGCTTTCACTTCGTGGATTCAAACCACGGCCACGCTGGGCTTGTTCCTGTCGCTGATGGTGATTTTGGGCACCCGCACCATCATCGGTGAAGAGGCGTTTGCCGATTGGGGCTGGCGCGTTCCGTTTTTGGTGTCGATTCTGTTGTTGGCCGTCAGCGTCTACATCCGCCTGAGCATGAACGAGTCGCCTGCCTTCAAGAAAATGAAGGAAGAAGGCAAAACTTCGAAGGCACCGTTGACTGAATCTTTCGGCCAGTGGAAGAACCTGAAGATCGTGATTTTGGCGCTGGTCGGCCTGACTGCCGGTCAAGCCGTGGTCTGGTACACGGGCCAGTTTTATGCGCTGTTTTTCTTGACGCAGTCGCTCAAAGTGGACGGCCCGACAGCCAACATTTTGATCGCCGTGTCACTCATCATCGGCACGCCGTTCTTCATCATCTTCGGCACACTGTCAGACAAGATCGGCCGCAAGCCCATCATCATGGCGGGCTGTTTGATCGCGGCACTCACCTTCTTCCCGCTTTTCAAAATGTTGGCCGAAGCTGCCAACCCTGAACTGGCGGCGGCGCAGGTCAAAAACAAGGTCACCGTGACGGCCGACCCCAACGAGTGCTCGTTTCAGTTCAACCCAACCGGCACTGTGAAGTTCACCAGCTCGTGTGACATTGCCAAACAGGTGTTGGCCAGCAGCTCGGTGAGCTACGACAACATCGTGGGCACAGGCCCCGCCAAAATCGCCATCGGCGACAAGGTGATTGAGGGCTACACCTCCAAAGGTTTGCCCACCGATGAAGCGAAGAAGAAAGACGGCGAATTCAAGAAAGCTGTTTCTGGCGCGCTGAAAGAAGCCGGCTACCCCGCCAAGGCCAAGCCCATCACCTTCATGAGCGGCCAGTGGTGGACCATCGTGGGCATTTTGGCCATCTTGGTAATTTACGTGACCATGGTGTACGGCCCAATCGCTGCCATGTTGGTGGAGATGTTCCCCACCCGCATTCGCTACACGTCAATGAGCTTGCCGTACCACATTGGCAACGGCTGGTTTGGGGGCTTGCTGCCCACCACCGCTTTCGCCATCGTGGCGCAGACCGGCAACATGTACAACGGTCTGTGGTACCCCGTGATCATTGCGGCGGTCACCTTCGTGATCGGCATGCTGTTTGTCAAAGAGACCAAAGACGTCGACATTTACGCCAACGATTGATTTGGCTTTGCCAGTCTCTCGGGGCACACCGCTTGCGGTGTGCCCCGTTTCTTTTGTCGATTCGTTTTGTCAATCCGTTTTGTCAATTCGTTTTGTCAATTCGATCCCTAAAACCTACTAACTAGGATGCCCGTCATGTGGAAAATTTTTTTGGCCTTTGTCGCCTTCGCAGCGCTCGGTTTGTTCATCATGAAAAAGAGCGGTGCTGACATCGACATGGGCGGCGAGAAGCACGGTGCCGACGCGGTTCATGCAGCACCGGCTCCCGCCGCTTCTGCGCCTGCGATTCCTGCACCAGCCGCCTCAAAGTAAAACTCGCTCGAAGCAGTGCGCATGAGCGGATCAACTCAGCAGTTCGGCAAGCGCGGCTGGATTGCCGTGGCCGTGTTGCTGTTGGCCTACACATGGTTCTGGGTGGTGACTTCGCACCGCGTTCACGGTGCGCCGTATTCGGGCTTTGCCCATGAGTTCGTCACTGGCTGCGGTGACTTCGAGCATTTCTACCGCGCGGCCAAAGCCATGCGTGAGGGCCTAGACCCTTACACCTCGGGCGTGCGCGGCTACATCTATCCGCCGCTGATCGCCTTCCTCTTCATGCCGCTGAGCTTTGTGTCTGTTCACGCGGCCGCATTCATCATGCTGGCGCTGAACATGGCGCTGGCCTTGATGTGCACCGTCGTCGCCTGCAAAGAAGCCATGCGTCGCTTCAGCTTGGATCGGCCGTTGAGCGAGATGTTGGCCGTGGTGGCGCTGACCACCGTGCTGGCCGCGCCGCGCCTTCGCAGTGAGCTGCAAATGTGGCAAACCAATGTGCCCATGTTGGCCGCCACTTTGCTTGCGCTGTGCTGGCTCGATCGCCGTCCGATATGGGCGGGGCTGATGTTGGGTTTGGCGGTGAACATCAAATACCTGCCGCTGATTTACTTGCCTTACTTGCTACTGCGCCGCCGCTTCACGGCAGCCGGATGGTTTGTGCTGGGCATCGTTTTGTTTGCATTGCTGCCCGCCGTCTACACAGGCTGGACAACCAACCTGCAGCATTGGGCCACCGCGTCTGCTGGCATCGCGCAACTGCTGGGCATCAAGGTGCAGACCACCCAAGCCGCCCACGCCGCCCAAGCCGCCAACATCGATGCGCTGACCGTTGGCCACAGCTTGTCCATCACCAGCGGCATGGCGCGCATCGTGGGGCTTGATGCGGCAGCCTCGTTGAAATGGTGGTTGACCGCCGCCGCTGCAGCAGTGGCGCTTGCCGTTCTGGTGCTTGTGTACCGACGCTTCGGCGTGCCAGTGTTCAAGTGGCCGCGCGCCCTCGAACAGTCAACCCCGCCCTACTGCGCTGTGGTGGCCTTGGAATGGGCGGCGCTGATGGCCCTGGCGTTGGCCTTCAGCCCTCAAACCAACCCACGCCATTTGGTGTTGCTGCTCATGGCGTTTGCAGTGCTGTCTGTGCTGTTCGCTTTGCCCGGCACAGGCTCAAGTTCAAAGCGCCGACCGCCATCGCGGTGGCTCGCGCTGGCAGCGTTGGGGGTGATGATGGCCGGCTTGTCACTGCCGCCCGGCACACCAGAATTCGCAACGCAACTGGCTTGGTGGCGCACCGTGGGCGGGCCGGGTTGGAGTTTGGTGGCGATGCTGCCGCTGTTGTTTGCGGCGGGCTTTGCCCGGTTGAGAAACAGTTAGCGACGCCTTCAAGCGGCTGCAAACAGCGCTTTGTGTTCGTCGCGCAGCAGGTTCTTTTGCACCTTGCCCATGGCATTGCGTGGCAGTTCGCTGACAACAAAAATACGCTTGGGCACTTTGAAGTTGGCGATGCGGGCTTTCAAACTCGCCACCATGGCTGACGCATCGGGCGATGCGCCCGCACACGCCACCACGACGGCGATAACCGCCTCGCCAAAATCCGCATGGGGCGTGCCTATCACCGCGCTCTCGGCCACACCGGGCATGTCGTTCAGGTAGCCCTCAATCTCAGCCGGGTAGACGTTGTAGCCGCCGGTGATGATGAGGTCTTTGCTGCGGCCAACGATGGTGACCACGCCGAACGCATCGACCTTGCCCACATCACCGGTTTTGAACCAACGCTGACCCGTTGCATCGGTGCTGAATTCTTCCGCTGTCTTCTCTGGCATTTTCCAGTAGCCACTGAACACATTGGGGCCACGCACTTCGATGCCGCCGATGTCGTCTACCGCGCACGTTGAGCCGCGTTCGTTCATCACGCGCAACACCACACCCGGCAAGGGCAAGCCCACCGTGCCCGCGCGGCGTTCACCGTCGGCTGCCGAGTACGGATTGGACGTGAGCATCACCGTCTCGCTCATGCCGTAGCGTTCCAAAATCGTGTGGCCGGTGCGCTCGCGCCAAGCCTTGAAGGTCTCGGCCAACAGCGGCGCCGAACCGGCCACAAACAAGCGCATGCGACGACAGGCTTCTGCGCTCAAACCAGGCTCGGCCAACAAGCGCACATACAAAGTAGGCACGCCCATGAACACCGTGGCCTCGGGCAAACGCGCAGCCACGGCCACGGCGTTGAACTGACTGAACCAGATCATCTTGCTGCCGTTCAGCAACGCGCCGTGGATCGCCACAAACAAGCCGTGCACGTGAAAGATGGGCAGCGCGTGGATCAACACATCGCCGCGCTGCCAGCCCCAGTGGCTTTGCAAAGTGCGTGCATTGCTCAGCAAATTGCCGTGACTCAACATCGCGCCTTTGCTGCGCCCCGTGGTGCCGCTGGTGTACAAAATGGCGGCCATGTCGTCGGCACTTTTCACAGCGGGCGTGTGTTGATCGCTGTGATGCGCAGCGCGCTGCAACAAGCTGCCGGTGCGGTCTTCGTTCAACGTGAAAACGTGGGCCGTGCCTGCTGTGAAAGCCAGCTTGCTGAACCAGCCAAAGTTGCGGCCCGAACACACCACCACAGCCGGTTCGGCATTCGCAATGAAGTACTCGACCTCAGTCGATTGGTAGGCCGTGTTCAGCGGCAGGTAAACCAAACCTGCGCGCAGCACGGCCAAGTACAGCATCATGGCTTCGACTGATTTTTCCGTTTGCACGGCCACGCGCGAACCTACTGGCAAGTCCAGCGATTCAAGCAAATTGGCGATCTTGGCCGTCGCCAACTCAAGGTCGCGCCAGGTGTAGAACAGCGCAGCTCCGTCGGCAGTCTGCACAGCACATTCGCTCAGATCTTCGGGAAATCCAGCGCGCAGCGCCGCAAACAAGTTGTGGTTCATCGCCGAGATCAATCCAGCTTCGCGCCCGAGCCCTTCACCACCTCGGCCCAGCGCTTGATCTCTAGGTTCACAAACTTGCCGAACGCATCGCCGTACAGGTCAGGCGTTTCGGCACCAATGCCGTTCCAAATCTTCACCAAGTCTTCAGACGTGAGGGCCTTGCTGAGCTCGGCGCGCATGCGGTCGATCATTTCTTTCGGCGTTCCTTTAGGAGCCCACAGCCCGTACCAGGTGGCCACTTGGTAAGCGGGCACGCCGCCGTCCACGCTGGTCGGCACATCGGCAAAACCGGGCGCGCGTTTGGTCGACGCGACGGCCAGCGCTTTGATACGCCCACTTTTGATGTGCGTGGCCGATGAAGCCAAGCCGTCAAACATCAAATCGACTTGACCCGCAATCAAATCCTGCAAAGCCGGGCCTGCGCCCCGGTAAGGAATGTGGGTGATGAAGGTTTTGGTTTGCAGCTTGAACAACTCGCCCGCCAAATGGTGCGAAGTGCCGTTCCCGGCCGAACCGTAGTTGAATTTGCCAGGGTTTTTGCGCAACAACTCGACCAGCTCTTTCAAGTTGGTGGCTGCTATGCGCTGCGGGTTCACCACCACCACCTGCGGCACGCTGCCGATCAAACCAACAGGGATGAAATCCGTTTCGATGTTGTAGTCCAGCTTGGGGTACATCGACGGTGCGATGGCGTGGTGAACCGCGCCCATGAAAAAGTTGTAGCCATCGGGCGCGGCCTTGGCGGCCAACGACGCACCCAAAGTGCCGCCCGCGCCGCCTTTGTTGTCGATGAGCACTTGCTTGCCGAGGTTTTTGCTAAGCACCGCCGACAGCGGCCGCGCAAAAGCGTCTGTGCCGCCACCCACCGGGAACGGCACGATGATGTTGACCGGCCGGTTGGGCCAGCTGTTTTGACCGAACACGTTCTGCGCTATCAACGGGCTGCCCAAGATGGCAGCAGTACCGGCGGTGCATTGCAGCAAGCGACGGCGGCTTAGCCCGCGCAGGGAGGAATCAAGTGCCATGTTGTCTCTCTTGGTTGTGTTTGTGGGCTCGGTCCGGCAGGTTCCCGTGACCAACCCCGCATCATGCCAAAAGCTGACGAATGGCCCGTCCTGATTTACGTCAACACCATGAAAAAAGGGCAGCCAAAGCTGCCCTTTTCTAAATGCAAGGAAAGCCGGATCAGGCTTGCTTGTTCGAGCGACGACGCGCGACAAAACCCAAGGCACCCAGACCGGCAATCATTAACGCGTAGGTTGATGGCTCTGGGATTGGGGCCGTTGCGCCGCCATAAACCAAATCTTGGCTGCTCGCGCTGGACAAGATAGAAATTGGAGCGGTTGCAGTCGTGGTGCCGAGCGCGCTGAGCCAGCTGTCAGCCAAGGCGATGGTTGTGGCATTGCCTTGACCAGGGCCAAACACTGCGCGGCCCGAGCCCATCGAGTACGTATTAGACGGAGACTCGTAGACGATTTCCCAAACAGCCAGTTGGAAAGCCGCTGACGTGGGTGCGCTGTTCACCAAAGAACCAGCGAACGTGAACAACTTGCTCAGGTTGGTAGCCGCACCCGAGTTGGCAAAACTGTAGCTTCCGCCGGCAATGCGGGTGTAACTCGAATCGGAGCCGTAAAGTGCTGCGGGTTGAGTCAAATCGATGCAATAGCTCAGGAAAGAAGCGCCACCATTCAGGCTGGTCTTGAAAGCACCTGCGCTGTCATTGACAGTGCCAAGGGTCACACCGGTGACGTTGACAGTGACAGCTTCAGAGCTGAATGCAAAGTCAGGCAAGGCGACTGTGTCAGCTTGAGCTGACACAGCAACAAATGCCAAAACTGCTGCGGCTGTCGACTTAATTTGAAAGCTGGTCATGTTGAGTCCCTAAAAATGGGGTGTATCGGTTCGGGTAACGATCTGCGTTACCTACTGATCCGAAAGATACCGACAGCACCCAGGGCGCGCATCCCGCGATCAGGGGGTTTTGGCCCGTCTGGTACAGAGTCAGACACTATTTTGTGACTCAATTCCCACATTGCGGCAACAAACAACAAAAAGCTCACCTCCCTAGGAAGCCGATAATTTGGCGGATGCCAACCTCGCTGCTGTCCATGCATGTTCTTTTGGGCCCCCTTGCGGCCGCCATCAGCTTGTTATTCGCTCAATTGGCCTGCGCCCAAACGCAGCCTGATCCACCTCCACCTCCTCCAATCCCGTCTCCCGCCCCGGCCGCTTCGGCACCTGCTGCCACCACCTTACAACGCGTGGAAATCAATGCGGGGCGCGCCACCGACAACCAGTTGAGGCGCGATTCCACCGCCGCGAAAATCGTGGTCGGCCGGGAGGAAATCGAGCGCTTTGGCGACAGCACCGTCGGCGACTTGCTGAAGCGCTTGCCCGGCGTCACGGTGCAAGGCCGCCCGGGGCGGGGTGGTGCCATACGAATGCGCGGTTTGGGCAACGGCTACACACAAATCTTGCTCGACGGCGAACGCGTTGCGCCTGGTTTTTCGATTGATTCGCTGGCGCCCGAGCAAATTGAGCGCATCGAAATTTTGCGTGCCCCGACGGCAGAAACTGGTGCCCGCGCCATCGCCGGCACCGTCAACATCATCACGCGCGAGGGCTACACCAAGCGCTTGAACAATGTGCAGCTCACAGTTGGGGCAGAAAACGGCCGCGTACAGCCGCAGGCGTCCTGGTCGCGCAATGACACCTTGTCTGGCTTGAACTACAACTTCTCGCTGTCTGCCAACCGCAACGACCGGCAAAACGACAGCCGCTCGACCACTGTGGATCGCGACTTGACCACCAACGCCGTGGTTCTGGACCAAAACGACAAAGGCGAAGTGCGCGAGCGCCGCCAAGGCCTACAAGCCAACGGCCGCTTGCAGTGGCGCGGCGCTTTGGGCGAGTCGGTCACCGTGATGCCACTGCTCATTTACGGCCAAGGCAAAACCCAGCGCTACGGTGAGTTGAATCAAACGGTGGGCAGCGTGCCCGCGCCCTACGACCAAGCTGAAACCGCGTCTGAGGGCAGCTTCCGATTGATGCGGCTGAACGGCATGTGGACGCGCCGCTTGGGCGAAGGCGAGCGCATGGAGTGGCGCGCCGGGCTGGGCCAGAGCAAATCGGTCAGTGAAAGTTTGCGCCTGGAAAACAGCGCTGGCAGCTTGGTGCGCACGCTGCAAGACAGCACCAGCGCTGTTGAAAACAGCCTCAGCTTGAACGGCAAATTCTTCAAGGCGCTGGAAAGTGAGCACAGCCTGACAGCAGGCGGCGAACTGGAAACCAACCGCCGCACCGACGCCCGCTCCACGCTGCAAAACGGCGCGCCGTTGCTGCTTGATTTCGGCGATGCAGTGCAGGCTTCGGTGCGTCGATTGGCGTTTTATGCGCAGGACGATTGGGTGATCTCGCCGCAGTGGTCCGCCTACGCCGGCGTGCGCTGGGAAGGCATCAACACCCAAGGCGGCGACGTGAAAAACGCCAGCGGCGTGTGGACGCCTCTGGCCCATGCGGTGTGGAAGCCGGCCCCAGAGAGCAAAGACCAAGTGCGCTTCAGTCTGACGCGCAGCTACCGTTCGCCGACGCTGCAAAACTTGATTGCCCGGCCCAGCATCAACAACCGTTATCCGGCCCCGGGTGCCAACACGCCCACCAACGTCGACCGCGCAGGCAACCCCAATTTGCTGCCTGAGCTGGCCACCGGTTTGGACGTGGCCATTGAGCGCTATTTGCCCGGCAGCGGGCTTCTCAGCGCCAATGTTTTTCACCGCCAAATCAGCAACTACATGCGAAGCGAAACCGCACTGGAAACCGTGAGTTGGGCCAACGTGCCACGTTATGTGTCGCGCATGCAGAACATTGGCGCGGCGGTGACGCAGGGCCTGGAGCTGGAGGCAAAATTTCGGCTGACAGAGCTGATGGAAGACGGCCCGAAGGTGGACATACGCAGCAACCTCAGCTTCTTCCGTTCGCGCGTGCAAACCGTCCCCGGACCAGACAACCGCTTAGACCAGCAGCCCAGCTACACCGCGAACTTCGGTGCCGATTACCGCGTGCCCAACACGCCGCTCAGTCTGGGCGGCAACTTGAATTGGACGCCGGGCTACACCACGCGAATAAGCGACGTGCAAACCGCCGAGCAAGGCAAAAAAATCGGCATCGATGCGTATGCGCTGTGGGTGTTCAGCCCCACCGTTCAATTGCGCACGACCTTCAGCAACATCGACCCGCGCGACTACGTCACCGGCGGCAGCCTGGACGCTTTGGGCGTTCGCGAAACGTCGGTGAATACAGCGCCGACCTACGTCAATTTGCAGGTTCGGTTAGAGATCAAGCTGTAAACCATGAGACGCGGCGTCGGCACGCTGTGTTTTGATTGCGCACCCGCCGTCTCAAGAAAGAAAAACCCATGAAATTTCAACTCCCCAGCGCCTCGCTGGCCTTGGCTTGCGTCGGCATGTTCGCACTGCCTCAAACCGGTTTTGCACAAAACAAAGGCGAAATCAAAATCGCCCACGTTTACAGCAAAACCGGCCCTTTGGAGGCCTACGGCAAGCAAACTGCCACGGGCTTTTTGATGGGCCTGGACTACGCCACTGGCGGCACCATGATGGTGGCGGGCAAGAAGCTCACCGTCATTGAAAAAGACGACCAAGGCAAGCCCGACGTGGGCAAGAGTTTGCTGGCTGCCGCCTACGGTGACGACAAGGCCGACATCGCCGTGGGCCCGACGTCCAGCGGCGTGGCGTTGGCAATGTTGCCAGTGGCTGAAGAGTACAAAAAGATTTTGGTGGTGGAACCCGCCGTGGCCGACTCGATCACCGGCGACAAATGGAACAAGTACATCTTTCGCACCGGGCGAAACAGCTCGCAAGACGCTATCAGCAACGCGGTGGCACAAGACAAACCCGGGGTAAACATTGCAACTTTGGCGCAGGACTACGCCTTCGGACGTGACGGCGTCAAAGCCTTCCGCGACAGCATCAAGAAAGCCAAGATCGTTCACGAGGAATACCTGCCCACGACCACGACTGACTTCACCGCCGGTGCGCAGCGCATCATCGACAAGCTGAAAGACCTGCCCGGTCGCAAAGTGATTTGGATCATTTGGGCCGGTGCTGGCAACCCGTTCAAGATTGCCGACCTCGACCTGAAGCGCTACGGCATTGAGATCGTCACCGGCGGCAACATCATGCCGGCCATGGTGGCCTACAAGCAATTTCCCGGGATGGAAGGTGCCACGTACTACTACTTCGGCATTCCAAAAAATCCAGTCAATGAATGGCTGGTGGCCAACCACTACAGCAAGTACAAAACACCGCCTGATTTCTTCACCGCAGGCGGCATGGCCGCAGCCATTGCGGTGGTCGAAGCGCTGAAAAAAACCAAAGGCGACGTAGGCACCGAAAAATTGATTGCCAACATGGAAGGCATGAGCTTCGAGACACCAAAAGGCAAGATGACCTTCCGCAAGGAAGACCACCAAGCGATGCAAAGCATGTACCACTTCAAGATCAAAGCCGACCCAGCCTTTGCGTGGGGCGTGCCGGAGTTGGTGCGAGAGATCAAGGCGGAAGAGATGGACGTGCCGGTTCGCAACAAGCGGTAGAACGGCCCCTTCCTTTCGACGAAGTGGAAGTGTTGTCCGCTCCCCCTCGACGGGGGAGGGTGGGGGAGGAGGTGAAAACGCCGAACACTTGCGGCTCTACTTCCACGTTTTCACCTCTCCCCAGCCCTCTCCGTCCAGGAGAGGGGCAATACGTTCAGCTCGCTTTTCTAACAGGGGAGCAAAACCAGCACCATGCTGACCACCCACGACCTCACCATCCGCTTCGGCGGCCACGTTGCCGTCGATCATGTCAGTTGTGCCTTCCAGCCAGGCACGCTCACCGCCATCGTCGGCCCCAATGGCGCGGGTAAAACCACTTACTTCAATTTGATCTCAGGCCAGCTTCGCGCCAGCGAAGGATCGGTGCAACTGAACGGTGTGGACATCACGAACGAGGCTACTTCGGCGCGCACGCATCGCGGCCTGGGGCGCGCGTTTCAACTCACGCAGTTGTTCCCCAACCTGAGCGTGGTCGAGAACGTGCGCCTGGCGGTGCAGTCGCGTCGCAAGCAAGGTTTGAACTGGTGGTCGGTGTGGCTGGACCACCGCGGCACGCTCGACCGCGCGATGGAATTGGTCGAGCGCGTGAAGCTCGGCGCACGGGCTGGCATCGCAGCCAGCAGCCTGGCGCACGGCGATCAGCGCAAACTTGAAGTGGCCATGCTGATGGCGTTGGAGCCCAGCGTTTACATGTTCGATGAACCGACAGCCGGGATGAGCGCCGACGACGTGCCGGTGATCTTGGATTTGATCCGTGCGCTGAAGACTGAACCCGACAAAACCATACTCTTGGTGGAACACAAAATGGACGTGGTGCGCGAGTTGGCCGATCGCATCATCGTGCTGCACAACGGCCAGTTGGTGGCCGACGGCGAGCCTGCGGAAGTAATGGCGTCGCCCATCGTTCAACAAGCGTATTTGGGCATCGCCGTGGACGAAAAAACGGGGGCCGCCGCGTGACCGCTTCGCTGCTCGAATTGCATGGTGTGCACACCCACATCGGCAGTTATCACATCCTGCACGGCGTCGATTTGGTGGTGCCCAAAGGCGAGGTGACCATGCTGCTCGGCCGCAATGGCGCAGGCAAAACCACCACGCTTCGAACCATCATGGGGCTGTGGAAAGCATCCCAAGGTCGTTTGAGTTTTGACGGCAGCGCTTTGCCTGCGGCCACACCCGACATCGCTCAACTCGGCATTGCCTACGTGCCCGAAAACATGGGCATTCTCAGCGACCTCACGGTACGCGACAACATGCTGTTGGCCGCGCGCAGCGCCGGCAATTTGAAGCAGATGGACACGCAGCGGTTGGAGTGGTTGTTTGGCTTGTTCCCGGCCATCCAAACCTTTTGGCTGGCACCTGCGGGCAAGTTGTCGGGCGGGCAAAAACAGATGCTGGCCATTGCACGCGCCATGGTCGAGCCACGGCGCTTGTTGTTGATCGACGAGCCGGGCAAGGGCTTGGCACCGGCCATGGTGCAAAACTTGATCGCCGCGCTGCATGAGCTCAAAGCAACACAAACCACGGTGCTGTTGGTGGAGCAAAACTTCGCGATGGCCAGCGCGCTGGGCGACCGCGTGGCGGTGATGGACAACGGTCGCGTGGTGCATGCCGGAGACATGCGTGAATTGGTCGACGACGCGGCCTTGCAGAAAAAGTATTTGGGCTTGTCGTTGGAGGCGCACGCATGAATGGGGCCGCTGTGAAGGCTGCGGTATCGGCCGCGGTATCAGCTGCGGTGTCGACCGCGGTTTCGGCATCCCCCAGCGCGGCCTCCATCCCGAAATCCAACTTCGATTTCATCCCTTTAGCGCTGGTGGTGTTGCTGGCCGCGTTGGCCTGGCCGCTCATCGGATCCAACAGCACCTGGCTCACCTTGACCGTGGCGGGCCTGGCCATGGGCATGATTGTTTTCATCATCGCCTCGGGCTTGACGCTGGTGTTTGGCTTGATGGACGTGCTGAACTTTGGCCACGGCGTGTTCATTGCGCTGGGCGCTTATGTGGGCTTGAGCGTGTTGGCGCAAATGCCCGGCTGGACCGCATCGCCTGAGCTGTGGCGCAACGTGGCAGCGGTGCTGTGCGCCATGGCCAGCGCATGTGCGGTGGCCGCCGCCGTGGGCTGGCTTTTTGAGCGCGTGCTGGTGCGCCCGGTGTACGGCCAGCACCTCAAACAAATCCTCATCACCATGGGCGGCATGATCATTGGCGAAGAGCTCATCAAAGTCATTTGGGGGCCCACACCCGTGTCGCTGGAGCTGCCGGTGGCGCTTCGCGGTGTGGTGACTTTTGGCGACGCGGCTGTCGAACGCTTCAGGTTGCTGGCCGTGCTGATCGGTGTGCTGATGTTGGCCGCCATGCTGTTCACCTTGAACCGCACCAAGCTTGGTTTGTTGATACGCGCAGGCGTGCAAGACCGCGAGATGGTCGAGAGCTTGGGCTACCGAATTCGTCGCTTGTTTGTGGGCGTGTTCGTGGCGGGCTCGGCCTTGGCCGGCATGGGCGGCACGCTGTGGAGCGTGTTCCAGCACGGTGCTTCGCCGCAGATGGGAGGGCAAGTGAACGTGCTGATCTTCATCGTCATCATCATTGGCGGTTTGGGTTCGACCTTGGGCTGTTTTGTGGGTGCGCTGTTGGTCGGCTTGATGGCCAACTACATCGGTTTTTTGTTCCCCAAGGCGGCCATGTTTTCCAACATTGCGCTGATGGCGGCGGTGTTGATGTGGCGGCCTCAGGGGCTGTATCCGGTGGCGAATCGATGAACACGCGATGCTGAACCGCCTCCTCTCGCACGACCTGCCGCGCAATCGCTGGTTGGCTTTTTTGCTGATCGCCATCGTGCTCGGCCTCGCGCTGACGCCGTTCATTTTTCCGGGCACCAAGGCGCTGAACGTGGCCGCCAAGATGATGGTGTTCATCGTCTTGGTGGCCAGTTTCGATTTGCTGTTGGGCTACACCGGCATCGTCAGCTTTGCGCACACCATGTTTTTTGGCATCGGCGCTTACGGTGTGGCCATTGCATGCACGCAGATGGGGCCGACCTGGTCGGCGGTGGGCTTGGGCATCGGCGGCGCGTTGTTGGCGTCATTGGTGTTGTCGTTTTTGATGGGCTTGTTCAGTCTGCGCGTGAAAGCCATCTTCTTCGCCATGATCACGCTGGCAGTGGCGTCGGCGTTTTCAAGTTTGGCGTCTCAGCTTTCTGATTTCACCGGCGGCGAAGACGGCTTGAATTTCAAAGTGCCAGACGCTTTGCGGCCGTCGACGGTGTATTCAGATGTTCCGTTTTTGGGAGTCTCCATCGACGGCCGTTTGCTGACGTATTACCTGCTGTTCGCTGCCACGGTGGCGATGGTTTTGCTGATGCTGCGCATCGTCAACTCGCCTTTCGGCCGCGTGCTGTTGGCCATACGCGAAAACGATTTTCGAGCCGAAGCGATTGGCTACCGCACCGTGGTGTATCGCACTCTCAGCAACATGTTGTCGGCCTTGTTCGCCACGCTGGCGGGCTGCTTGCTTGCGCTTTGGTTGCGCTACAACGGGCCCGACACTTCGCTGTCGTTCGAGATCATGTTGGACGTGCTGCTGATTGTGGTGATCGGCGGCATGGGCACCATTTACGGCGCGGTGCTGGGCAGTGTGTTGTTTGTGCTGGCGCAGAGCTATTTGCAAGACGTGATGAAGCTCAGCACAGCGGTGTTTGACGGCATCCCGGTGCTGTCGCAACTCACTTCGCCCGACCGCTGGATGCTGTGGCTGGGCATCTTGTTTGTTCTGGCGGTGTACCACTTCCCGGCGGGTGTGGTGGGGCGTTTGAGGGCCCAGAAAAACTCAGCCTGAACAGAAAGGCCCGGACAAAAAAAGGCGACGCTGCGTCCATAGAATGTTTGCCTTCTTCCTCATTGGCAGCACCCTATGTCCTCCGGTCTGATCCGCATACGCGGCGCTCGTCAACACAATCTCAAGAACCTCGACCTCGACATCCAGACCGGTGAAATGACGGTGGTGACTGGGCCCAGCGGCTCGGGCAAATCGAGCTTGGTGTTCGACACTTTGTACGCCGAAGGGCAGCGGCGCTACGTTGAAACTTTCAGCGCCTATGCGCGTCAGTTTTTAGACCGCATGGACCGCCCCGCGGTCGACCGCGTGGACGGCGTGCCACCTGCCATCGCGATTGATCAGACCAACCCGGTGCGCACTTCACGCTCAACCGTGGGCACCATGACCGAGTTGAACGACCACTTGAAGTTGTTGTTTGCGCGCGGTGCCGATTTGTTTGACAAGCAAACATCACAAACCGTTCGGCACGACACGCCGGAGACGATTTACACCGAGCTGATGGCACGCACTGCGCAGGACGATCCGCGCTTGGTGTTGACCTTTCCGGTGGAGCTGCCGGCCAGCACCACTGCCGAAGAAGTGACGCAGTGGCTGTCGGCCAGCGGCTTCACACGTGTGCACGGCGAGCGTGAGGTGGCGTCACCCACCGGACCGCGCAAAGTGTTGGACGTGGTGGCCGACCGGTTTCGCATTCAAGGCACCGAGAAGGTGCGGGTGGTGGAAGCGATAGAGACGGCGTTGAAGCGCGGCAGTGGTCGGGTCAATGTGCATGTACTAATTCCCTCCTCCTCTGAGGGGGAGGCGAGCGTATTGGCTCCCTCCTCCTTGACGGAGGAGGGCAGGGGAGGAGGTGAAAACTCCGAACACAAGCGGAGCACTTCAACGATTTCACCTCCTCCCCAACCCTCCCCCGTCGAGGGGGAGGGAGCAACACGATCGCTGCCTTCGCATGAGGGAGAAACTATTTGGCGATTCTCAACAGGCCTGCATTGCCCCGACAGCGACCTGCGCTACGCCGATCCGCAGCCCGCTCTCTTCTCATTCAACTCGGCCATGGGTGCGTGCCCAAGCTGCCGCGGCTTTGGTCGGGTCATCGGCGTCGACTACGGCCTGGTCGTTCCTGACCCGCGAAAAACACTGCGCGGCGGTGCCATCAAAACCTTGCAAACCCCGGCCTGGGCCGAAAACCAAGACGACTTGATGAAGTACGCCGGTGAAGCCGGCATTCCGCGCGACACCGCCTGGGCGCAGCTCAGCGAATCGCAGCGCGAATGGGTCGTCAACGGCTCACCCAATTGGGCTGGCAAATGGGGCAAGCAGTGGTACGGCGTGAAGCGCTTTTTTGAGTACCTGGAGTCCAAGTCTTACAAGATGCACATCCGGGTGTTGTTGTCGAAGTACCGCAGCTACACGCCTTGCGGCACCTGCGGCGGTTCGCGTTTGTCAACCGAGGCGCTGCTGTGGCGCTTGGGAACGAAGGGCGATGCGGATGCAGTGTTGCCGCCGGCCAAGCGCTTCATGCCAAGTGGCGTGGCTTGGACCCAAGCGCAGTTGGAAGCGCTGCCGGGCTTGACCTTGCACGACTTGATGTTGATGCCCATCGAAAAAATGCGGTCGTATTTCGACCGCCTGTTTGCTCCCTCCTCCTTGACGGGGGAGGGCTGGGGAGGAGGTGAAAACGCCAAACACACGCCGAGCGATCAGCACGCTTCCACCTCTCCCCAACCCTCCCCGTCAAGGGGAGGGCGCAATGCGGATCAGGGAGTGAACACAGCCTTGCAACTCCTGCTGACTGAAATCCGCACGCGCCTGAAATACCTCTGCGACGTGGGCATTGGCTACCTCACGCTGGACCGCCAAAGCCGCACGCTCAGCGGCGGCGAGGTGCAGCGCATCAACCTCACCACGGCGCTTGGCACCTCACTGGTCAACACGTTGTTCGTTTTGGACGAGCCCAGCATCGGTTTGCACCCGCGTGACATGAACCGCATCGTGCAGGCCATGCACAGGCTGCGCGACGCGGGCAACACACTCGTAGTGGTTGAACACGACCCCGCCGTGATGCTGGCAGCTGACCGCCTCATCGACATGGGCCCCGGCCCCGGCGAACGCGGCGGGCAAATTGTTTACGACGGCACGCCCGAAAACATACGCAGTGCCGACACCCTCACCGGCGCTTACCTCGGTGCGCGCAAGCACGTCAGCATGGGGATCAAGCGGCTGGTCAACGCGGCCACACCCAAACTCATTTTGGAAGGCGCGCGCGACCACAACTTGAAAGACGTGACGGTTGAATTTCCGCTGCAACATTTGGTGTGCGTCACCGGCGTGTCGGGCTCAGGCAAAAGCACTTTGATTCAAGACGTGCTGGCCCCTGCGCTGGCCCGCCACTTCGGCAAACCCACCGAAGCACCCGGTGCGTTCGACCGATTATTGGGGGCCGACTGGCTGACCGAAGCGGTGTTTGTCGATCAATCACCCATAGGCAAAACCGCGCGTTCCAACCCGGCCAGCTATGTCGGTGCGTTTGACGAAATTCGCAAGCTGTTTGCCGAATCGCCGTTGGCACAACAGCGCAACTACGGCCCCGGCATGTTCAGCTTCAACGCCGGTGACGGCCGCTGCCCGACCTGCGGCGGCTCGGGCTTTGAGCACGTGGAAATGCAGTTTTTGAGCGACGTGTATTTGCGCTGCCCCGACTGCGACGGCACGCGTTACCGCGCTGAGTTGCTCGAAGTAAAAATCGATCGCCGCTTACCCGGCGACGTCATCCGCGACCTGTCTGTCGCCGACGTGCTCAACCTCACCGTGAGCGAAGCCGTGCTGCTGTTTGCCAACGACCGCGAGGTGCTGCGCGTGTTGCAACCCATCGTTGATGTGGGTTTGGAATACGTGAAATTGGGCCAGCCCGTGCCCACGCTCAGCGGCGGTGAAGCGCAACGTTTGAAGCTGGCTGGGTTCCTTGCCGAAGCGGCTCAAAACAAATCCAACAGCAAGCAAACCCTGGCCCGCAAAGGCACGCTGTTCATGTTTGACGAGCCCACCACCGGCTTGCACTTTGACGACATCGCCAAGCTGATGCGCGCTTTTCGCAAGCTGCTGGACGCCGGTCATTCGCTGCTGGTGATTGAGCACAACTTGGACGTGATTCGCGCGGCCGATTGGTTGATTGACCTCGGCCCCGAAGGCGGCGAAGCCGGTGGTTGGGTGGTCTGCACTGGCACGCCGGAAGACGTGCGCCAACACCCCACCTCACACACCGGCAAAGCGCTGGCTGACTATGAGCACACCTTGGGCATCGGGGGTCATCGGGTCGAGGAAGGCAGACCTTTGCAGAGCCTCATCAAGAAGGCACGAGACACGAAACGCGCGAACGATGAGTTCATCCAAATCATCAACGCGCGCGAGCACAACCTCAAGTCTTTGGACGTCAACATCCCGCGCGGCAAATTCAGCGTGGTCACGGGCGTGTCGGGCTCGGGCAAATCCACGCTGGCGTTCGACATACTTTTCAACGAAGGCCAACGCCGCTATTTGGAAAGCTTGAACGCCTACGCGCGCAGCATCGTGCAGCCCGCAGGCCGCCCCGAAGTCGATGCCGTCTACGGCATACCGCCGACCGTGGCCATTGAGCAGCGCTTGTCGCGCGGCGGCCGCAAAAGCACCGTGGCCACCACCACCGAGGTGTGGCACTTCTTGCGTTTGCTGTACGTGAAGTTGGGTTTGCAGCACTGCGTGAAAGACGGTGCCGAGGTGCGCCCGCAAAGCGCCGAGAGCATCGCTGCGCAGATATTGCGCAATCACAAAGGCCAACACGTCGGCCTGTTGGCTCCGCTGGTGATTGCGCGCAAGGGCCTGTACACCGACCTCGCCAAATGGGCCAAAGCACGCGGCCACACGCACCTGCGGGTGGACGGCGAATTCATTGCGGTTGCACCGTGGCCACGCCTAGACCGCTTCAAAGAACACACGCTGGAGTTGCCGGTGGGCGACATCGTGGTGAGCGCCGCGAACGAAGCCGAGCTGCGCGCGTTGCTGAAAAAAACCCTCGACTTGGGCAAAGGCGTCATGCACTTGTTGAGCCCGCTGGACGGCTTGCAAGGCGCGATGGCGGCGGGTGGCTTGACCGCCCACATCGGCACAGTGAAGGTGTTTTCCACCAAGCGCGCCTGCCCCAGCTGCGGCACCAGCTACCCCGAACTCGACCCGCGCATGTTCAGCTACAACAGCAAGCACGGCTGGTGCGGCACCTGCGTGGGCACCGGCTTGGCGCTGACCCGCGAG
>JANYJJ010000156.1 GCA_025358485.1 Burkholderiales bacterium | reverse complement strand
CGGTAGGTTGGATGGTGGGTCGAAGAAAAAAATGGCCGCAAAGGCCCGTCTTTCCTAGAGAGTTGGTGGAGAGGGTGGGATTCGAACCCACGGTACCTTGCGGTACGCCTGATTTCGAGTCAGGTACATTCGGCCACTCTGCCACCTCTCCAGGTGTGAAACTTTTGCGCTGACGTCGCCGACGCAGCCCTAAATTCTAGCGCAGGCCTTCAGCTCAGACAGGCCGCCCATATAGGGCCGCAGCACTTCGGGAATGGTCACGGATCCGTCGGCGTTTTGGTAGTTTTCAAGCACCGCCACCAGCGCGCGGCCCACGGCCAAGCCCGATCCATTCAAGGTGTGAACCAGCTCGTTTTTGCCTTGCGCGTTTTTGAAACGCGTTTGCATGCGCCGCGATTGAAACGCCTCGCAGTTGCTGCAGCTGCTGATTTCGCGGTACATGTTTTGAGCGGGCACCCAGACTTCCAAGTCGTAGGTTTTGCTTGACCCAAAACCCATGTCGCCCGTGCACAAGGTGAGCACTCGGTAAGGCAGGCCGAGCTTTTGCAAAATCATTTCAGCGTGGCCGACCATTTCTTCCAGCGCAGCGAAGCTGTGGTCAGGATGGGTGATTTGCACCATCTCCACTTTGTCGAACTGGTGTTGGCGAATCAGGCCGCGTGTGTCGCGCCCTGCGCTGCCTGCTTCGCTGCGAAAGCAAGGGCTGTGCGCTGTGAGTTTGATGGGCAGTTGCGCTGCGTCCAGCACCTGTTCGCGCACGCTGTTGGTGAGTGAAATCTCAGACGTGGAAATCAAGTACTGCTCGCTCTGGTTGTCATCACCACCGCGCAGCACCCAGAACATGTCTTCTTTGAACTTGGGCAATTGACCCGTGCCTTCCAACACCTCGGCGTTGACGATGTAGGGCGTGTAGCACTCGGTGTAGCCATGCTCGTCCACCTGGGTGTTCAACATGAACTGGGCCAAAGCGCGGTGCAAGCGCGCCATGCCGCCGCGCAAAAAACTGAAGCGCGAGCCAGACAACTTGATGCCGGTGTCGAAGTCCAGGCCCAGCGGTGCGCCGAGGTCGGAGTGGTCTTTGGCGACAAAGTCAAATTGACGCGGCGTGCCCCAACGGCGCACTTCCACATTGCCTGACTCATCGAACCCCACCGGCACGCTGTCGTGCGGCAAGTTGGGCAACGCCATCAGCACGGTGTTCAGCTCAGCTTGCAAGGCAAGCAAGCGCTCGCCAGAGGTTTTCAGCTCGTCTGCAATGCCCGCCACCTCTTGCATCACGGCCGAGGTGTCTTGCGCCTGCGCCTTCATTTGCCCGATGCGTTTGGAGGCGCTGTTGCGCTGCGATTGCAGTTCTTCCACCCGCATTTGCAAGGTTTTGCGCTCGGTCTCCATGGCTTGGAACGCGGCCACGTCGAGGAATTCTTGCGGCGACTTGCGCTTTTCAAGTTGCGCAATGACGAAGGGCAGATCTTTGCGCAGCAGGGTGATGTCGAGCATGGGCTTGAGGCTGCAAAACGCAGCCGCCTTTGTTGGTGTGAGCTTTGAATTGTGCCGAAGGAAACGCGCTGTTCTGTGCTGCAAGCAGGCGCTCCAGGCCACAAGACTACGCCCACAAAATTAATGCAATTGCGAATCGTTCGCATTACGTTTATGATTGCCAGATGTCGAACTTACTGCAATAAAAAAATGGAACGCAGAAACTTTCTAGGTGTTGCGGCGCGCTTCAGCGGCGCCAGCTTCACGATGCTCGGCACTGCGGCAAGCGTGCCCTTGCTTTACGCCTGCGGAGGCGGGGGCGATTTGAATGGCAATACCGTCGTGCCAACACAGACGGTAAAAAACGCATACCGGCAGAGCAATCTTGCGGCCACCAGTGCGGCCTATGGAGCGCAATTCACGATTCCAGACATGGTTGATGCCTGGGGCATTGCCATCCGGCCTGCCGGTACCGGTGGGCACTTTTGGGTGTTGGGCGGTGGCACCTCGTGGCAGTTTGTGGGCGACGTGTCGGCTTCCAGCGACGTCCGACTGCGCACATTTTTTCAAGATGGATTGGCGCAGGTGTACCTGCCCGGTGCCGATTCGCTCAGCACGTCGGCCAGCGCGGGCAAAGCAACTGGCACGGCCTTCAACGGTGCCCCCATCAACTCCGATCAATTCCGGGTCACTTCGCAAACCGCGACGGCGGGGGGCGCGGCGGTCACGTTCGACGGCTCGGCGCGATTCGTTTTCGTCACCGATTCGGGCCAGCTGTCAGCTTGGACCGACCGAGCCCAGTCGGGGAGCACGGTGCGCGTGAATGGGCCTGCGCAGTTGATGTACGACGGCGCGGCGCTCGGAATGTCGATGTTTGGCGTGGCCATCAAAACCGACACCTGGGACACCTTGTGGGTGGCCGATTTTGGCGTCACGCCACAAATTCGACAGTTCGACAAGGCATGGCAGTTGGTGCCCACGAAGGGCTTTGCCAATCCGTTTGCCACAGGCGCACTGCTGGACGCTGCCAACCCGTCGCAGGGCAACGCGGCACGCCCTGGCGAGCCGGTGCCGTTCAACATTCAGGTGCTGGGCAACCGTGTGTTTGTCATGTACTGCCTCAGCCAAGTGCTGCGTGATGCCAATGGTTTTATTGCAGATGCAAGCAAAACCAGGCCAAGCGAAGAAGACTCTCTGGACGCCGCTGGTGAAGCCAAAGCGGGCGGTTTTCCCAATCGCGGCAAAGTGGTCGAGTACGGCTTGGACGGCAGCTTGGTGATGGTGTGTGACGACAGCGGTCGGCTCAACGCGCCTTGGGGCGTGGCGCTTGCACCGGCCGACTTTGGGCTGCTGTCTAACGCCTTGTTGGTGGGCAATTTCGGCGGCGCAGGCAAGGTGGCTGCGTTCAACGCTACGACGGGCCGTTTCATCGATTTCATGCGCAACGAGAACGGTCAGGTTTTGGGGCTGGACGGCACCTGGGCTTTGCAGTTCGGCAACGGCGTGAGCCTGGGCGACACCAATGCCCTGTATTTCGCGGCAGGCACACAAGGTGAAGCAGGCGGGCTGTTTGGCTCGCTGCGGTATGCGGGTTGAAGAACGTCAGTCGAAGAATTCGTCACAACAAGCCGAGAACATCAAATGAACAAAACTGCCCTGCACCGCCCTTACGCGCTGAGCGCGCTGGCATTGAGCTTGGGATTGACCTGCGCCACAGCGAACGCGCAAAGCGCGGAAGCGCAGCTGGTCAAACGGCTCGATGCCTTGGCAGCCGAGCTTGACAAGGTCAAAGCTGAATTGGCGCAAATGAAAGCCAAGGCCGACTTGCCAGCTGCGGCTGCGGCTGGGACTGCGACGGCATCAAACAACGCGCCGGCGATGGCATCGAACAACGCGCCAACCTTGGCGCCCACGCAGCTCAGCGCCTACGGCGAAATCAGCTACACCAAACCAAGCAAAGACAGCTCGGCCACGCAAACCAACATCACGCGTTTTGTGATCGGCTACCAACACCGCTTTGATGAGAAAACCAAAGTGGTGGCCGAGCTGGAGGTTGAAAACGCCGTGGCCAGCAGCAGCGATTCAGGCGAGGTGGCGGTTGAGCAAGTGTTTGTGGAACACCGTCTGAACCAGACCTACGGCCTGCGTGCGGGTTTGTTTTTGATGCCCATCGGCTTGGTGAATCAAAACCACGAACCACACACATTTTTCGGCGCAAACCGGCCTGCGGTGGAGACAGCCATCATCCCTTCCACTCTGCGCGAAGTGGGCTTGCAACTCTACGGCGAGCACGACAACGGCGTGAGCTGGAGCGCGGGTCTGTCCACCGGACCCGACTTGGCGAAGTGGGACCCACTGAACGCCGAAGCCGTCGAGTCGCCGCTGCGCACGGTTCACCAAGAAGGCCAGTTGGCCAAAAGCAAAGACCTCACTTTGTTTGGCGCCGTGGACTGGCGCGGCGTGCCGGGGCTGCGCGTGGGCGGCGGCGTGATGACAGGTAAGTTGGGCCACGGCGCGGCTGGTTTTGCGGTTGTCGGCGCGAGGTACACCTTGATGGATGTGCACGCCAAATGGACACCCGGAGCTTGGGATCTGACCGCGCTGTACGCCCGTGGAAGCATCACAGGTGCGGGGGCGTTGAATGCAAGTTTTGCGGGTGCGCCTTACTTGGTCCCTAACGCTTTTGACGGCTTTTATGCGCAAGCGGCCTACAAGTTTCGACTCAGCGGTGACTACGCTATTTCGCCTTTTGCGCGCTATGAAATCGTGAACACGGGGCGTGGGTTCGATGGGTCTGCCAACCCAGGCTATAAAACCGAGGGTATTACCACCGTGGGAGCCAACTTCAACATCACACCCACCGTCGTGGTGAAGGCTGACATGCAGCGCTACAAAGTTGTCAGCGACAACAACCGGTTCAATGTGGGTCTGGGCTTTGCGTTCTGAGCGACTGACCATGCACAGCTTCCAGTGGGCCACGGGTGCAGCCATGTTGGCCAGCAGCATCAGCGCATCGGCCACGCAATACGCCACCCCCGAAGAGGCCGCCAAGCGTTGCTTCCCCATGGCAACGGCGTTCAAAGAAATCAGCGCTCAGCTCACGCCTGATCAGATGCGCGCTGTGGTCACTGCCTCGGGACTGCCCGCCCGATCGGCGAGCTGGCGTCTGATGCAGGCCTTGGACGCAGAGCAAGTTCTGGGTGTGGTGGTGTTCGACGGCGTGGTCGGCAAATACGAGTTGATCGACTACGCGGTGGGCATTGCCGCTGACGGGAAAGTGCGCCACGTCGAAATACTGAACTACCGAGAAAGCCACGGCTACGAGGTGCGCCTGCCCGCGTGGCGCAAACAATTCGTGGGCAAGGGGGCCGACGCCAAATTGCGTGTCGGGGAAGACATTGCCAACATCAGCGGCGCGACCCTGAGCACCACCAACATCACCGACGGCGTGCGCCGCATCGTCGCGGTGGTGGCCACCTTGAAAGCCCATGGGAAAGTCTGAAGCGCCCTGGCTTGGGCCGGGCGGCGCAGCTGACAGCTACAAATTGCTGCGCAGGCGAGCGGTCCCGCTGCTCGGCAGCTTGGTGGAAATGGCGGTGCTGTGTGAATCAGACGCTGCGTTTGAACACGCCAGCAGCGGCGCCTTTGAGGTGGTGAGTGAAGTTCACCGGGCCATGAGTTTTCACAACATGCAAAGCGATGTGCGGCGCATCGGCCGAGCGGCGGCAGGCACAGTTCTGCAGCTGAACCCGCACACCTGGCAGGTTTTGTACATGGCACGCCGCCTGGAGTTGGACAGCGGTGGTTTGTTCAACGTGACTGTGGCCCACGCCTTGGTCGCGCGGTGTTTGCTGCCGCGTCCCGTGGCAGCGCGCAAACCAGTCGCCAGCGGTTTGTTGGACGGCCTGGCGCTGCTGGACAAGCACCGCGTGCGGATCATGCAGCCGCTGTGGATCGATCTGGGCGGCATCGCCAAAGGCTATGCGGTGGACTGCGCAGTCAAGTTTTTGCAAGCCTCAGGGGCCGCCGCTGGACTGGTGAACGCGGGCGGCGACATGCGCGCCTTCGGCAGCGTGGTGCAACCGGTGCACTTGCGCTTTCAAGGGCGCTTGATGCGGGTGGCCAATTTGCAGGATGGCGCGCTGGCCTCGTCGAGCAACGCCGAGTTGAGTGAGTCAGAAACGCCGCACATCGATCCCCGCAACGGCTGCGGTGCCTGTTCTGCACAAACGGTGGTGGTGCAAGCTCGCTGCGCCGCTGTGGCCGACGCGCTGACCAAAGTGGCGCTGCTTTGCCCCGTCACCGCTGACAAGCTTTGCCTTGCTTGGCAAGCGAGCTGGCGAGGGTTTGCGCACAACACCACCACACACCGCAACGCACAACAACTCCCGTGAATCGAATCCCACCCGCGATGCGCCCACCTGAACATTCGCACCATCAGACAGCACCTCGTCACTCGCGTTACCGGTTGGTGCGATGGCAACGCACAGGCATTGATGCGGCGGGTGCGCTGCTGCTGATCACCGGCTTGGCCTGGTTGGCGCTGCACTACAGCGTGGGCGCAGGCACTGGCGAATTGCCTCATGTCGCAGAGGCGTGGCTGCTGCGCGGCCATGGGCTGCTTGGTTTTGTGGCCCTGTTTTTGTTTGGCGCGCTTGCTGCTGCGCATGTGCCGCAGGGCTGGCGGTTGACGCAGCGTCACCGCTGGGTCAGGCAGCGCAACTCTGGAATGGCACTGTGCGCACTGGCCGTGCTCTTGTCAGCGACCGGGTATTTGCTTTATTACTTCGCGCCGCAGGACCTGCGCGCAGCGCTGGGCTGGACGCACACCTCTGTGGGTGTGGCCATGGCCTTCTTGGTGGGGCTGCACCGACGCCGCCGGTCGCCGGACTCTGAAAAATAAGGGCGCACTGGGAACTGCGTGAATGCGAGACAATCTCATTTGCATTTGCTTCATCGATTTTTCGTTTCACTGCTGCCCAATATGCGCCTCACCGACTTGCCCAATGGCACCCAAGCCACCGTGACCGGCACCCATGCAGGCTCCAGCGACATCGACGCCGTTTCATTGCACCGCTTGGGCGAGTTGGGCTTCATTCCGGGCGAGCCGGTGCAGTTATTGCGCCGCGGCCCCGGCGGGCGCGAGCCGCTGGCGGTGCTGATCGGCGAAACGCTGTTTGCGCTGCGCTGGGTTGAGGCGCAGTGCATTGAAGTGAGCACGCTCTGACCATGTCAACCACCACCGCTGAAAAGTCTTGGAGCGTCGCCCTGGTGGGCAACCCCAACTGCGGCAAAACCGCGCTGTTCAATCTGTTGACGGGCGCGCGCCAGAAAGTCGCCAATTACGCTGGCGTGACCGTTGAACGCAAGATGGGCACCGCCAAATTGAGCGACGGCCGCAGCGTGACGGTGGTCGATTTGCCGGGCGCGTACAGCCTGACCCCTGCCTCGCCCGACGAGCAAGTCACGTTGGAAGTGATTGAAGGCCGACGCGCCGGTGAAGCTGCGCCCGACGCCATCGTGGCCGTGGTGGACGCTACCAATTTGCGCATGAATTTGCGGCTGGTGTTGGAGCTGAAGCGCCTGGGCCGCCCGATGATCGTGGCGCTCAACATGGCCGACGTGGCGCGCGCCAAGGGCTTGGCCATTGACGTGGCCAAGCTCGCAGCAGAACTCGGTTGCCCCGTGGTGGAAACCGTGGCGGTCAAGCATGACGGGCACGCTGCTTTGCTGCTGCAACTTGAGCAGCAACTCAAGCATGGGTTGGCGTCCGATGAATTGCCGATCGCTGCCGGCGCTTCAGTGCAGTCAACACCTTCGCTGAGCGAACTGCAACTGGAAGTGCGCCGCATCCTCGCGCTGGCCGTTCCCAAAGCGGCGCAGTTCCAGCGTTTTCACCACCGCATAGACGCCGTGGTGATGCACCCGGTGTGGGGCCTGGCGATGCTGGCGGTGGTGCTGTTCTTGATTTTTCAGGCTGTGTTTTCTTGGGCCAATGTGCCCATGGACGCCATCAAAGCGGTCATGGCGTTTGCCGGTGAATGGGTCACGGCGCACATGGCGGACGGGCCGCTGCGCAGCCTGTTGGTGGACGGCGTGATCGCGGGCGCGGGCAGCGTGATCGTGTTCTTGCCGCAAATTTTGATTTTGTTTTTCTTCATCTTGTTGCTCGAAGATTCGGGCTATTTGCCGCGCGCGGCTTTCTTGATGGACAACCTGATGGGCAAGGTCGGTTTGTCGGGCCGTGCCTTCATTCCGCTGTTGTCGAGCTTTGCATGCGCCATCCCGGGTGTCATGGCCACGCGCACCATTGCCAATTGGAAAGACCGCCTCGCCACCATCATGGTCGCGCCGCTGATGACGTGCTCGGCGCGCTTGCCGGTGTATGCGCTGCTGATCGGTGCCTTCGTGCCTGACCGCGATGTGGGCGGCTTCAACCTGCGCGGGCTCACCTTGTTTGGCCTGTACGTGGCCGGTGTGGTGTCGGCCATGGGCGTGGCCTGGCTGTTCAAAAAAGTGTGGATGAAAAGCCGCTACCAACCGCTGATGTTGGAGCTGCCGCCCTACCGCATGCCGGGCCTGCGCAATTTGGGATTGGGTCTGTGGGAGCGCGCCCACATTTTCTTGCGGCGTGTGGGCACCATCATTTTTTCGCTGATGGTGATCTTGTGGTTTTTGTCGACCTACCCGTCGCCGCCCAACGGTGCCGTTGGCCCAGCCATCCAGTACAGCATCGCCGGCATGATGGGTCAGGCGCTGCAGCATGTCTTTGCGCCCATCGGTTTCAACTGGCAAATCTCCATCGCCCTGGTGCCCGGTTTGGCGGCGCGTGAAGTCGCGGTGGGCGCGTTGGGCACGGTGTACGCCATGTCGGCGGCGGGCGGCGCGGTGGCCGACAACCTGTCGCCGGTGATAGCGAAAGGTTGGTCGCTGGCCACTGCCTATTCGCTGCTGGCTTGGTATGTGTTTGCGCCGCAGTGCATTTCAACTTTGGCAGTTGTCAAGCGCGAAACCAACTCCTGGCGCTACCCGCTCATCATGGCCGCTTATTTGTTTGCGTTGGCCTACATCGCAGCCTTCATCACTTACCGCACCACGCTGTGGTTGGGAGGCTGAGATGCCGATGCAGGACATTGCGGTCGCTTGCATTGTGTTGGCCTGCGTGGCCTACAGCAGTTGGACGTTGATGCCCGCAGCTTGGCGGCGCGTGGTGGCGAGTCAACTGACCCGCAGCCCTGTGTTGGCACGATGGTCTGTGCTGCGGCGCGCCGCGCAACCAGCACCGGCAAGCGCTTGCGGTGGCTGCGACGGTTGCGGGTCTGACAAAGCGGGCAACGCAAAAACTCCATGGCCAATCACTGGGGCAATAGCCGGGGCAACAGCTGGGCCATCAACCGGGCCAACACTGAAGTCAACGTCAATACCGAAAGAGTCTGTGATTCACTTCGTACCTCGAAAAACTCGGTGAATTTTGACCTCATGCGCCACATCTTTTCTGCCTTTGCCACGCTGGCTTTTGTCGCCGCCGTTCACGCTGCCCCTGCCAGTCCGTTTATCGAAGACATGACCTGGGTCGAGGTTCGCGACGCGCAGCGCGCAGGCAAAACCACCATCATCATTCCTGTGGGCGGCACCGAACAAAACGGCCCGCACATGGCGCTGGGCAAGCACAACGTGCGGGTGCGCGTGCTGGCCGGGCGCATTGCCACCGGTTTGGGCAACGCCTTGGTGGCACCGGTGCTGGCCTACGTGCCCGAAGGCAACATCACGCCGCCCACCGCGCACATGCGCTTCACCGGCACCATTTCCATTTCCGACGACGCATTCAAAAGCCTGCTCGATTCGGCGGCACGCAGCTTCAAACAACACGGCTTTACCGACGTGGTGTTGATCGGTGACCACGGGGGCTATCAAAGCCAGCTCAAGGCCGTCGCCGCCAAGTTGAACAAAGACTGGACTGGTGCTTCGGGTGAAAAAACCCAAGCCCACTTCATCAGCGACTACTACCAAGCCACACAAACCACCTATGTGAAAGCGCTGCGCGCGCAGGGCCTGAGTGACGCGCAAATTGGCACCCATGCAGGCACGGCCGACACCGCCTTGTTGATGGCGCTAGACCCAAGCGGCGTTCGAGGCGATTTGTTCGCCGCCTCAGCCCGCGAAGGCGTCAGCACCGGCACCGCAGGCGACCCGCGCGCGGCCACGGCGGCCTTGGGTCAATTGGGTGTCGAGGCGGTGGTGACTGAAAGCGTGGCGGCGATCAAGGCGGCTGTAGGGAAACGGTAAGCAGGCGATCAGCAGCCGACACGACGCTGCAAATTCAACTGTCCGCACCACTCAGGGATCCCAGTCGATTTCATTCGATAATCGGGGGCTGTCAACCCGCTGAAATTCACTGTGCCGAAATCGCTTTTAAACCGCGCTTTGCCTGCCGCCGTCATCGCATCCACCGTCACAGCAGCGGCGTTGTGGATGCTGGATGAACCCGCCAAAGCTCAAGCGAACTCCGCGCAGCCGATTTCTGCCCAGCCCAGCACGGCCCCCACAAACACAACGGCGCCCACCACGGCAACTGCTGTCGTCACCGTGCCCGGCATGCCGCCAGTGCCTGACCGTAACAACCTCTACAGCGAAGTCGGCGCAGACCGCCTGAGCTCGGCCGTGGTCGGCGCGCTGGAACGCATCTACGTGCCCAACCGCGGAGCCAACACCGTCAGCGTCATCGACCCCACCACCATGAAAGTGGTGGACACCTTCCCCGTGGGCATCAACCCACAGCACGTGGTGCCGTCGTGGGATTTGAAAACGCTTTGGGTCGCCAACAACGCCGAAGGCCGCACCGATGGCAGCCTGACACCCATCGACCCGCTCACCGGCAAACCCGGCCCGTCCATTCCCGTGGACGACCCGTACAACATGTATTGGTCGCCCGACGGCAAGTACGCCGTCGTCGTGGCAGAAGCCTACAAGCGCCTGGATTTCCGCGACCCGCGCACCATGAAGTTGGCTTACTCCATCAACACGCCCG
>JANYJJ010000077.1 GCA_025358485.1 Burkholderiales bacterium | reverse complement strand
AAAAGTTTTCACCTCTCCCCCAACCCTCCTCGTCAAGGGGAGGGGGCTAAATTGCGTCCCCGTCAAGGGGAGGGGGCTAAATTGCGTCCCCGTCAAGGGGAGGGGGCCAGATTGCGTCCCCGTGGCGGGGAGGGCGCAGATTGGCGCACAGCATTCACCGCATTCAATATCGACTCCCCCGTCGCCGGTGCCATCAAAGGTGGATCAACTTCATGCCCGCCCACCGCCGACACGGCATCGCGTATCGCGAAGAACACCGAGAACGGCAACAGCAGCGGCGGCTCACCAACCGCTTTGGATCGGTGGATGGTGTCTTGCACGTTCTCACCATCAAACAACCGCACATTGAACACGCCAGGGCAATCGTTCGCGGTGGGGATTTTGTAGGTGCTGGGCGCATGCGTGCGCAGCGCGCCGGTCACCGGGTGCCAGACCAATTCCTCCATCGTCAACCAACCCATGCCTTGCACAAACGCGCCTTCAATTTGGCCAATGTCCACAGCAGGGTTGAGCGAGCGACCCACGTCGTGCAAAACATCGGCGCGCAGCAATTTCCATTCGCCGGTCAGCGTGTCCACCACCACCTCGCTGACGGCCGCGCCGTAGGCAAAGTAATAGAAGGGATGGCCTTGCAGGGTTTGGTTGTTCCAGTGCAAATCGGGTGTGGCGTAAAAGCCGTCTGACCACAACTGCACGCTGTCCAAATACGCCAGGCGCACCAGCGCTGCAAAGCCCAGCACCGTGCCGTTCACATGCACTTCGTCGTTGGCAAACCGCACCCGCGCCGCATCACCACCGTGTTTGCGCACGGCACAGGCAGCCAGGCGCTCGCGAATTTGCCGGGCGGCGTCTTGCGCGGCTTTGCCGTTCAAATCGGCCCCGGTGCTGGCGGCGGTGGCGGAGGTGTTGGCTACTTTTTGGGTGTCGGTGGCGGTCACGCGGATGCGCTCGAACTTCACGCCCAATTCATGCGCCACCACCTGCGCTACTTTGGTGTTCAAGCCTTGGCCCATTTCACAGCCGCCGTGGTTCACCAAGATCGAGCCGTCCGCATACACATGCACCAGCGCACCGGCCTGGTTGAAGTGCTTAACGTTGAAGGAAATTCCAAATTTCACAGGCGTGAGCGCCAAACCGCGCTTCAGCACCTCGCTGCGAGCGTTGAAGGCAGTCACCTCACCACGGCGCGTGCGGTAGTTGCTACTGATTTCAAGCTCGGCCGTCAGTGCACCAATGATGTTGTCGGTGATGGTTTGGCCGTAGGGCGTGACGTTGCGGCAGTCGTTGGAGCTGCCGGTGCCGTAGAAATTGACGCGCCTCACGTCCAGCGGATCGAGCTTCAAGCGCCGCGCAATGCTGTCGAGGATGTATTCGATCACGATGGCACCTTGCGGCCCACCGAAGCCGCGAAACGCGGTGTTGCTTTGGGTGTTGGTGCGCGCGCAGTGGCCGTGCAACGCCACGTCGGGCAGCCAGTAGGCGTTGTCGACATGGCACAGCGCGCGCGTCATCACGGGGCTGGACAAGTCGGCCGAATGCCCGGCGCGTGAAATCAAGCTCACCTCCAAACCCAGCACGCGCCCCGCGTCGTCAAAGCCCGCTTGGTAGTCGTACTCGAAGCAGTGACGTCGTCCGGTGATCATGAAATCGTCATCGCGGTCCAAGCGCAGTTTCACTGGCCTGTTCAACTTGCGTGCGGCCACCGCCGCGATGCAGGCAAACGGTGCAGACTGCGATTCTTTGCCGCCAAAACCACCGCCCATGCGTCGGCATTCGACTTGCACATGGTGAGCTTGCAGCTTCAGCGCATTCGCCACCAAGTGCTGCATTTCGCTGGGGTGCTGGGTGGAGCACGCCACCCACATGCCGTCGTTTTCCTTTGGGACGGCGTAGCTGATTTGGCCTTCCAGGTAAAACTGTTCTTGCCCGCCGACGCTGAGCTGGCCTTGCAGTTGGTGCGGGGCGTTTTTGATGGCGGCTTGCGCGCCGCCAGATGTGCTGCGACTCAGATGCATGGGCGGCACCACGTAGCTGCCGTGCGCATGCGCTTCGCGCGGCGTCAGCACGGCAGGCAGCGGCGTGATGGTCAAAACCGTCTTGGCCACGGCAGCGGCACGCCGTGCAGCGTCGCGTGTTGTGGCAATCACGGCGAACACCGGTTGACCCACATAGCGCACCGTGCCTTCGGCCAAGATGGGCTCGTCGTGCACGATGGAGCCGCAGTCGTTCGGGCCCGGTATGTCGGCCGCCGTCATCACCCACACCACGCCCGGAAGGGCGCGGATTTTTTCAATGACGATGGCCACAAGCTGACCATGCGCTACCGGCGACAAGCCCAACGCCACATGCAAAGTGCCCGCCAATTCGGGCAAGTCGTCGATGTAGGCAGCAGCGCCTGCCACGTGCAAATGAGCGGATTCGTGGGCGCGGCTGATGCCGACTTGCGCGCCGCTTGAGTTCAAGATGTGCGAGGGCAGTGACGCGTTCATGGCTGCGTCGCTTCTGCGCGGCGCGCCAGTGCCATGTCATTCCACACGTTGGTCTCGCTGGCCGACAAGGGTTGATGGCTGCGCGTTTCCAGCCAAAAGCGCTGCAACAAGTTTTGCGCCACTTGCATGCGGTAGCCAGCGCTGGCGCGCATGTCTGACAGCGGCTCGAAATCTTGCAGCAACGCGGCCTTCGCAGTGTCCACCGTGCTTTGTTCCCAAGCGCAGCCCAGCATCGCAGCTTCAGCCCTGGCAGCCCGTTTCACGGTGCCCGCCATGCCGCCAAAAGCCAGGTGCACCTGCGTGACGGTGTCGTCTACAGCGGTGATGGAAAAACCCGCGCACAGCGCCGAAATGTCGCAGTCAAAACGCTTGCTGACCTTGTAGGCGCGCACTTGGTTTTGGAAGGCTTTCAGCGGCACCGCCATGCCTTGCACAAATTCGCCGGGCTTCAACTGATTGCGCATGTAGCCGGTGTAAAAGTCTTGCAGCGGCATGCGGCGCACCGCATCGCCGCAGCGCAGTTCGATCAACGCATCAAGCGCCATCAGCACCGGTGCGGTGTCGCCAATCGGCGAGCCGTTGGCCACGTTGCCGCCCATGGTGCCGGCGTTGCGGATGAGCGGCGAGGCAAAGCGCAGCCACACGTCGGTGAGGGGTTCGCATTGCTGCGCCAAGGCGCGCCATGCGGCCTCCAACGTGGCACCTGCGCCGACGAACAGTTCATCAGGCGTGACGGTAATTTGCTTCAACTCCGCCACGTCACCGAGGTAGACGATGTCGCCCAAATCTCGAAATTGTTTGTTGACCCACAGGCCGACGTCGGTGCTGCCCGCCAGCAATTGCGAGTTGGGTTTTTCCAGTCGCAGGGCGGCCAAAGCAGCCAGGCTTTTCGGTGCGTGGAAGTGGTCGATGCGCCCTTGCGCTTGCGGGTTGGCGGCTTGGTAGGTGAAAGTTGCATCGCTCTTGAGATTCATCAGCGCGGTCACGGCGGGCGCGGTGTTCAAGGGGGCAGCGGGAAGGTCAAACATGCGCTCACCCGCATCCAAGATCGGCCGGTAACCGGTGCATCGGCACAGGTTGCCCGACAGCTCATCGGCCAAGGCTTGGCGGCTGGGCGTGCTGCCATGGGCCAGATTTTTTTGATACGTGCTCCACAGCGTCATCACAAAACCTGGCGTGCAAAAGCCGCACTGCGAGCCGTGGCAATCGACCATGGCTTGCTGCACGGGGTGCAAGGCTGGCGTGTCAGCAGACTTCAAGTCTTCCACCGTGAACAGCGCCTTGCCGTGCAGCGTGGGCAAGAACTGGATGCAGGCGTTGACGCTGCGCAAATTCAATCCGCCCACGCTGCCTGCTGCTTCGACGCTTGTGTCGCTTGTGTCGCTTGTTTCATCTGCCAACTCGCCGATCACCACCGTGCAAGCGCCGCAGTCGCCTTCATTGCAGCCCTCTTTTGTGCCGCTGCAATGCGCGTCTTCGCGCAGCCAGTCCAGCACCGAGCGCGTGATGTGCGCACCGCTGACGCTGACCACTTCGCCGCGATGAAAAAACTGAATCGGCTGGTTGCTCACGTTTTTTTCCATGATTGAATGTGCCACGGGCTGTCAACTTTTGCCGCGCAGACCCGCCCAATTCCATTCATTTGAATCTGATGCCTTCGATCACTCAGTCTCGCGTTGCCGATCGTTTCGCCATACGCGGCGACCTGCTCGACTTCACTGGCGCACCCGAATGGGGAGCCACTGAGTCGAGCGCCGTGCGCTACCTGCCCGATCATTGGTTGCTGATCGAAAACGGGGTGATAGTGGGCACTCAAGCAAGCGGAGTGCCACTTGACAGCACCTGGACGAAGCACCACAACCCAGGCTGCTGGGTCATGCCGGGCTTCATCGACACCCATGTCCACAGCCCGCAGCTCGACGTGATTGCCAGCTACGGCAGCGAATTGCTGGACTGGCTGAACACCTACACCTTCCCGGCTGAGCGGCGCTACGCCGACCCCGAACAGTCGCGCCTGGGCGCGGCACGCTTTTTAGACGCCTTGTTGGCGCACGGCACCACCAGCGCGGTGGTCTTCCCCACAGTGCACAAAGTCAGCGCAGACGACTTGTTCGCCGCCGCCGCCGAGCGTGGCATGCGCCTGATCGCAGGCAAAGTGCTGATGGACAGGAACGCGCCCGACGGCCTGCGCGACGATGTGGCGCAGGCCGAACGCGACTGCATTGACCTCATCGACAAATGGCACAGCAAACACCGCCTGGCCTACGCCGTGACGGTGCGCTTTGCACCCACCAGCACGCGTGCGCAATTGGCCATGGCCGGTGCCTTGTGCGCGGCCTATCCCGGCACTTACATGCAAACCCACGTCGCTGAAAACCGCGCTGAGGTGCAGTGGGTACGCGAGTTGTTCCCGACCGCGCGCAGCTATTTGGACGTCTACGCCCAAGCCGGTTTGCTCAACCCGCGCAGCGTCTTGGCGCATGGCATTTGGCTGGACGACGCCGACCGCGCGGTGCTGCAATCCAGCGGCGCGCAAATTGCGCACAGCCCGTCGTCCAACTTGTTTTTAGGCAGTGGCCTGTTTGACTGGCGCGCCGCCGAGGCGGCTGGCGTGGCGGTGAGTGTGGGCAGCGACGTGGGCGGCGGCACCAGCCTGTCCATGCAGCGCACTTTGGCTGACGCGTACAAACTTCAAGCCATGGCCGGGCAGCGTTTGACGGCGTGGAAAGCGCTGCATGCCGCCACGCTGGGGGCTGCGCAGGCCTTGGGCTTGGCCCACGAAATTGGGTCATTCAGTGTCGGCTGCTTAGGCGATGTGTGCGTGTGGGACAAAGCCGTCGGGCCGGTGGCTTTGAGACGCCAGGAAGTTGCCGAAATGAAAAACAGCGGCGCTGTGGTCTCGAATTTGCATGAGCAAGTCTTCGCTTGGATGACACTGTCGGATGAGCGGAATTTGCGAGCGTGTTTTGTTGCTGGTGTTGCTGTTTGACGCCGCTTGACTGGGCCGCGGACTTTTGCTCCCTCCCACTTGACGGGGGAGCGGACTCTTGCTCCCTCCCCCTTGACGGGGGAGGGGTGGGGAGGGGGTGAGATCTTCGAACGCTCACCGACTCAGTGACACGTTTTCACCTCTCCCCAACCCTCCCCGTCAAGGGGAGGGAGTCAAAACGGCACCTCCCCGTCAAGGGGAGGGAGTCAAGTTGGCACCTCTCCGTCAAGGGGAGGGAGTCAAAACGGCACCTCCCCGTAAACGAGAGGGAGTAAATAGTTAGAAAGTCAGATTTGCTGCGCCTCGAACTCAACAACATCAGCAAGCAATACCCCGCCGTCAAAGCCAACGACAGCGTCAGCCTGCGCGTGCAGCCGGGCGAAATTCATGCGGTGTTGGGGGAAAACGGCGCGGGCAAATCGACGTTGATGAAAATCATTTACGGCACCGTCAAGCCCGACGAGGGCGAGGTGCGCTGGAACGGAAAAACGGTCAACATCCGCAACCCGCTGGACGCCCGCGCGCTGGGCATCAGCATGGTGTTTCAACACTTCAGTTTGTTCGACACCCTCACCGCCGCTGAAAACGTGTGGCTGGGTTTGGACAAGTCTTTGTCGCTGCATGAAGTGACGCAGCGCATCACGAAAGTGGCGCAAACCTATGGGCTGGACGTAGACCCGCTGCGCCCGGTGCACACGCTGTCGGTTGGTGAGCGCCAGCGAGTCGAAATCGTCCGCGCCCTCATGACCAGCCCCAAATTGCTGATCTTGGACGAACCCACCTCAGTGCTCGCGCCGCAAGCCGTGGACAAGCTCTTCATCACGCTGCGACAACTGGCCGAGGAAGGTTGCAGCATTCTGTACATCAGTCACAAGCTCGACGAAATTCGCGCGCTGTGCCAGACCTGCACGGTGCTGCGCGGCGGCAAGGTGACGGGGCAGGTTGATCCGCGTCAAGAGTCGAATGCCAGCTTGTCGCGCTTGATGATAGGCACCGAGCCGCCGTCGCTTCAACATCAACCGGCCGCCGTGGGAGCCGTGATGTTGGCAGTCAAGAATTTGAGCTTGCCGCAGCTCGACCCATTCGGCATGAGCCTGCGCGACGTTCACTTTGATGTGCGCGCTGGTGAAATCGTGGGCATCGCAGGTGTGTCGGGCAATGGCCAACAAGAGTTGATGGCTGCGTTGTCGGGCGAAGACACCCGCGCGCAGCGCGACGCCATCACCTTGTTCGGTCACGCCGCAGGCCATCAAGCGCCGCAAGTTCGGCGCACTGCTGGTTTGCACTTTGTGCCCGAAGAACGCTTGGGTCGCGGCGCGGTGCCCACGCTGTCGCTGGCGCAAAACACCTTGCTCACGCGCACCCAAGCGGTGAGCGCGGGCGGGTGGATCAACCAGAACAAAGTGACTGCCCTGGCGCGCGATCTGATTGCACGCTTCAACGTCAAAGCGGGTGGGCCCAGCGCAGCCGCCAAGAGCTTGTCGGGCGGCAATTTGCAAAAGTTTTTGGTCGGCCGCGAGATCGATGCGCAACCCAAATTGCTGATCATTTCGCAGCCCACCTGGGGCGTTGACGTGGGCGCTGCGGCGCAAATTCGCGGTGAGTTGCTGAAGCTGCGCGACCAAGGCTGCGCGGTGCTGGTGGTGAGCGAAGAGTTGGACGAGTTGTTTGAAATCTCCGACCGCTTGTTGGTCATGGCGCAGGGCAGGGTGTCGCCAAGCGTGGTCACCAAATCGGCGACGGTAGAGACCATAGGCGCGTGGATGAGCGGGCTTTGGGATGCGGCCAACACACACGCACCCACACACGCACCCACACGCGCACCCACACACGCGGCCGCACAGAATTTGGCTGCCACGGAATCAAAAAATGCTGAAGCTTGAACCGCGTCCCGAGGCGTCGAAGGCCATGTCTTTTCTGTCGCCGGTGTTGGCGCTGGCGATCACGGTGATTTTGGGCGCAGCGCTGTTCATGCTGCTGGGCAAAGACCCCGTTCGCGGTCTGCAAATGTTTTTTGTCGAACCTTTGAAAAGCGCCTACAGCTTGTCTGAGCTGGCGATGAAGGCCACGCCTTTGTTGCTGATTGCTTTGGGCTTGGCGGTGTGCTTTCGCTCCAACGTGTGGAATATCGGCGCCGAGGGCCAATTCATTTTGGGTGCCATTGCCGCCGGCGGCGTGGCCATGCTGGCAGACAAAGAAACCTCTCGCTGGATCGTGCTGGCCATCTTGGCTGCGGGCGTGTTGGGCGGCATGCTGTGGGCGGCCTTGGTGGCGCTGCTGCGCGACCGCTTCAACGCCAGTGAAATCTTGGTCAGCCTGATGTTGGTCTACGTCGCTGAAATGGTGCTGAGCTATTTGGTTTACGGGCCGTGGAAAGACCCGGCGGGGTTCAACTTTCCGCAGTCCGTGAGTTTTGCAGAAGCAACAAAAATCCCCAAACTCCTCAGCGGGTTGCGGGTGAATATTGGTGTGTTCATTGCGCTCGCGGCGGTGGCGGTGTTCTGGATTTTTCTGTTTCGCAGCTACGCCGGTTTTCAATTGCAAGTGGGCGGCTTGGCCCCGGCGGCGGCCAAATACGCCGGGTTTTCGTCGCGCAAGGCGCTGTGGACGGCGCTGCTCATTTCAGGCGGCATGGCCGGGCTGGCAGGCGCGTTGGAAGTGGCGGGGCCGCTGGGTCAACTCACGCCGCACGTGCCTGCAGGCTACGGCTTCGCGGCCATCATCGTGGCGTTTGTGGGGCGGCTGCATCCAGTGGGCATCGTGTTTTCGGCGGTGCTGATGAGCATGTTCTACATCGGCGGTGAGCTGGCGCAGTCGCGCTTGGGTTTGCCGAAATCGCTGACAGGTGTGTTCCAAGGCTTGCTGTTGTTTTCGCTGTTGGCCTGCGACACCTTGGTGCAGTATCGGGTGCGTTGGCAAAGCGCTCGGGTCAAAGTCACACCCCAGCCGTCTGCATCCTCCGTTGAAAGCCAAGCCTGATGGAACCGTTTGCATTGCTGTTGGCCGCCACGCTGAACGCGGGCACCGTGTTGGCATTTGCTTCACTCGGTTTGCTCATCAACGAACGCACGGGCATCGTCAATTTGGGGGCTGAGGGCATGATGTTGGTGGCCGCCGTCGCAGGTTTTGCGGTGGCAGTTCACAGCGGCAATGACTGGCTGGGTTTTGCTGCGGGCGCGGCAGCCGGTGCATTGCTGGCGGCGGTTTTTGGTGTGTTGGTGATCTGGCTCAACACCAATCAATACGCCACCGGTTTGGCTTTGAGTTTGTTCGGCGCGGGCTTTTCAGCCTTTGTCGGCATCGGCTACACGCAGCAAAAATTATTGGAGCGCCCGCGCTTTGCTGTGCCTTGGTTGTCCGACCTTCCCTTCGTTGGCACGGCCTTGTTCAAGCAGCACCCCATGGTCTACATCGCCATTTTGCTGACGGCAGCGTTGGCTTGGTTTTTGTACCGATCTCGCGCCGGTTTGGTGCTGCGCGCGGTGGGCGAATCGCCCGAGTCAGCGCACGCCTTGGGCTACCCGGTGCGGCGCATCCGCTTGGCGGCGGTCATGGTGGGCGGCGCGTTGTGCGGCGTGTCGGGAGCCTACATTTCGGTGGTCTACACGCCGCTGTGGGTCGAGGGCATGATCGCCGGCAAAGGCTGGATCGCACTGGCGCTCACCACCTTCGCCACCTGGCGTCCGGCACGTGTCTTGCTGGGTGCTTACTTGTTCGGCGGCGTGACCATGTTGCAGTTTCATTTGCAAGGCGAGGGGGTCAACATCCCCAGCCAATTCCTGACCATGCTGCCTTATTTGGCCACCATCGTGGTGCTGGTGCTCATTTCGCGCAACGCCAACTTCATACGCGTGAACATGCCGGCCTCCATAGGAAAACCCTTTTCCCCCGGCGGCTGACAGTGCAGCCTTCCCCGCTGGTTGCTGGCAGATAATTCAACCGCTGGTTGACACATCTTTCGTTGGTTTTTACAAAATGGAGAAGAAACACATGTCCCTGAATTCAAAAAGACAACTGCTGAAAACAGTTGTTCTGACATCTCTGGCAGCCGCTGCGGCACTGCTGGCAGGTTGCGGCAAAAAGCCTGAAGCACCTGCTGCTGTGACCGCTGCTGCGCCCGTGGCCTCGGCACCCGCCAAGCCAGCGCCATTGAAAGTGGCCTTCGCTTACGTTGGCCCCGTCGGCGACGGCGGCTGGACCTTTGCGCACGACAACGCCCGCAAGGCAGTTGAAAAAGAATTTGGCGACCGCGTGGTCACCAGCTTCGTTGAAAAAGTGCCTGAAGCCGCCGACGCCGAGCGCGTGTTCCGCGACATGGCCAGCCAAGGCAACACGCTAATTTTTGGCACCACGTTTGGCTACATGGAACCGATGTTGAAAGTGGCAGCCGATTTGAAAGACGTGAAGTTCGAGCACGCCACCGGCTACAAGCAAGCGCCCAACATGCGCACCTACGACTCGCGCACTTACGAAGGTGCTTACATGGCCGGTGTCATTGCCGGTGCCATGACCAAGAGCAACACGCTGGGTGTGGTCGGCTCCATTCCCATTCCTGAAGTGATTCGCAACATCAACAGCTTCACGATGGGTGCGCAGTCGGTCAACCCGAAAATCAAAACCAAAGTGGTGTGGATCAATGAGTGGTTCAACCCGCCGAAAGAAACCGAAGCCGCGCAGTCGCTCCTGAATGCCGGTGCCGACGTGCTGTTCCAAAACACCGACTCGTCGGCTGTGTTGCAAACCGCTGAAAAAGCCGGCAAATACGCCTTTGGATGGGACTCTGACATGACCGCCTACGCGCCCAAAGCGCACTTGGGTTCGGCCATCATCAACTGGGCTCCGTACTACATCTCGGCCACGCGCGACGCGCTGGACGGCAAGTGGGCAGGCGGCTCCGGTTCATGGTTGGGTCACAAAGACGGTGCGATTGACATGGTGTCGATCGCCGAGGTGGTTCCCGCTGAAACCAAGGCCAAGATCGAGACCATCAAGGCCGGTTTGAAGGCAGGCACGTTCTCGATCTGGAAGGGCCCCATCGTGGGCTCTGACGGCAAAGAAATTCTGAAGAAAGACGAAGTCGCCGACGACAAGTTTTTGAGCGGCGTGAAGTTCTACGTCAAGGGCGTTGAAGGCAAAGTGCCTGGTGACGACAAGAAGTAAAACTTGATTTGATGAAGAAGCGAGGGCCGCGTTCTGCGGCCCTTCGCCTTTTTGCATGCCATTCATTGACGTCAACTGAGAAGCGCCCATGAACCAGTTCAGCCACATCACCGCCGACCGCTTGCCTGACTTGTTGCGCCGCATGCCCAAGGCCGAGCTGCACATCCACATCGAAGGTTCGTTGGAGCCCGAGTTGATCTTTGCTTTGGCGCAGCGCAACGGCGTGGTGTTGCCCTACGCCAGCATTGAGGATTTGCGCGCCGCGTATGCTTTTACCGATCTGCAAAGCTTCCTCGACATTTATTACGCCGGGGCCAGCGTGCTGCTGAAAGCGCAAGACTTTTTCGACATGGCCATGGCCTACTTTCAGCGCGCCGCAGCCGACAACGTCGTGCATGCCGAACTGTTTTTTGACCCGCAAACCCACACCGACCGTGGTGTGCCGTTTGACACCGTCATCCGAGGCCTGAGCCGCGCCTGCGAAGCCGCAAAACGCGAGCACGGCATCAGCGCCTCGCTCATCCTGTGCTTCTTGCGGCACCTCAGCGAAGAGGCTGCTTTCACGGTGCTCGACCAAGCTTTGCCCTATCGCGATCACTTCATCGGCGTGGGCTTGGACAGCTCTGAACGGGGCCACCCGCCCGAAAAGTTCAGCCGCGTGTTTGCGCGTTGCCGCGAGTTGGGGTTGCGTGTGGTGGCACACGCCGGTGAAGAAGGCCCACCGGCCTACATCTGGAGCGCGCTGATTGAGTTGAAGGTGCAGCGCATCGACCATGGTGTGCGCTGTTTGGAAGACGCGGCACTGGTCGCGCGGCTGGTGCAAGACGGCATGCCGCTCACTGTCTGCCCACTGTCCAACGTCAAACTTTGCGTGGTGCCGCAAATGGCCGCGCATCCCTTGCCAGCGATGCTAGACGCAGGCCTGTGCGTCACCGTCAACTCCGATGACCCGGCTTACTTTGGCGGCTACATCAATCAAAACTTCTTGGCCACGTTTGCGGCGCTGCCGCAACTCACAGCGGCGCATGCGCACAGGTTGGCCAGCAACAGCATCGATGCGAGCTTCATCTGCGCATCAGAAAAACAACGCCACCTCGACGCGTTGAATGCGGTGTTTGCAGCGGCTTAAAATACTTACTGATTTCTTACTTTCAACTGATTTGGATTTTTCTCATGCTTGAACTTCTTTCCGATCCGCAAGCCTGGATCGCGCTGGCCACACTCACTGCCTTGGAATTGGTGCTGGGCATAGACAACATTGTTTTCATCTCCATCTTGGTCGACAAGCTGCCCAAAGCGCAGCAAGAACGCGCACGCCGCATCGGCTTGTTCATGGCCATGTTCATGCGCATCGGATTGCTGATGGTGTTGGCCTGGATCGTTGGTTTGGTGGCACCGCTGTTCACCGTGCTGGGCCAGGAAATCTCAGGCCGCGACTTGATTTTGATTTTGGGCGGCTTGTTCCTGATCTACAAAAGCACGGGTGAAATCCACCAGTCGATGGAAGGTGTGGAAGGCCACGCATCAAGCGCCGTCAAGGCCACCTTCACTGCGGTCATTTTGCAGATCATGGTGATCGACATGGTGTTCTCACTCGACTCCATCATCACGGCGGTGGGCATGGTCGACCGCATTGAAATCATGGTGGCGGCGGTGGTTTTGTCGGTCGGCATGATGATGCTGTTTGCCAGTGCCATTGGCCGATTCGTGTCTGACCATCCGACCATCAAAATGCTGGCGCTGGCCTTCTTGGTGGTGGTGGGCGTGGTGCTGATTGCCGAGGGCTTGGACTTCCATATTCCCAAAGGATTTGTCTACTTCGCGATGGCTTTTTCCTTGGGTGTGGAGCTGCTCAACATCACCATGCGCAGCCGTGCCAAAAAGAACGCAGTGCTTCACTCGGCCTATGTCGCCGAGCCAGTAAACACCAAAGCTTCTGACGCTAAATAGCCGAAAATAAAAGTTCACCTCAAAGCGGCAGTGCTCCCTGCCGCTTTGTTTTTTCAACGGGAGCCATGTAGAGGACCACCATGAATAAAAACCTCGCCCGCGGCTTTGCAGCCGCGATTTTTTCGTTGGCTGGCGTCGCGCTTTGCTGCGGCTCGTCAGCCCAGGCGCAAACTGTGCCGCCTGCAACTTCTGGCGTCACAACGCCTCTGAAAATTGCGTTCGTCTACGTCAGCCCCATCGGTGATGCAGGCTGGACGTATCAACATGACCTTGGCCGCATTGCCATGCAAAAAGCACTTGGCGACAAAGTCAAAACCACCGTGGTCGAAAGCGTCAGCGAAGGGGCCGACTCCGAACGCGTGATGCGCGACTTGGCGCAGCAAGGCCACCAACTCATCTTCGCCACCAGCTTTGGTTACCTAGAGCCCGCGCTGCGCGTCGCCGCAGAGTTCCCGGGCGTGAAGTTTGAACACGCAGGCGGCTACAAGACCGCCGCCAACCTCAACACCTACAACGCCCGCTACTACGAGGCGCGCTACTTGGCAGGCATGTTGGCGGGCAAAACCAGCCGCTCCGGCACAGCGGGTTACGTCGCTGGTTTTCCGGTGCCCGAAGTGATTCAAGGCATCAATGCCTTCACCTTGGGCATGCGCGCGGTCAACCCCAAAGCACAAGTGAAGGTGCTGTGGCTCAACACTTGGTTCGACCCTGCACGCGAACGCGAAGCCGCACAAACGCTCATCAACCAAGGGGCCGACGTGCTGACCAACCACAGCGCTTCCAGCGCGGTGGCGCAAACCGCAGAAGACAACTTCAAGGCCAGAGGCACGCGCATGGTCAGCTACCAAAGCGACATGCGCGCAGTGGCCCCCAATGCGCAGCTCACCGCCATCGTTCACCAATGGGGCGGCCACTACACGGCGGTTGCCAAGGCGGTATTGAACGGCAGTTGGAAACCGCAGCCGGTGTGGGGCAGCATGAAGCAAGGCTTCGTGGCACTCAGCCCTTTGGCCCGCAGCGTTCCGGTTGATGTGCCAAGCGACGTGGCAGTCCTGCTCAAAGCCAAACAGCAAGCCATTGAAGCAGGCAGCTTCAAGCCCTTCAGCGCACCGCTGACCGACGCCGACGGCAAGCTGCGTTTGCAAACCGGTGCCCTGAGTGACGCCGACATCGGCACGATGAATTGGTTTGTGCGGGGAGTGGTGGGGACGTTGCCCAAGCTGTGATGCCAGGGTCATGCGTCGCCGCAGCTAAGCTTTCTTGATGCAAGAAGCCCCTCACCATCGCGTTCAAGTTCTGAGCTCACCGTGGCCCGGTGTGTACGGCACCGTCATCGAAAGCGGTTTGTCGTTTGGCAAACACAGTCACGCTACACACGGCTTGGGCTTGATAGAAGCGGGCGCGCAGACCTCGGCCAGCGGAAGAGGTGTGGTGGATGCGTGTGCAGGCGACTTGATCGCCACCAACCCCGGTGAAGTGCATGACGGCAGGCCTCGCGGTGGACGCACGCGGCGCTGGAAGATGGTCTATTTCGAGCCTGCCGTGCTAACCAGTTTGGCGCTTGATTCCGACACCACTCGCGACATCGAAATAACGCAGCCGGTGATTCAAGACGCAGTGTTGGCTCGCGCCTTGAAACGTTTGTTGGCGCAACTTGAAATGTGGGCGAGCGTTGAACAGGAACACACAAGCGGCGGTACTCCGTCGAAATTGCGCGCGCTGGCCAGCGAAGAAGCGCTGGTACAAACCTGCGTGTTGCTGCTGAACGCGCACACCGCCGTGCCGACCATTGCGCGCGCGTTGGACTCTGCCCAAAGGGGCGAAACATCCAAGTCGCACGCCATGAATTTGATCCGCGAGCGTTTGGCCGATGACTTGCTGAACCCACCCACTTTGAATGAGCTGGCGGCGCTGGCGGGCCTGAGCAAATTCCAAGTGCTCAGGCGTTTTCATCAGGCGCATGGCCTGCCCCCGCACGCGTGGTTGATGTGGCAACGCACCGAGCACGCACGCGGTCTCGTACGCTCAGGCGTCACGCTGGCCGATGCGGCAGCTTCCAGCGGGTTTGCTGATCAAAGCCATTTGCACCGCTGCTTTGTGCGCCACTTTGGGTTTACACCCGGAGCGTGGCAAAGGGCATTCGGCTGAACCGTCACCTGCAATTGCGTTCAATACAGGTGTGTGCGCAAAAGCCACACTGCGCTTTTGCAATCGCCTCCACTCAGCACATGAACAACACCTATGTCCACGGCTACGACTCACGCGAAAGCGAGCGCCTGAACGACCAAGCCAGCACCTTGACCGAGCTGCTGCACCACGACACTCACTACCCGCCGGGCAGCCGTGTTCTAGAGGCGGGCTGCGGTGTCGGCGCGCAAACTTTGACACTCGCTTCGCGCAGCCCGCAAGCACAATTTACGTCCATCGATATCTCTCACGCTTCGGTCGCTATTGCGCGCGATCGTGTGGCACAAGCCGGGCATCTCAATGTTGAATTTCAACAAGCCGACATCTTTTCCATGCCCTTCAAAGCCGCGTCGTTTGACCACGTCTTCTTGTGCTTTGTGCTGGAACACCTTGCCGAGCCCGTCGAAGCCTTAACGACCTTGCGCAAGCTTCTGCGCCCCGGCGGCACGCTCACCGTCATCGAAGGCGATCACGGTTTGACGGCCTTTCACCCCGACAACGCCGCGGCTCGCGACGCCATTCAGTGCCAAGTTGAATTGCAAAGCAGGGCCGGCGGCAATGCACTCATCGGCCGTCAACTTCAGCCCTTGATGGTGGCCGCGGGGCTAACAAGTGTTCAGGTGTCACCGCGCACGGTCTACGTGGACGGCAGCCGCCCCGAGTGGGCCGAAGGCTTCACCCGTAACACCTTCACCGCCATGATCCAAGGCGTTCGCGAGCCCGCGTTGGCAGCTGGTTTGATGCAGGCGCAGCGCTTCGACGAAGGCGTGCAAGCGCTGTTGCGAACCGCTGAAAGCGACGGTGTGTTTTGCTACACCTTCTTCAAGGCGGTGGGCGCTGCATGAGTGCGTGAGCTACGTGCGTTTGATGCGGCCTGCCGGTAACACCGTAGAGTTAACCAACGCTTATCGCTGCCTCGCGTACCTCTGGAAGTGCGTCTGTCTTTGCGGCCTCTAACCACTCTCGCAGCGATTTCTTCAGTAAGCGGCCAGCCACCCCACCTTGACGAACGCTCGTTGGTACAGGTCAGTTGTTCGCCTGCCAGCGATGCGGCAGCAATTCCTCGATCCGGCTGTTCATGTGCGTCGGCAGCCGGGTGAGCACGTCCTTGAGGTAGGCCC
>JANYJJ010000068.1 GCA_025358485.1 Burkholderiales bacterium | reverse complement strand
CGGTCACCGCGCGCTCGAAGATGTCGCTGGCGCAAGTTTGGCCGAGCACCACGCATTCAAGCAGCGAGTTGCTGGCCAAGCGATTTGCACCGTGCAAGCCGGTGTAGGTGGTCTCGCCCACCGCGTACAAACCCGGCAGATCGGTGCGGCCGTTCAGGTCGGTCACCACGCCGCCGCAGGTGTAGTGCGCGGCGGGCACCACCGGAATGGGCTGGGTGGTGATGTCTATGCCCAGCTTCAAACAGCGCGCGTAAATGGTCGGGAAGTGTTCTTTGAGGAAGTCTGCACCCAAGTGCGTCGCGTCGAGCCACACATGGTCAACGCCGTGCTTTTTCATCTCGAAGTCGATGGCGCGGGCCACGATGTCACGCGGCGCAAGTTCAAGGCGTTCGTCGTGCGAGGCCATGAAACGCGTGCCACCCGGATCACCCGGCCCGCTGCTGGGCAACTTGAGGTGAGCGCCTTCGCCGCGCAGCGCTTCGGTGATCAAGAAGCTGCGTTCTTGTGGGTGATACAGGCAGGTCGGGTGGAACTGAATGAACTCCATGTTGCCCACGCGGCAGCCCGCGCGCCATGCCATGGCAATGCCGTCGCCGGTGGCCGTGTCGGGGTTGCTGGTGTAGCGGTAGACCTTGCCCACGCCGCCGGTGGCCAACACCACGGCCGAGGCAGGCAGTTTGTGAACGCGCTGGGTGTCAATGTCGAGCGCATAAACACCGTAGCAATGCGGCGCTTCATCCCGCCTCAACAAACGCGACGTGATGACGTCCACCGCCATCCAGCGTTCGCGCATCTCGATGTTGGGATGGGCTTTGACTTCAGCCAGCAGCACGTCGTGGATGGCTTTGCCAGTGGCATCGGCGGCGTGCGCAATGCGCCGCACCGCGTGCCCGCCTTCGCGCGTCAGGTGCAGGCCCAACGGGCCGTCGGGGTCGGTTGTGAAGGGCACGCCGCGATCGACCAACCACTGGATGGCGGCGGCACTGTGCTCGGCAATGAAGCGCGCGGTCTGCTCATCCACCAGGCCAGCACCGGCGTCTTGCGTGTCGCGCACGTGGGAGGCAATGCTGTCGTCACTGCCCAAAACACCGACGATGCCGCCTTGCGCCCAGGCCGTGGCAGCCTCGTCCATGTTGCGCTTGGCCAGCACGATGACCTTGCGCGACTGCGCCAACTGCAAAGCCACCGTGAGGCCCGCCAAGCCCGCGCCGATGATGACGACAGGGGCTGAAGTCTCAGCGTGCAACTCTGGGTTTTGCGAAGCAGGTGACATGGATTCGGGTGCTGCGGGTGCGTGCATATTTGCCGTCGAATTCTATCGACGCAGCACGAACTGCGCCGTGTCAGTGAATGGTGATCCCGAGCCTGAACTTCAAGCTGGAACGCTCAATAACAACCCACTTCAGCTTCGCGCTCAACGCTTGCCTTGCAGCCGCGCAAACGCATCGGCCATGGCCGACGCTGCGGGGGCTGGCGCGCCACCACCACCAACACCACCTGATGACCTTGGAGTTCCCGAACCGTGACGCTGCTGTCCGCGATCCGGCGCTCGAAAAGTATTCGCATCACCCGACGAGTGACCGCCCACCGCAGGCTTGGCGTCCAGCTTCATCGTCAGCGCAATTCGCTTGCGTGCCAAGTCGACTTCCACCACGCGCACTTTGACGATGTCGCCGGTTTTCACCACCTCGCGCGCATCGCTGGTGAACTTGTTGCTAAGTTGGCTCACGTGCACCAGTCCGTCTTGGTGAACGCCCAAATCGATGAAGGCACCGAACTGCGCGACGTTGCTCACCGTGCCTTCCAGCAGCATGCCAGGCTGCAAATCCTTGATGTCTTCGACGCCGTCGTTGAAGCGCGCCACTTTGAAATCAGGCCTCGGATCACGGGCGGGTTTTTCCAATTCGGTGAGGACGTCCTTCACCGTGATGGCACCAAATTTTTCGTCGGCAAAGGCCTCGGGTTTAAGCGTGCGAATCACGTCGGCGTGGCCCATCAGCTCGCGTGCGGGCTTCTTCACCACGCCCAAAATGCGCTCAACCAGCGGATAGGTTTCGGGGTGCACGCCGGATTGGTCCAGCGGGTTGTCGCCACCGCGTATGCGCAAAAAACCAGCACTTTGCTCGAAGGTTTTGGGGCCCAAGCCGCTCACCTGAAGCAGTTGTTGTCGATTCTGAAACGCGCCGTTCGCATCACGCCAACGCACGATGCTGCCGGCCACCGCTGGACTCAAACCCGACACGCGCGACAGCAGCGGCGTGGACGCGGTGTTCAAGTCCACACCCACCGAGTTGACGCAGTCTTCGATCACTGCGTTCAGGCTGCGCATCAAATCGCCTTGGTTCACATCGTGCTGGTATTGGCCCACGCCGATGCTCTTGGGTTCAATCTTCACCAGCTCGGCCAGCGGGTCTTGCAAGCGGCGCGCAATGCTGACGGCGCCGCGTAGGGTCACGTCCAAATCGGGCAGCTCTTTGCTGGCGTACTCACTGGCGGAATAAACCGAGGCACCTGCTTCGCTGACGACCACGCGCTCGATGTGCGTGCCGGGAGCCAGGGCCTGTATGCGCTTGATGAGGTCGGCAGCGAGCTTGTCAGTTTCACGGCTGCCGGTGCCGTTGCCTATGGCAATGAGGTTCACGCCGTGGGTGGCGCACAGCAGGCCCAAGGTGTGCAGCGAGCCCTCCCAATCTTGGCGCGGCTCCAGCGGATAAATGGTGCTGTGTGCCAACACTTTGCCGGTCGCGTCCACCACCGCCACTTTGCAGCCGGTGCGTATGCCAGGGTCCAAACCCATGACGACGCGCGGACCGGCGGGCGCGGCCAGCAGCAGGTCGCGCAGGTTCTCGGCAAACACCTTGATGGCCACGCGTTCGGCTTCTTCGCGCAGGCGGCCGAACAGATCGCGCTCCAAACTCAAACTCAGCTTGACCTTCCAACTCCAGGCCACACATTTGCGGATGAGGTCGTCGCTGGGGCGCTTGCTGTGGCTCCAACGCAAATGCACTGCAATGTGGCCCTCAGCCAAAGACGGTTTTCCTGGAATGACCTCTTCATCGAGCGCCAACTTCGCTTCCAAAAACTCCAACGTGCGACCCCGAAACACCGCCAGCGCACGGTGCGAAGGCACGGTGCGTATGGGTTCGGCGTAGTCAAAGTAATCGCGAAATTTGGCGGCGTCAGGATGCGTGCCGTCTTTGCCGTCGAGCAACTTGGACTTGAACAGCGCGTCACCCCACAACCACTCGCGCAGCTTGCCCACCAGCACGGCATCTTCGGCCCAACGCTCGCTCAAGATGTCGCGCACGCCGTCGAGCACCGCGTGTGCGTCAGCGAAACCGCCATCAACATTGACGAAGTCCGCAGCCTGTGAAAGTGGGTCGAGCGACGGGTCGGCAAACAACTTGTCGGCCAAGGGCTCGATGCCCGCCTCACGCGCCATCATGGCCTTGGTGCGGCGCTTCACTTTGTAGGGCAGGTACACATCTTCCAGGTCTTGCTTGGTGGCAGCAGCGTCCACCGCCGCACGCAACTCGGGTGTCAACTTGCCTTGGTCTTGGATGCTTTTGAACACCGCCTCGCGGCGCTCTTCCAGCTCACGCAAGTAGCCCAAGCGCGCCTCCAAATCGCGCAGTTGCGTGTCGTCCAACTCGCCGGTGATTTCCTTGCGATAGCGTGCAATAAACGGGACGGTGGCCCCGCCGTCAAGCAACTCCACCGCAGCGTTCACTTGGGCGGGCCTGACCTTGAGCTCGGCGGCAATTTGCAGAAGAATTTTGTTCAAAACGGGATAGTCCAAAAAGTGAGATGGAAGCGCGAGATCGGTGGCCGTGAGCGGTCGAAATCAACCCAGCCCGCGGTGCAAAAAATTCAGTCCACGCGCTGATTCAAAAAGGCCAGCACGCCCTGCCCGGCGCACACGCCGCTGGCCATGCAGGCGGTGAGCAAATAGCCGCCAGTGGGCGCTTCCCAGTCCAGCATTTCACCGCAGCAGAAAACGCCAGATTGCGCTTGCAACATCAGGCCATCTGTGAGTGCTTCAAAGCGCACACCACCGGCGCTGCTGATGGCTTCGTCTATCGGTCGCGGTGCCGTCAACGACAACGGCAAGGCTTTGATCGCCACGGCCAATGCGGCGGCGCTGTTCATCACTTCGCGTGGCAACAATTCATGCAGCATTGATGCCTTCACGCCGTCGATGCCAAGGCGGCTTTTGAGATGGGTGGCCAAGCTGCGCGAGCCGCGGGGGCGCGCCACTTCAGCAGCCACAAAGCTTGCATCTCGTTGCGGCAACAGGTCGATTTGCACCACTGCCTCACCGCGCTCAATCAGCGCATCGCGAACCGGGCCGGACGCGGCATAAATCAGGTTGCCCTCGACGCCGCTGTCGGTGATGACGAACTCACCGGCTTGATGAAACTCACGCCCATTCAAACCTTGAAAACGCAGCGCGACGTTCTTCACTGGCTGCCCGGCAAAGCGACTGCGAAAGTGCTCAGACCAGCCTGAATTCGCAGCGGCCGACTTCACATCAAAGCCGCAGTTGGACGGCAGCAGCGCCGCCACATCGACGCCGTGTTGACGCAGCAGCGGCACCCATGCACCGTCCGACCCCAAGCGCGTCCAACTGCCGCCGCCCAGGGCCAACAACACCGCATCGAAACGCTCAAACCGCTCACCCAGCGGCGTTTCAAAATTCAAAGCACCCGCGCCGTTCCAACCCAGCCAACGATGGCGCATGTGAAAACGCACGCCTTGTTGGCGCAGCCTGTGCAACCAGCCGCGCAGCAAAGGCGCGGCCTTCAAGTCGGTGGGAAACACGCGGCCCGAGCTGCCCACAAAGGTGCGCACGCCCAAGCCTTGCGCCCAGGCGCGCAGCTCGGTCGGGCCAAAGCGTTTCAGCATGCTTTCGATGGGCGCGGCGCGCGCGCCATAGCGTTCAACGAAGGGCTCAAACGCTTCTGAATGCGTGAGGTTCAGCCCACCCTTGCCTGCCAACAAAAACTTGCGGCCCACCGACGGCATGGCATCGAACAAATCGACCTGAACGCCGCCGAGCGCCAGCACTTCAGCGGCCATCAAACCAGCGGGGCCGCCGCCGATGACAGCAACACGTGGCACCGATAACGCGGAAAGTTGAGTCTCAGGTTCAGCGGTAAGCATGGCTGGTCACCCCAAATGGGAATGCCACGCTGAGGTCGACGGCGTTGCTGCTGAATGGGCCGCGCAGTGATTTCACTTTGCCACCACTCAGGCGCAGTGACAGCTGATGGGTGAGTTCGTAGTCAACATAGGCCATGGGCTGCGTCAACGCACCGCCGCGAGTTTCGACACCGCCGCCGCCTGCTGCTCCGGCCAAAAATTCTGCTCCTACCCGGGTTCGAGAAAAAACTGGCCATTGCGTGCCGACACCAAAAAAGCCCACCGAATAGCCGCCCGCGCCACCCGCAAATGCGCTGTGCGCTTGGCCAGTGACGTAAAAATTGTTGGCCAGAAAGCGGTTGACTTTCATCGTGACGGCGTCGAGGTCACGCACTGAGCCGTCTTTGCGCGCAGCCTTGTAGCGCGACACGCCGCCCACCCATTCGCTGCGCGTGGTGCGCGCGGGTGCGGAGGTGTCGTAGGGGTCGTCCAAGATGAAGTTGAGCGCGGCGGTGGCGTGCAGCGCGCGGAACTTGCCCTGCGGCGCGGTGGTGTATCCACCTTCCAAAGTCAGACCCACGTCGCGCGCGAGGCGCACAACGCAGTAGGCCGCGCCTTTGAGCAACAGGCCGCCGCCTACGCTCACATCGCCGCCACCGCCCATGCCCACGGCACCGCGCACACCCAACACCAAGTGGTCGGCCCAGACGGCGCGTTCGGTGCCCAAAGTGGCAAGGTATTCGGCATAACCTGCGACGCCGCCGCTGCCCGCGCCTGCGGCTTCAATGCCCCAATAGTTGTTGTCGGTCAGTGCACGTTCCATGCGCGCACCCACCAGCCCGATTTTGGAAGCGAGAGGCCCACCGCTGATGCGGGTCACGCCGGGGCGCGGGCTGTAAAAACCCACCACCGCTTGGACGCGGTCGAAGCCCATGCCGGTGCGGCCTATGACCGAGGCGTTGGAGCTTGAACCTGACGCCGTGAGTTGGCTGCGCGAGACATAACGAAAATCGGTGCCAGTGCTCCACACCAAGCCGAGTTGGTTGCTGCGAATTTGGCCGTTGGGGAAACGCACTTGTGACAACGACACGCCCGCGCGGTAGTTGCCAAAGTCACGCGTCAAATCGGCATGGGTGCGCAACATCAAACCGCCACCCACCGGCGCTGCGCCACCACCACCACCGCCTGCATAAACACCCACCTCCACGTCCATGAATTCAGAGACCGCACGGCGCACCGAGGCTTCTGCGCCCACCGTGAAAAAGCCACCGCGTTGGCCCGTGAAAGCACCATAAGCCGCAGGGCCGACGTAAATGTTGGGGGCCACTTGCAGCAAGTAAGACGTGCCAAGCAGCCCCATGTTTTCGCGACCCGGCAAGCGTATGCGTTCAGCGTTGACACGCACCACCGAGGGCAAGGTGGACAAGCCGACAACATCGTGCGGGTTGTCGGTTCCTGGCTGAGTTCGTGGCTGAGTTAGTGGCTGAGTTTGTGGCAGAGAAAGCGCTGGTGCAGTGCTTGTTTCAGGAGGCGCTGTTTGCGACCAAGCGCTGCTTGATGTCAACGCGGCGGCAGCCCAAATTGATCGCATCAACACAGGTCGGAAGCTCCATCTGATTCGGCAAAAACTTGAGAGGAACTTTGAAAACATGAAGAAGAAAATGCGAGTGCGCACAGTGTGTGGAGGCGGATGGTAACCACCCCAAGCCTGTAAGAAGGCCGTCGCTGCGGCGACTTCCCACGGCCCACTTTGGAGAAATCACATGAGCTTGAATACAAATCGCTTTGACGCCGTCTGGCCCAGCGCTGCCCTTCGAAGTGTGTGTGCAGGCTTGGTCGTGGCGATCAGCCTGCCGGTGGCGACAGCGGCCGATTCGCCGCCTGGCACTTGCAAAGCCAGCAGCCCCGCCACCCTGACGCGCGTGGTGGAGCTGTACACCTCCGAGGGCTGCAACTCTTGCCCGCAAGCCGATCGCTGGTTGTCGCGCATGACGCCTGAGGTTGACGCGCGCAGCAACGCAGTGGCACTCGCATTTCACGTCGATTACTGGGACCGCCTGGGTTGGAAAGACCGCTTCGCCAGCCCCGCCTACACGGCACGCCAATCGCAACAACAGGCCAGCAATGGCGCGAAGTTCAGCTACACGCCGCAGGTGGTGCTGGACGGCAAAGACCACAAAGACTGGATCAACACACGCTTGCCTCTGAGCGCCGCCGCGCCAGCGCAAGCGCACATCAGCCTGACCCGCGAGGGCAATCAGTTCAGCGCCAACGTCGCACCCGTGGCAGGCGGCCCCACGCGCTTGGCTGCGTATTGGGCCGTGACCGAGCTGAACCACGTCACCTCAGTGAAGGCCGGCGAAAACGAAGGCGTGACCTTGAAACACGACTTCGTGGTGCGCGAATACAAGCCGGTCTCGGCGTGGTCTGGCAAGCTGGATTCACCAACGACTCTGAGCTTCACACCGAGCACAGCGAGTGACCCCAAGCATGCAAGGCAGGTCAATTTGGTGGTGGTGGATGCGGACACCGGCAGGCCGGTGCAGGCTTTGAAGTTAGGGTGTTGAGGGAAAGATTGTTGTGTTGGCGCGGTCAGCGCAGGCACAAAAAAACGGCGAAGATAAACGAGTCAATCGACGGCCCGAAGTGCGGCGCGAAGTTCAGCCCCCAACTCTGGTTTGTGCGAAAACGGGTCGGTCGGATTGCGCCCCAGCATCACATCATCCAAGCGCGTTTGCACACTGCCCAAAGCTTTCGGGTGGCTGTAAACGTAAAACCGCCTCTCATCCATCGCATCAAAAACATACTGCGCCACCTCGGCAGCCGTGCGCTTGCCGCTGCCGACCGCCTTGTCGCTCATGGCTTGACCGATCAACTGGCTGCGTGTGGGCTTGACGCCTTGGTCGCGCAAATCAGAAGGTCGGTTGCGATGGCTTTGCGTGATGCCAGTCGGCACAAAGTAAGGGCACAACACCGAGGCATGAATTTGGTCGGTGACCAGCGCCAAATCTTGGTACAAAGTTTCACTGAGCGAGACCACCGCATGCTTGGTGACGTTGTAAACACCCATGTTGGGCGCGTTCAACAAGCCCGCCATCGACGCGGTGTTGACGATGTGACCTTCATAAGCTGGATTGGCTTGGGCCGCCGCCAGCATCAGCGGCGTGAACACGCGAACGCCGTGTGCCACGCCCATCAGGTTCACGCCTATCACCCACTCCCAATCTTTCAGCGTGTGCTCCCAAATCAGACCGCCCGCGCCGACACCCGCGTTGTTGAACACAAAGTTTGGAGCACCAAAACGCGCCATCGTGGCGGCGGCCAAAGCCTCGACTTCGTCTGACTTGGAGATGTCAAGCCGGTAGGCCAAAACTTGATTCCCCGTCAAAGCAGCCATGCCTGCAATTTCAGCCGCAGCCACGTCCAACGCGTCTTGCTGCACGTCGGCCATGACCACGTTCATGCCGCGCTTTGCGGCGATGCGTGAAGCCTCCAGGCCAAAGCCCGAGGCCGCGCCGGTGATGACGGCGGTGCCGCCTTGGTAGTTCTTCATGAAGAGGCTTTCGACAGGGGTGAATCCGCGTGCTTGGGTTCGGGCAGGGGTTTGGACAGGCGCGGTGCAAAGATCAAACGCAAGGTGTCTGCCACGTCGCGCACTTCGGCACCTTGCAGCGCACCTTTGCTCAGCAACAAGCGATGCAATTCAGGCAAGTGGTAATGCGGCACCGCCGGGTACAAATGGTGTTCAAGGTGATAGTTCACGTGATGCGGGAACAACAACATGCGGCCCAGCCAATTGCCCGCGCTGCCCCAAGTTCGGTTGGTGCGTGCGGCAGTCAGCGGCGATGAAAAATCAGTCGTGGCACCGTGCTCGCAAATCGCACGCAAACGCAGCACCGGCTGCAACACCGTCAGCAAAGGCAAGATCCACAACACGGCATACCAAGCCAAGCCTTGCCAGCCCCAAACCAGTGCGCACAGCAAGGGCGCACACACTTGAAATACCACCACAAACCAGCGGTCGGTGCGGGCAGTGGCACGAAGTTGCGCGGAGGTGTCGTCGAGCGGGCGGGCCGCTTTGTTGGTGACGGCGTTCAAGGCCGGTGCGCCAAAAAAGTAGGCATAGGTTTTGTAGGCGTTCAGACCCATCAGGTCTTGCGCCAGCTTCTTCCACAGGTATTTCACGCCGCGCGGGTAACCACCGTGGATGGCGGTGTCGGGGTCTTCGGAGGTGTACAAGTGGTTGTGATGCAGTCGGTGCGTCACGCGGTAGGTGCACATCGACACGCCACCCAGCATGCCCACCACGCGGCCGATCACGTCGTTGGCAGTGCGTTGGCTGAACAGCCGGTAGTGCGCCGCTTCATGCGCCAAGATGAACAGGCCGTGTTGCGCCACACCGATCACCACCACGCAGGCAAGCACCCACAAATCCGGGCCGAGCCACAACGCGGTGGCCATGGCTGCCGCGATGATGAGCAAGGTTTGCAACACAGCCAACGCCGAGCGGGTGTTGTTCAATTGGGTGAGCGGCGCGAGTTCGGCCGCGCTCAGTACGCGTCGCGCTTGAGCGTTGCCCGAACCCGCCGCCGATGAAATGGTCGGCGCGTGAAGAGGCCGCAGGTCGTCGCGAAACTCTTCGCCGCTGCTGTGGGTGTTGCTGTTGCTGTTGCTGTTGCTGTCGATGTTGCTGTTGCTGTTGCTGTTGCCGTTGACCTCAGGGATGTTCACGATGGCTCCTTCGCAGTCAATCAGACGCGATCAACTAGACGCAAGCTGGCGTTCAACCAAACGCCCGCCCACGGCCAGAGTGCGCAAGAACTTGAAAGTGCCTGTGGCGTGGGCCACCAGCACGTCACTTTCATCAAACACCGAGCCTTCGCAAAACGCCAAACTGGAGGTGCTGGTCAGCAACTTGCCCATGCCTCGAAGGCGGCCGGTGGCGGGTCGCATGAAGCTGGTTTTCATCTCGATGGTGAGCACGCCGCGGCCGCCGTCGGGCAGGTGCATTTCAGGGCTGCGAGCCGCGTGCGCCATCACCACATCCAACAGCGTCATGGTCACGCCGCCGTGCGCCATTTGCCATGAGTTGCACAAGTCATCGCGCAGCGGCACGTCAATTTGCGCCTGCCCATCACCCATGCTGACGAGCTCAAACCCCAGCAACTCGGCGAAGGGAATGTGAACCGAAAACTTCATGTTGATGCGGGCCCGTCAAACCCCGTGCACCGCACTCACGCCGCCATCAATCGCGAGGATCTGGCCGGTGATGTGCTTGCCCGCTGCGCTCGCAAACAGCAAGGCCGCGCCTTTCAAGTCGTCATCGTCGCCCACGCGGTTCAAGGGCGCGGTGCGCGCGATCGCGTCAGCGCCCAACTTCTCAAACGTGCCGCGCGTCATCTTGCTGGGGAACATGCCCGGGGCCAAGGCGTTCACATTGATGTTGTAGCGGCCCCATTCACCGGCCAGCGTGCGGGTGAAATTGACCACCGCGCCCTTGCTGGTGCCGTAAGCGATGAACTGTGTTTCGGGTGATGCGCCCGACAAGCCCGCAATCGACGCGACGTTGATGATGCGGCCACCGCCGCTGGGAATCATGCTCATCTTGCCGATGGCTTGGCTCATCAAAAAGATGCTGCGGATGTTGATGTTCATGACCTTGTCCCACGCTTCCAGCGGATGGTCTTCGGCGGGTGCGCCCCACGTGGCACCGGCGTTGTTGACCAAGATGTCAACGCGGCCCAAGCGCTGCATGGCTTCATCCGCCACGTGTTTGATTTGCGCGGCGTCGCTGGCGTCAGCCGCCACCCAGCGTGCATCAATGCCTTTGGCTTGAAGTTGGGCCACGGCCGCTTCCAATTCGGGCGCTTTGCGTGAGGTGAGCAGCAGCTTGGCACCGGCTTCGCCCAGGGCTTCAGCAATTTGCAAACCCAGGCCGCGCGAACCGCCGGTGATGAGGGCGGTTTTGCCGGTCAGGTTGAACAGGTTCTTGATGGGGGTGCTCATGGCTGGGGTTCCTGTGGAGGCGTTCAAGGTGTGACTGCGTGATCCAGCACGCTGCGCGTTTCACGCAGCGGGCCCAACTGGGCGCTGACGGCTTTGTGGTGCGGATGTGTTTGGTAAGCGTCGAGCGCGGCGGCATCGGCGAACAGCGAGTTCAACATCACGTCCACATTGGCCTCAAGCCCTGGTGTTTTGATGTGCACTTCAAATTCCAGCATGCCAGGCACCAAGCCCGCGCAGGTGTCGAGCAGCGTTTTGAAGCGGGGCGCATGGGCTGCATCCAGCAGCTTCCACATGACGACGTGGCGGATCATGTTGCTTGTCATGTTGCTTGTCATGTTGAATCCCCGCGGCGCGCACGCACAACCAGCAAAACTGCACCGGCCAGCGCAAACACCGCACCCGCTGCGGCCATGGGCCAGCCCACGCTGGTGTCAGTTTTTTGTATGACCAGACCAAGCACGGCCAGCAGCAAGCCGCCAAATATCAGCACCCATATCAACTTGCCTAGAGTGGTGTTGCTCATGGTCTGCATTGCGATGTGCAAATGGCTTTCAGAACCACTCGACCGCCATGCTGCGGCAGGTGTCATCGCGCGTGGTGACCACGCTCAACCAAGCCGCAACCCGTGGCAATTCATAGTTGAAAAAGTAAGTGGTGGCAGCGAGCTTGCCTTGCAGGGCGTGGCGCTCAGTGGCGTCGGCGCTTGACGCCAATGCGGCTTGCGCGCACAGCGCCACGTCCAACCACATCCAAGCCAACACGGTGTGGCCAAAGGCTTGCAAATAGGGCGTGGCGTTGGCGAGCGCTTCGACAGGTTCGCCGGTGGCCCAAGCGGCTTGCGTGGCGCGTTGGACGGCGCTCAATGTGGCGATCAACGTGGCAGCATGCGGCGCCAAACTCGGAACGGCCGCGGCGCGCTGCGCGGTGGCGGTAACGGTGTCAGCAAACAGCTTGAAGCCGGCCCCGCCTTGCATCACCACCTTGCGGCCCAACAGGTCGAGCGCTTGAATACCGTGCGTGCCTTCGTGAATCATGTTGAGGCGGTTGTCGCGCCAATACTGCTCGACCGGAAAGTCGCGCGTGTAGCCGTAGCCGCCCAAAACCTGTATGGCCAAACTGTTGGCTTCCACACACCATTCACTGGGCCAGCTTTTGGCAATCGGTGTGAGCAGTTCCAACAGCAAGCCCGCCTGCTTTGCAGCCGCGTTTTCGCCGGTGTGCAACTCATCCACCAAGCGCGCGCAATACAAAGTCAGCGCCAACGCGCCTTCGCAGTAACTTTTTTGCGCCAGCAACATGCGCTTGATGTCAGCGTGTTCAATGATGGCGACTTGAGGCAGTGTGGGGTCTTTGCCACCAGTGCCAGCGTCGTTTGAAACGACAGCGCGACCCTGCGGCCGGGTTTTGGCGTAGTCCAGGCTGGCTTCGTAACCGGCGTAACCCAACATTGCCGCGCCCAAGCCCACCGCGATGCGCGCCTCATTCATCATGTGGAACATGCAGCGCAAGCCTTCGCCGGGCTGACCCACCAAGTAACCGATGGCACCGGCGCCGTTGTGGTGTGCGTCGGCCCTGACAGGGAACTTGCCCTCGCCAAAATTCAGCAGCGTGTTGGGCATGCCGCGATAACCCAACTTGTGGTTCAAGCCCGCCAGCGCCACGTCGTTGCGCTCGCCAGTGAGCTCGCCCTCGGTGTTCACCAATTTCTTAGGCACGATGAAAAGCGAAATGCCTTTGGTGCCTGCAATCAACTTGCCGTCTTCACCAGGAATTTTTGCCAGCACCAAATGGACGATGTTTTCTGTCAGCTCGTGCTCACCGTTGGAGATCCACATTTTGTTGCCGCGCAGCCGGTAGCGCGCGCCGAGTGGGTCGTGTTCAAACTCAACGCCATCAGGCACCGCACGCGTCACGATGTCGGACAAGCTCGACCCGGCTTGCGGCTCGCTCAAACACATCGTGCCCGCAAACCGACCCGAAAAATTCTGCTGAGCAAACACCTTCTTCTGCAACGCCGAACCGTGCGCCATCAGCAGATTGGCGCTGCCGCTGGTGAGCATGTTGCCGCCACCCAAAGCGATTGCCGCTTTAGAGAAAAAGCTGTTCGCCGCCATCTCCAGCACGCAGGGCAACTGCATGCCGCCGATGTCGTAGTCCTGTGCCGCCGCCATCATCCCCGACTCAACATAGGCATCAGCCGCTGCCTTGCTGGACGCAGGCAAGTGCACCTTGTCGCCGTCAAACCAAGGCTCTTCGGTGTCACCCAAGCGGTTGAAGGGCGCAAACTTTTCACGCGCGATTTTTTCGCAGGTGTCGAGCACGCTGTCAAAGGTTTCGCGCGAGTGATCGGCAAAGCGCGTGCGCGTTTGCAACGAACCCACCTTGAGCCATTGGTAAAGCAAGAAGTCAGCGGTTTGGCGGTAGCTCATGGTGTTCGGTGTTCAAAGATCAAAGCACCTCAAACACACCCGCCGCGCCCATGCCGCCGCCTATGCACATGGTCACGCACACCAACTTGGCACCTCGGCGTTTGCCTTCAATCAGCGCGTGGCCGGTCAGGCGCTGGCCGCTGACGCCGTAAGGGTGACCGACCGCAATCGCGCCGCCGTTGACGTTGAGTTTTTCCATGGGGATGCCCAGCGTGTCGGCGCAGTAAAGCACTTGCACGGCGAAGGCCTCGTTCAATTCCCACAGGTCGATGTCAGACACCTTCAGCCCCAAGCGCTTCAACACTTTGGGCACCGCGAACACAGGGCCTATGCCCATCTCGTCAGGCTCGCAACCGGCCACGGCAAAACCCAAAAACCGGCCCAATGGCTTCAGGCCTTTTTTCTCTGCCAGCGTCTCATTCATCAACACGCAAGCACCGCCGCCGTCGCTGAACTGGCTGGCATTGCCTGCCGAGACCACACCGCCGGGAAACACCGATTTGATGCCCGCCACCGCCTCGTAAGTGGTGCCTTTGCGCAAACCTTCGTCGGCGCTGATGGTGATTTCTTTGGTGCGCAAACCCATCACGGCATCGGCCACGCCGGTCATCACAGTGCAGCTGACCATTTCAGCGGCGAACAAGCCGGCGTCTTGCGCGGCGCAGGCCTTTTGTTGGCTGGCCGCGCCGTAGTGGTCCATGCGGTCTTTTGCGACCTTGTAACGCTTGCCGACTTGCTCGGCGGTTTGCAGCATGTTCCAGTAAATCTCGGGCTTGTGTTCTTGCAACCAGGGGTCGGCACCCATGTGGCGGTTGGCTTCGTTTTGCACGCAGGAAATGCTTTCCACGCCGCCGCCGATGTAGATGTCGCCCTCACCCGCAATGATGCGTTGCGCGGCCATGGCGATGGTTTGCAAGCCGCTCGAGCAAAAGCGGTTCACTGTCATGCCGCTGGTGGTCACAGGCAGGCCCGCGCGCAGCGCAATTTGGCGCGCGATGTTGCCGCCCGTGGCACCTTCGGGCGTGGCGCAGCCCATGATGACGTCGTCAACTTCACCGGGCTCTATGCCTGCGCGCTCGACGGCGGCCTTGACGGCAAAACCGCCCAAGGTGGCACCGTGGGTCATGTTGAAAGCGCCCTTCCAGCTTTTGGCCAAAGGGGTGCGGGCGGTGGAAACGATCACGGCGCGGGTCATGGTGTGCTCCTGAAAATCAAGTGATGGTGGCCGAAGTGAAGGTGGCCGCAACGAGCTTGTCCGTCATGGCCGATGAGGTTTTGTAAATGCTGTTTTTTGGCTGCGCAAACACGCGCCTCACCATGGGCTCGAACTCGCTCATGGGCAAGGTTTCGGCCTTGGCATCAAACGCGGGGTTGTCGAACAAATCGCAAAACTCTGCGGTGCGATCAAAGTGCGCATGTCCCGCAAATTGGTCGCGCATGTCGCGGTTCAAACCTATGTGATGGAAGAAGTAGTAGCCCTGAAAGATGCCGTGGTTTTGCACCATCCACAAATTGGCTTCGCTCACAAAGGGCTTGAGGATGGCAGCGGCGATGTCGAAGTGGTTGTAGGTGCCCAGCGTGTCGCCAATGTCGTGGAACAGCGCGCACACCACGTACTCTTCATCGCGCCCTGCCCTCAAGGCGTTGGTGGCGGTTTGCAATGAGTGGGTGTAGCGGTCCACCGGAAAGCCGCCGTAGTCGCCTTCGAGCACCTTCAAATGCGCCATCAGGCGGTCTGGCAATTGGCGCGCAAACGGCAGGTACTCGCCGCCGATTCTTTGCCAATCGGCCTGCGTGCTGTCTTGCATGCGGGTGAAGGTAGCGCGGTCATTCATGGCGGGCTCCTCTGTAGTGCCGAATCAACTCAAACGCATCAGCTGAAACTCTTGCCTTCAGCCACCAATTTCGCGAGCAAGGGCGCAGGCACCCAAAACGATGCATCGTCCAGCGGGTTGCCAGCAAAGCGCTTCATCGTGGCAGCGACGTTGTACAAGCCCACCGTGTCGGCGTAGCACATCGGCCCACCGCGGTGCAGCGGGAAGCCGTAGCCGGTGAGGTAGACCATGTCGATGTCGCTGGCTTTGGATGCGATGCCTTCTTCGACGATCTTCGCGCCTTCGTTCACCAGCGAATACACCAAGCGGTGCACGATTTCGTCGTCAGAAATCTTGCGCGGCTTCACGCCCAAAGTGACGCGGTGTTTTTCGATCATCTCGCCCACCGCTGCGCTCGGGATGGCGTCGCGTTTGCCCACCACGTAGTCGTACCACCCCGCGCCAGTTTTCTGACCGTAGCGGCCCATTTCGCACAACAAATCTGCGGTCTTGCTGTAGCGCATGTTTGGCTTTTCAAGGTAGCGGCGTTTGCGTATGGCCCAACCTATGTCGTTGCCAGCCAAATCGCCCATGCGGAACGGCCCCATGGCAAAGCCAAACTTCTCAACCGCTTTGTCAACCTGCTGCGGCGTGCAACCTTCTTCCAGCAAGAAGCCCGCCTGTCGCGAGTACTGCTCGATCATGCGGTTGCCAATGAAGCCGTCGCACACGCCCGACACCACGCAAGTTTTCTTGATTTTTTTGCCGATCTG
>JANYJJ010000049.1 GCA_025358485.1 Burkholderiales bacterium | reverse complement strand
AGGCCCGCCACACCCAGCAGCAAAACAATCCACCGAAAAATCAGCATGCCGGCAATCTCAAGTCGGTAAAACCGCTCACCACGCAGGCGCCAACTCGGCCATGCCAGCCGGTGCCAAGCTGGCGTCATCGAAGCTGACGATCTCGTAGTTGTGCTCGTCTGCCAGCACCGCGCGCAGCAGCTTGTTATTCAAAGCGTGGCCCGATTTGAAGGCGGTGTAAGCCGCGATGAGAGGGTGGCCCAGCACCCACATGTCGCCGATGGCGTCCAAGATTTTGTGTTTCACAAATTCATCGCCGTAGCGCAGCCCGCCGCCGTTCAGCACCTTGGTGTCGTCGAGCACGATGACGTTGTCCATGCTGCCACCGAGCCCCAAGCCGCGGTTGCGCATCATTTCCACGTCTTTGGTGAAGCCGAAAGTGCGGGCGCGTGCGATGTCGCGTTTGTATTGGCCCAGGCCCATGTTGAACTCGAAGCGCTGGCCGGTTTGGTTGACGGCCGGGTGGTCGAACTCAATCTCAAACGCCAGCTTGTAGCCTTCAAACGCGTCGAGCCTGGCCCACTTCAGTGAGCTTCCTTCACCCTCGCGCACTTCCACTGTTTTCAAAATGCGCATGAAGCGTTTGGGCTGGTCTTGCAGCGCAATGCCCGCGCCTTGCAGCAGAAAAACAAACGACGCAGCCGAGCCGTCAAGGATGGGCACTTCTTCGGCGGTGATGTCCACAAACAAGTTGTCTATGCCCAAGCCCGAACAGGCCGACAGCAAATGTTCAACGGTGTTGACCTTGGGCGCACCGGGGTCACCGCCGGGCGACAAGGTGGTGGCCAAACGCGTGTCGCACACCGCGTGCGTATTAACTGGAATGTCCACCGGCGTCGGCAAATCTACGCGCCTGAACACGATGCCGGTGTTGGGCGGGGCAGGCCGCAGGGTCAGCTCGACACGCTGCCCGCCATGCACGCCGACGCCCACGGCGCGGGTCATCGATACGAGGGTGCGTTGAGCGAGCATGACTCATTCTAGAAGCGCGCGCAGCAAGTCATCTGCTACTCTGCCGCCTCTTCGAAGTCACGCCGAAATTCACGTTAACGCACGCACGCTCATGTCTGTCGCTTTCCCCTTTTCTGCCATCGTCGGCCAAGACGAAATGAAGCTGGCCATACTGATGGCAGCGGTTGATCCCAGCATAGGCGGCGTCTTGGTGTTCGGTGACCGAGGCACCGGAAAGTCAACAGCCGTGCGGGCGCTGGCGGCTTTGCTCCCCAAGATGCATGCGGTGATAGGCTGCCGCTACGGCTGTGACCCGGCGATCAAAAGCGCCTCATGCGAAGCATGCGCTGCGCTTAAATCCAAAGCCAAACCCAAGAGCCACTTGGTACCGGTGCCGGTGGTGGATTTGCCGCTGGGTGCCACCGAAGACCGCGTGGTCGGCGCGCTTGATTTGGAGCGCGCTTTGGCACAAGGCGTGAAGGCTTTTGAGCCTGGTTTGCTGGCACGCGCCAACCGTGGCTTTCTTTATATCGATGAAGTCAATTTGCTGGAAGACCATTTGGTGGACTTGCTGATTGACGTGGCCGCGTCGGGCGAAAACGTGGTGGAGCGCGAGGGCCTCAGCGTTCGTCACCCCGCGCGCTTTGTGTTGGTGGGCAGCGGCAACCCCGAAGAAGGCGAGTTGCGCCCGCAATTGCTGGACCGCTTTGGTTTGTCGGTGGAAGTGAAAACGCCCACCGACATGGCGGGGCGCGTGGAAGTGGTGCGCCGTCGCGATGCGTTTGAGCGCGACAGCGCGGCCTTCACTGAAAAGTGGTCGCCACAGGACGCACGCATCCGCGCCAGCATCGTGGCGGGCCGACTGCACTTGCCCAAAGTCAGCGTGCCCGACGCGGCCTTGGAACGCGCCGCGCAACTGTGCATGAGTCTTGGCACCGACGGCCTGCGCGGTGAGCTGACCTTGATCCGCGCGGCGCGGGCCTTGGCCGCATTGCAAGGCGACAAAGTGGTGAGCGATGGGCATTTGAAGCGCGTGGCACCGCCCGCGCTGCGCCACCGCTTGCGCCGCAATCCGCTGGACGATTCGGGCTCTACGGTGCGCGTGGACCGCGCCGTGGCCGAGCTGTTTGGGGCTTGAGTTTCGGTGGCCGGTGCTGCCTTGAAAACGTCGGCCGACGCGGTATCGACTGAGCAAACCGCAGAGCACGCTACAGAACAAGCCTGGGCTGACGCCATCCAAGCGGCTTTGCTGCACGCGATAGACCCTGTGGGCACGTGCGGCGTCTCACTGCGCGGTTTGGCGGGCCCCACACGCGATTTTTGGTTGGGCTTTTTGCGTGATGCACTGCCCGCATCGGCACCGCTGCGCCGTGTGCCCTTGCACATCCAAGACGCGCGTTTGCTAGGCGGGCTGGACTTGGCGGCGACCTTGCAAATGGGCCGCCCGGTGGTGCAAAAAGGTGTGCTGGCCGAGGCTGACAACGGCGTCGTCCTGCTGGCCATGGCCGAACGTTTGCCTTCCAGCACGGCGGCACGCATGAACGCCGTGATCGACCTCGGGGCCGTGGTGATGGAGCGCGACGGCATGGCGCTGCGTCAGCCCGCGCGCCTGGGCGTGGTGGCGCTGGACGAAGGCATGGCCGACGACGAGCAGGTGCCGTCGTCGTTGAAAGAGCGTTTGGCGTTTTGGGTGAACTTGACGCCGCAGCGCGGAGCCGCGCTCGACCCGATGACCGAAAGCCCGCGCCGCGCCGTGGCCACAGCGCGCGCACTGTTGCCGTTGGTCACGGTGAGCGATGTGGTGATGCAAGGCGTTTGTGAAGCGGCCGCGGCCCTGGGCATTGCGTCGGTGCGCGCGCCGATCTTGGCGCTGCGCGTGGCACGCGCTGCAGCGGCGCTGGACGGCCGCACCGAGGTTGACGAAGACGATGCCGCCATCGCTGCGCGTTTGGTGCTAGGTCCGCGCGCCACGCGGCTGCCGCCGCCATCACCGCAAGAAGAGACAGACCCAGAGCGCGAAGACGCCGACGCGCTTTCTGAGCTTGACGAGTCAGAAAAACCAACGCCACCTGAAAGCGCCGACGAGGCTGAAGACGACAGTCAGGACGATCACAACAGCAACACCGACGAATCGCAGGAAGACGAACAAGACGAAGAAGACGATGATGAAGAAGCACCGCCGCCCATCGACCCGGCGGTGTTGAACGATCTCATCTTGGAGGCGGCCCGCGCTGCCATTCCGCCCGGCCTGCTGGCGGCGCTCAAGCTGGGCCAAACGGCCTCTCCACGCAACGCCGCTGCAGGCCGCGCAGGCCAAGCGCAGCACCACAAAACGCGCGGACGCCCCAGCGGTGTGCGGCGTGGCGAGCCACGCGCTGGTGCACGTCTGAACGTGATTGAAACCTTGCGCGCCGCCGCACCTTGGCAGGCGCTGCGACGGCGTGAAGTGGAAGTCAAAACGGCCGCCAATCCGAAGTTGACAACACGCTCCAGCGCCCGCATTCAAGTGCGCCGCGAAGACTTTCATGTCACGCGCTATCAACAAAACACCGAAACCACCACCGTGTTTGTGGTGGACGCATCGGGCTCGGCCGCGCTGGCCCGATTGGCCGAAGCCAAAGGTGCCGTCGAGCTGCTGCTGGCCGATTGCTACGTACGCCGCGACCGCGTGGCCGTGTTGGCCTTCCGTGGCAACACGGCCGAAGTGCTGTTGCCCCCCACCCGATCTTTGGTGCGCGCCAAACGCAGCTTGGCCGGTTTGCCTGGCGGCGGCGGCACGCCATTGGCCACCGGCATCGATGCGGCTTTGGCGTTGGCGCAAACCGTGCAGCGGCGCGGCGAAACGCCCGTCGTCGTGTTTTTGACTGACGGGCGCGGCAACATTGCCCGCGACGGCAGCCCAGGCCGCCCCCAAGCCATGGCCGACGCCTTGCTGGCCGCACGTCAAGTTCGCTTGGCCGGTGTGACGAGCTTGCTGCTCGACACCGCCGCACAACCCCAAACCGCCGCCAAAGAACTGGCCGACGCCATGGGCGCGGGCTACGTGCCGCTGCCTTACGCGGGGGCCACTGAATTGTCGAAAGTGGTGAAAGCTGCCACCGCGCTCGCCGCAAGCTCGGCGGCAAGTTCAACAGCGGGTTGAACGTGGACTGGCAGCACGACGGCAGCACCTGGCCGCACCGCGAGTGCAGCCAATTTGTGCAAGTGGGCAATTTGCGTTGGCATGTTCAAAGATTGCCCGGCAAGCAAACTGCGCCCGAGACGTCGCTGCCCGATTTGCTGCTGATCCACGGCACCGGTGCCAGCACCCATTCCTGGCGGGCGTTGATGCCGCTGCTGGCACCCAAATACAAAGTCTGGGCGGTCGATTTGCCCGGCCACTGCTTCACCAGCGCAGGCACGGCGCAGCAAATGTCTTTGCCCGGCATGGCACAGGCGCTGGCTGCTTTGTTGGCAGCGCTGGGCGTGCAGCCTCAAGTTTTGGTGGGCCATTCGGCGGGTGCAGCCATCGCCGCCCGCCTGTGTTTGGACGGCTGGCTCACTCCGCAAAGCCTTTTTAGCCTGAACGGCGCGCTGCTGCCGCTGGGCGGATTGCCCGGTTTGATTTTCCCGCCCGCCGCCAAACTCATGGCCGCGCTGCCGTTTGTGCCCAAATTATTCGCCTTCAGCGCCGCCAACCCGCTTGCCGCCAGTCGGCTGATTGCTGGCACCGGATCGGCCCTGGACGACGAGGGAACCCGGTTGTATGCACGCCTGTTGCGCAGCTCAAACCACGCTGCCGGAGCCCTGGCGATGATGGCCAACTGGGACTTGAAAGCCCTTGAAATCAAGATTCCAGAGCTGAAGCCTGCGCTCACTTTGGTCGCGGGAACCAACGATAAAGCGGTGCCGCCGTCGCAAGCAAATCGTGTCCACCGCATGCTGCCGAAATCCAAGCTGATCACGCTGTCAGGCCTGGGCCATTTGGCTCACGAAGAACAAGCGCAAACGGTGGCAAATCTTCTGCTGGCCTGATGCCAGCGCATGGCTCACAGACCACCGAATCCCCCTTCTCAAGAGTTGCCGCAGCTCGGCGCAGCGGGCACACTGCGCTTTTGCAGTTGATGAGCCCCTAACGCCATGTCCACCGCCTCCCTCCCCAGCGCTCCAACAGCCACCGCCGCCCTCGACGCGTTAACCAGTTCCCTCAACTTCACCAGCACCACCCGCCTGTACCGCCTCAGCGCCCAAGGCGAGCTTGCCAGCCTGATGGTCCAAGCCTGGAGCCTGAAGGAAGAACTGAACACCCCGTGGTTCCTGGAGCTCGTCACCCTCAGCCCCCGAGTCGGACTCAAGCTCAACGCCATGCTCGGCCAGCCAATCACCCTGCAAACCGCCCTGGCCGACGGCAGCCTGCACCCCCGCAGCGGCATCGTGATGCGCGCCACCTCCGAAGGCGCAGACGGCGGCTTCGCCCGCTACCGACTTGAAGTGCGCCCCTGGATTGCCCTGCTCGCCCACAGCCGCCGCAGCCAAGTCTGGCAAGAAAAAACCCTCGTACAAATCATCGACAGCGTCTTTGCTCGCTATGCAGCACAGGCCAGCTACGTCAACTGGCGCTGGGCCGACGACATCACCGCCCACCTTGAGCAAAGCCCCTTCACCGCCTCAGGCACCGTGCGCAGCTACACCGTCCAGTACCGAGAAACCGACCTCCACTTCATCAACCGCCTGCTCACCGAAGAAGGCATCGCCTGGCGGATTGAAGAATCAAGCGCTGAAAAAAGTAGTAACAAACAAACAAGCCACACCGTCGTCCTCTTCGCCGACAGCATCAGCACCACCAGCTGCCCCGAAGACCCCAGCAGCCTGAGTGTTTCGCCGCTCCACGGCATC
>JANYJJ010000038.1 GCA_025358485.1 Burkholderiales bacterium | reverse complement strand
ACACCAACGCGGCCAGTGCGATTTTGGACGCGTCGGTGCGGCGCGCAAACATAGACTCGCCAAAAAACATGCGCCCGAAACTCACGCCGTACAGACCGCCAGTGAGCTCGCCGTCGTCCCACACTTCAAAGCTGTGAGCGCGGCCCAATTGATGCCAGGCGGTGTAGGCGTCGATCATCTCGGCAACGATCCACGTGCCGTCTTGGCCCTCGCGCGGTGCGGTGGCGCAGGCTTGCATCACGCTTCGATAAGCGCTGTCTATTCGCAGCTCGCAACCGGCGGTGTGGTTGAACTTGGTGACGGTTTTGCGCAGTGATTTCGACAGCTTGAATTCATCCACCATCAACACCATGCGCGGATTCGGTGCCCACCACAGAATCGGCTGGCCTTCGCTGTACCAAGGGAAGACGCCTTTGTTGTAGGCCTCGGTCAAGCGCTGCGGGGTGAGCTCGCCGCCTGCTGCCAACAGGCCGGGCGCGTCACTGCCGACGGCAAGGGCGGTGGAGGTGTCGGGCAGACGGATGGACGGGTCGGTGAGCCAAGGAATCATGGGTAGAGTTTGACTTGCACGCTCAAGGCTCAGGCCACCACCCCACACGCGGCTGCGATTGACAATGCGCCCACTCTTCTTCACTGAGGTTGACGGTCATGCGCAACAACGCGCCCCCCATCGATTTGCCCAAATTGTCTGACCGCAAATTGCGCGCCCCACCGCCCTGCAAAGCGTCTTTCAGCACCAGCTTGATCGCCAGCAAATTGGCCAGCGGCCAGCATTCCACTTGACCTGGCAACCACGGCGCAAAGTGGGCTTGCACGGACGCCACGGTGACCTCGCGCAGCAGCACGGCGTAGCCTGCTTCGTTCCAAGCGAACAGGCCAAAGTCGACACTGTCGGCCTTGTCGCCGCTGCGCGCGTGGGCGATGTCTGCTAGGCGAATTTGCATCACGAATTTGCTCGCTTCACGGCGCCCCGCCCACGCCCACACCCATGCCCACTTCAACCCACTCAATGCGCACTTGCGACTCAACCAAATCACGCGAAATCAAGCTTGGCCAAATGCCGAAAAGCTCGCTTGTTGCGCGCAAGCCGTTGAAACCGCAGGTGTAGGCCGGGCCGCTCAAACCCATCCACGGAAACAAGCGACCGAAGCCTTCTGCGGCGGCTTTGGACGGCGTGCGCAACACCATGCGCATCCAGACTTCATTCAACTCACTCAGGGCTGCGGGCAAGGGCGCCAACGCGCCGTGGGCCGAGTTGAGGCCGGGGTATTCAACAAACAATTCATCGTGCGGCACACGGCGTTCGGTCAACTGCGTCTTCACCATCGCCAAGGCGGATTGCGCCTTGGCGTAAGCGTCGGGCCAGCTGTAGCCCCAGGTCACTTCGGCTTTGTAGCCGTCGTTGTAACCGGCCACCACTTTGATCCGATCAGGCCGCGCCTGGCCTGTCGCTCCGGTGACGCGCACACGGTCGTCGCCCAGGTCTTCCAAGTGAATGGTCGACATGTCCAACACCACGTCGGGCGATGCGTAGGCGTGCGGGTTGTGAACCTCGTACAGAAGCTGCTGGCGCACGGTGTCGAAGTTGACGCGTCCGCCAGTGCCGGGCGGCTTGGTGATGATGGCTGAGCCGTCAGCTTGAACTTCGGCCATGGGGTAGCCGATGTGGGCCAAATCGGGGATGGCTTGCCACGCTTGCAAGCTGCCAAAGTTGCCGCCGCTGCCTTGGCCTGAGCATTCCAACAAGTGGCCCACCGTCAAGCCTTGGGCGAGCTTGTTGAGGTCTTCGGCGTCGACAGCGTCTTCCAATTTCCATGCGAACTCATGCACCAAAGGCGCGAGGAACAAGGCCGCATCGGCCACGCGGCCGGTGATGACGATGTCGGCAGCTTGCGCCAACGCATCAACGATGGGCCGCGCCCCGAGGTAGGCGTTGGCGAACACCAAGCGATCACGCACAGCGCCGACGCTGCTGTCGTTGAAGAGGTGATTGAAATTCTGCGATGCGGCAGGGTCAGTCAACGCCACCAACACGTCGTCGCCACTGACCACGGCAATCCGCGCCTTCCAGCCTTTGGCCGCCAGCGCTGCTTGAACTGCCGCCGCCGCACCGGCCGGGTTGAGCCCACCGGCATTGCAGATGAAACGCACACCGCGTTCTTGCATTAGCGGCCACAAACGCATCAACATTGGCAGCACGTCGCGGGCATAGCCCAGGCTGGCGTCGCGCTGTCTGTCTTTCTGCAAAATGGCCAAAGTCAACTCGGCCAAATGATCGCTGGCGACGTAGTTGGGCTCGCCTGCGCGCATGGTCAGAAGGCTGGCCACAACAGGCTCCCACGCGTCGCCGTAGAAGCCCAAACCTGAAGCGATGTGCACCGTTTTTGACATGCCTGAATTTCCGCCGATCTGCCCAGCGCCAACAACCCCGTGACAACCCCGACGACTCAGGAGGTGTCCAGGCCACAAAATCACGGCGCAGCGGAATGCTGTTGTTTTTGGAGCTTCATTGCAATTTGTTCAGTTGGTGATCAGCGGCGTCGCACAGGGCTGCATTTACGGCCTGATTGCGCTGGGCTTCGTGCTGATTTACAAGGCCACTGAAACCGTCAGCTTTGCTCAAGGCGAGCTGATGATGTTGGGTGCGTTTTGCGGCCTGGCCTGCATGACGTTTTTGGGTTTTCCGTTTTGGCTGTCGGTGCTCAGCAGCATTGCCGCTATGGCCGCTTTCGGCGTGTTTTTAGAACGCTTGGTGATACGCCCCATCTTGGGTCAACCCGCCTTTTCGGTGGTGATGTTGACCATAGGCATAGGCTACGTGGCGCGCGGCCTGATCACCATGATTCCCGGCATAGGCACCGAAACCCACACGCTGCCCGTGCCTTACAAAGACCAAGTCTGGAAGCTCGGTGGGCTGGTGTTGAACGTCGAACAAATGGTGGTGATTGCCAGCACCGCAGCTCTCAGCGGCATTCTGTATTTAGTGTTCAGCCGCAGCAAAGTTGGCCTTGCGATGCAGGCGTCGTCGCAAAACCAATTGGCGGCCTACTACATGGGCATCCCGGTGAAACGGCTCAACGGTTTGGTGTGGGGTTTGGCGTCGGCCGTGGCGGCGATTGCCGGCTTGCTGTTGGCACCCATCACCTTCGTTCACGCCAACATGGGCTTCATCGGCTTGAAGGCGTTTCCGGCGGCGGTGGTCGGTGGTTTTGGGAGTTTGCCTGGAGCGATTGTGGGCGGCTTGGTGATCGGCATCGTCGAGTCGCTGTCGGGCTTTTATTTGCCCGACGGTTTCAAAGACGTGGCCGCTTATGTGGTGGTGCTCATCATGCTGATGGTCAAGCCCAACGGCTTGTTTGGCGACAAGCTGCGCAAGAAGGTCTGAAGATCAAATGAGCGCCCCACAGCGATGAGATTCATCTTCAAAACCGACTACGCGCAAGACCTGCGCTTGGCCAAACACGGCGGTCATGTGTTTTGGTACTCGCTGCTGTTGCTGGCGTTGTTGGTCGCGCCCTTCATCGTGTCAGAGTACTGGCTGGCGCAAGTCACCTTCATCTTGATTTACTCCATCGTCGGGTTGGGGCTGATGCTGCTGGCGGGCTTCACCGGTTTGTTCTCGTTGGGCCACGCGGCCTTCCTGGGTGTCGGGGCCTACACGCAAGCGGTACTCACCAACATGGGCGTGCCGTTTCCGATTTCCCTGGTTTGTGCGGGTGGTTTGTCGGCCGCGGTGGGCATCGTGGTCGGCTTGCCCGCGATGCGCGTCAAAGGCATTTACCTCGGTATGGCCACGCTGTCGTTTGGCTTCATCGTCGAAGAAATTTTTGCGCGTTGGGAGAAGGTCACCGGCGGCAACGCAGGCATCCACATCAAAGCGCCTGACTTGTTCGGCTTCAAGGCCGACACCGGCAATTCGTTTTACTGGTTGTGCTTGGTGATCACTGTCGCCAGCACTTTCACCATCATGAATTTGCTGCGCTCGCCGACGGGACGGGCGTTTGTGGCCATACGCGACTCTGAGGTTTCGGCCCAAAGCATGGGCATTCATTTGGCGCGCTACAAGAGCATGTCGTTTGCCATCTCGGCCGGTTTGGCGGGCATCGGCGGCGCGTTGTACGCGCACAAATTGCAATTCATTTCGCCCGACCAATTCAGCATCTTGCAGTCCATTGACCTGTTGTTGATGGTGGTGGTGGGTGGCGTGGGTTCCATCCACGGTGCTTTCTTTGGGGCGATTTTTCTCATCACCATGCCGCAGCTGATAGCCGGCGTAAAAGACTATTTGCCCGCCGTCATCGGCCAAGCGCCTGGTTTGCAAGGCTTCGTCTACGGCGCGGTGTTGATCGCTTTTGTGCTTTTTGAGCCTTTGGGTTTGTACGGCCGCTGGTTGAAGGTGCGCACCTATTTGCAGTTGTTTCCTTTCTACCGTGCGGGCATGTTCAAGCGGCAGAAGAGTTTCCAAAAGTCGGATCGGTTGAAATGATGGCCGCTGCCTCTCCTGTGTCTAGAGAAATTCTGCTCACCGCCTCGCAGCTCAGCATGCGCTTTGGCGGTGTGCTGGCTGTCAATGGCGTGAGCTTCGAGGTGAAACGTGGCGAGGTGTTCACCCTCATTGGCCCCAACGGCGCGGGCAAGACGACGGTGTTCAACCTCATCAGCCGCCTGTACACGCCCACCACCGGCGACATCAGTTTTGAGGGACGCAAGTTGTCCGAATTGGCACCGCACGAGGTGGCCAGCTTGGGCATTGCGCGCACTTTTCAAAACATTGAATTGTTTGAGCACGCCAGCGTGTTGCAAAACCTGCTGATCGGTCGCCACACGCACCGCAAGAGCAGCGTGTTGAGTGACATTTTCTTCACCGCAAAAGTGCGCCGCGCCGAGTTGGAAGCGCGCGAAAAGGTCGAGCAAGTCATTGAGCTGCTCGATCTGCAACATCACCGCGACTCGATGGTGGCGGGCCTGCCTTACGGCGTGCGCAAAGTGGTGGAGCTGGCGCGCGCACTCAGCACCGAGCCCAAGTTGCTGTTGCTTGACGAACCCTCCTCGGGCCTGAACGTCGAAGAGACCGACGACATGGCCTTTTGGATACGCGACATCCAGCAAGAACTCGGCGTGACGGTGTTGATGGTGGAACACGACATGAGCTTGGTGTCCAAAGTCTCGGACCGCGTGCTGGCCATGAACCAAGGCGAAATGCTGGCCCTGGGCACACCGCGCGAAGTGCAAACCCACCCCGGCGTGATCGAGGCTTACCTTGGTTCCATCGACGATGTGTCGAGCTTGCGCAGAAAGGTCGCATGAGCACTTCCACGCTCAATGCGGGTGATGTGATGTTGAAGCTGCTCAACGTCGAAAGCGCCTACGGCCCCATCCGCGCCATCCGCGGCGTGAGCTTGCAAGTGCGCAAGGGCGAAATTTCCACCGTGCTGGGCTCCAACGGCGCGGGCAAAAGCACCATCCTCAAAACCATCAGCGGCATCATCGACCCGCGCAAAGGCAGCATCGAATTCAACGGTGCCGACATAACCGCGCGCGACCCGGCCGTCATCGTGCAAGCCGGTTTGAGCCATGTGCCCGAAGGCCGCGAAGTGTTTCCGCTGCTGTCGGTGCGCGACAACTTGATGATGGGTGCCTACACCCGCAAAGACCGAGACGGCGTGGCGCGCGATGTGGAAACCGTGTTCGGCTACTTCCCCATCTTGCGCGAACGTGCCACGCAAGACGCCGGACTGTTGTCGGGCGGGCAACAGCAAATGCTGGCCATTTCACGCGCTTTGATGGCCGCGCCGCAATTGATTTTGTTGGACGAACCCAGCCTGGGTTTGAGCCCCAAGCTGACCAAAGAGATTTTCGAAATCGTGGTGCGCATCAACCGCGAACGCGGCACCACCATTTTGTTGGTGGAGCAAAACGCCAACATGGCGCTGAACGCATCCGACTACGGCTATGTGCTGGAAAACGGCCGCATCGTCATGGAAGACCGCTGCGATGTGCTGCGCGAGAAAGACGACATCAAGGAGTTTTACCTCGGCATGAAAGAAGAAGGCGTGCGCGGTGAGCGGCGCTGGAAGAAGAAAAAGAACTGGCGGTGAAGCGATGAGTAATTTGTGGGACTTGGAGCACCTCAAACCCAATTCGGACATCGCCGTCGAAGGCGACACCATGTCGGCTGTGTTCTGGAACGCTGTGAAAAAGCGCGGCGACGGCACTTTCATGCGCCAAAAAGAATTGGGCATTTGGCGCAGCTGGACCTGGAACCAAACCGCCAGCGCCGTCAGCGAAATTGCGCATGGGCTGATGGCGCTGGACTTCAAGGCAGGCGAGTGCGCATCCATCTTGGCGAACACCGTCATCGAATGGGTGCTGGCCGATGTGGCGGTGATGAGCGCGGGCGGTGTGTCCAACGGCATCTACCCGACCGACGCGGCCAGCCAAGTTCACTATTTGTGCGAAGACTCGCGCACCACCATTTTGTTTGTCGAAGACGAAGAGCCGCTCGACAAAGCGCTGTCGGTGCGCGACCGGTTGCCGCTGCTGCGCAAGATCGTGGTGATCGATATGGACGGCCTGCGCGACCTGCGCGATGACGGCGTCATCAGCTTGAAAACCCTGCGCGAATTGGGCCGCGCCCACTTGGCCCAACATCCCCACGAATTGCAAGCCCGCGTCAACGCCTGCCGCCCGGAAGACCTGGCCATCTTGGTCTACACCTCTGGCACCACCGGCCGACCCAAAGGGGCCATGCACAGCCACCGCGGCCTGGTCTACACAGTGCGTGGCTACAAAGGCATCACCCCGCAAGACGAGCGTGACGAGCGCATGTGTTTCTTGCCGCTGTGCCACATTGCCGAACGCTTGGGCGGTGAGTTTTTCTCGATTTACAGCGGGGCCAAACTCAACTTTGTGGAGAACCCCGAGACCGTGCCCGAGAACGTGCGCGAGATCGCGCCGACGGTGTTCACCGCCGTGCCACGGGTTTGGGAAAAGTTTTATTCGGGCGTGGCCATCAGTCTGCGCGAAGCCGGCAAGTTGCAGCAGCTGGCCTACGGTTGGTCCATCGGTGTGGGCACGCGCATTGCCGATTTGGTGCTGGCTGGGCAGCCTGTGGGCGGTTTGTTGAAACTGCAATTTCGCTTCGCGCGGCTGCTGGCGCTCGACAACGTGCGCAAGACCATAGGCATACACAAGGCGCGTTTTTGCGTCACCGGTGCGGCGCCGGTATCGCCCGATTTGGTGAAGTGGTATTTGGCGCTGGGCGTGCCCATGTTGGAGGTTTGGGGCATGACCGAGACCTGCGGCGCGTCCACCTACACACCGCCCGGCGGCATACAACCCGGCTTCATCGGGCTGGCTTGCCCTTACAACGAAGTGAAGGTCGATGCGACCACGGGTGAGCTGATGGTGCGCGGCCCCAATGTGTTCATGGGCTACTTGAACCAGCCCGAAAAAACGGCAGAGGCCATCTCTGCCGACGGCTGGTTGCACACGGGCGACGTGGGCGCGGTGGACGCACGCGGCTATTTCAAAATCACCGACCGCATGAAGGACATCATCATCACCGCCGGTGGCAAAAACATCACGCCGAGCGAGCTGGAAAACGACCTGAAGTTTTCGCCCTACATCACCGATGCGGTGGTGATTGGCGACAAGCGGCCCTACCTGACGGTGATCGTCATGGTCGATCAAGAAAACGTTGAAAAATTTGCCCAAGACAACGACATTCCGTTTTCCAATTACCAAAGTCTGACGCGCGCGCCCGAAGTGCAGGCGCTCATTCAAGGCGAGCTGGACCGCGTGAACAAGAAATTTGCGCGCGTTGAGCAGATCAAGAAATTCTTCTTGCTGGAAACGCAGCTCAGCGCAGAAGACGAAGAACTCACGCCGACCTTGAAGCTCAAACGCAAGCTGGTCGAGAAAAAATACGCAGACCGCATCGAGGCGCTGTATGCCTAAGCTCTAGCGTTAACCACTAATACGTTTGTCACCTGCCAAGCGTTTAGCAAACACCTGTTCCAACCTGAGGAGACATCGATGAAATTCAAAACCCTGGCCACCGCACTGACCGTGTTGACGGCTGCTGCTTCGACCGGCACCCTGGCGCAATCAAAAGCGCCCACGCAGGGTGTCGCAAAAGACGAGCTGACCATTGGCAGCATTCAAGATTTGTCGGGCCCGCTGGCGGGTTTTGGCAAGCAAATCCGCTTGGGCATGATGCTGCGAATTGACGAGATCAATGAGCAAGGCGGCGTGAATGGCCGCAAGGTGAAGTTGCTGGTGGAAGACTCGGGCTACGACCCAAAGAAGGCCGTGTTGGCAGCGCAAAAACTCGTCAACCAAGACAAAATTTTTGCCATGGTGGCGCACTTGGGCACGGCGCAAAACAATGCCGCCATGCCCGTGCAGTTCGAAAAAAACGTCATCAACTTTTTCCCAGTGACGGCGGCGCGTGAAATGTACGAGCCCTTCAACCGCTTGAAGTACGCCTTTGCGGCCACCTACTTCGACCAAATGCGCAACACCTTGCCGCGCTTGGTGAAAGAGAAAAACGTCACCAAGGTTTGCACCATTTACCAAGACGATGAATTTGGTTTGGAAGTGCTCCGCGGTGCAGAGGCGGGCCTCAAAACCATGAATATGGACTTCGTTGAGAAGACCTCGTACAAACGCGGCGCGACCGACTTCTCATCGCAAGTGGCGCGCATGAAAGCGGCGGGCTGCGAAATGGTGGTGCTGGGCACCATCATTCGCGAAACCATAGGCACCATCGGCGAGTCGCGCAAAACTGGCTTCAGTCCTGTGTTTTTTGGCTCCAGCGCCGCCTACACCGACCTCATCCACAAGCTGGGTGGCAAAGCCATGGACGGCCTTTACGCGACCATGACCGTGCAAAACCCTTACCTGGATGACGCGTCGAAAAACGTCAGCTTCTGGGCCAACAAGTACAAGACCAAGTTCACTGAAGACCCAACCGTTTTCTCGGTCTATGGCTACAACGCAATCGACACGTTTTTGCGCGCCGCTCAAAAAGCAGGCCCTGGCCTGACCACCGACAGCTTCATCAAAGCCATGGACACCATGACGATTGACCCCGACATGTTTGGCAGCGCACCCGCCAACTACACGGCCACCAAGCGCTTGGGCAGTGACGCATCACGCACTTCGCAAATTCAAGACGGCCGCTGGAAAGTGGTGTCTGACTATCCGAAGAAGTAACTCGTTTGTCGCCACGTTTTGACGTGGCTTGAAATAAAAAAAGCCACCGTTTTGCGGTGGCTTTTTTTTGACGCGATGCTTGGCGTCGATTGCCCTGGCTCTCAAACCCCCATCTGTTTTGCCGCCAGTTCCTTCATGATTTCTTCGGCTCCGCCGCCGATCATCATCACCTTCACTTCGCGGTAAATGCGCTCGCTGACCGTGCCTTGTATGTAGCCCATGCCGCCCAAGATTTGCACGGCTTGGTCTGCGCACCACTGCATCGTTTGTGTGGCGTGGTTTTTCAGAAGACACACCTGCGCCACCCAATCGGGTGACGCATCGTCCTCATCAGCGCGCTCTCCCAAAGCGTCCACCCAAGCCTGTGTGGAATGGATGCGCATTTGCATGTCCATGAGTTTGTGGCGTATGACTTGGCGCTCAATCAGCGGCGCGCCGAAGGTGTTGCGCTGGCGCGCCCAAGCCAGCGCTTCTTCATAACAAGCCTGCGCAAAACCCAAGGCGGCGGCCGACATCACCAAGCGTTCGCCGTTGAAATTGCCCATGATGTATTTGAAGCCTGCGCCTTCCTCACCAATCAAATTGGCTGCCGGCACGCGCACGTTGTCGAAGCGAATTTGTGCTGTGTCTGAGCAATGCCAGCCCATCTTTTTCAAGGCATGGCGTTGAACGCCAGCAGATTCCCCGGGCACCAGCAGCAGCGACACACCGCGCGCCCCGGCTTCGCCAGTGCGCACCGCCACGGTCAAGTGGTCAGCGCGCATGCCCGAGGTGATGAAGGTTTTTTCGCCGTTGACGATGTAGGCATCTCCGTCTCCATCTCCAGTTCCTTTTCCATTTCCACCGCTGTCAAGAATGGCCGTGGTTTTGAGGCGCGCCACGTCTGAGCCACCGCCTGATTCGGTGATGGCCAGCGCGGCGATTTTTTCACCGCGCAGCACCGCTGGGATCACGCGTTGCTGTAGTTCCAAGCTGCCGTGGGCCAGCACCGGCGGCAGGCCGATGTTGAGTGAGAACAGCGATGCCAGCACGCCGCCGCTGCCGCCCACGCGCGAGATGGTTTGCGCGCAAGCCAGGCGCAGCACCCAGGGCGCAGGTGTGCCGCCCAGGTGTTCTGGGTAGCCCATGGACAACAAACCCACAGCCGCGGCTTGCGTGTACAAGCGGCGCGGAAACTCGCCTGCGTCGTCCCAAGCGGTGACGTGCGGCGCGATTTCGGTCTTCGCAAAGCGCTCTACGGTGGCGATGAGGGCGCTGCGTTGTTCGATCAATTCAGAGTTCATGCGTCGAAGCTCATCAAGACCTGTTGTGCCGACACTTGCTGGCCAACTTCGATCAGTATGTGGCTGACCCGCGCGTCACGTGTGGCGGTGATGGCGTGTTCCAACTTCATCGACTCAATCACCAACAGCACATCGCCTGCTTTCACTGCCTGACCCGCGGCTGCATGGACGGCTGCGACCTTGCCGCTGAAAGTGGCCTTGAGCGGCCCGAGCGCCACGCCTTTACCGTCGGCACCAGCTTTTGCATCGGAAGACATGCTGGGCTCAAACGATGTGTCGGTGACGAAAAAATCAACGCCGTCGACTTGCAGGTGCCACGCGCCTTCGGTGGTGCGCACGCAGTCGACGCGGCGCGTGACACCTGCTTGCGTGCAAACGTTGTCGCCACTTTGCAGCACTTGCACAGTGCCGTTGTGGCTGACCAAAAATTCATTTGGTGTTTGCTCACGAATTCGAAAGTCATGGCCTGTGCCGCGATGCAGCAGCCGCATCGGCCGCTCGAAAGGGCAGGGCAGCGTCAACCTGCCTTGGCGGCCGTGACTCAAGATCGCGGTGGCCGCCAGTACCAAGTGCTGCGCCTCGGCTTGAATCAGCGATGCCCTCAACGTCTCGGCGTGCTGACTCAAAAAATCAATGCGCGCCTGGCCCGAACGAAAGTCGGCATGCTGCAAACACGCCATCAACATGCCGCGGTTGTTGGGCAAGCCCAGCAACCGCGTGTTGCACAAACCCAGATGCAATTGGTCTGTCGCCGCGTCGCGCGTGGGCGCATGCGCAATCAGTTTGGCCAGCATCGAGTCGTAGTGCGGTGACACCTGCGCTGCGCTGAACAGGGCGTGATCGGTGCGCAAATTCTGCGCTGCCACGAAGCGCTGCACCTTGCCTGCATGCGGCATGAAGGCGTCGTCTTCGGCGCACAAGCGGGCCTCCATCGCGTGACCGCTGAAGCGCACTTCATGCTGCTGCAAAGGCAAGGCCTCACCGCGCGCCACACGCAGTTGCCACTCCACCAAATCAAGGCCGGTGACGGCTTCCGTCACGGGATGCTCAACCTGCAAGCGGGTGTTCATTTCCATTAAGTAGAAATCTCGCCCGTCTAATAAAAACTCCACCGTGCCCGCGCCCACGTAGCCTGATGTGACGGCGATGCGCACAGCGGCGTCACACAGCCGCGCGCGCAGTTCGCCGTCAACGGCCGGGCTGGGTGATTCTTCGATCAACTTTTGGTGGCGGCGTTGCACCGAGCAATCGCGCTCGCCCAAATGGATGCAGTGGCCATGGGCATCGGCAAACACTTGAACCTCGACATGGCGTGGACGGCGCAGGGCGCGCTCGATCAGCAAGTCGCCGTTGCCAAAGCTGGCGATGGCTTCAGAGCGTGCGCTGAGCAGAGCCGCTTCAAGTTGATCGGCCGCTTCGACCCATCGCATGCCGCGCCCGCCGCCGCCTGCGAGGGCCTTGACCATCAGCGGGTAGCCGATGGTGGCCGCTTCGGACGCGAAGCGAGCCACGCTCTGGTCGCTGCCTTGATACCCCGGCAAGCGCGGCACCTGCAATTGGTCGGCCAAGTTTTTGGCGGCCGCCTTGCTGCCCACCGCGCGTATGGCTGCGGCAGGCGGGCCGACCCAAATCAGGCCAGCGTTGACCACTGTGTCGGCGAAGTCTGCGTTTTCGCTCAAGAAGCCGTAGCCGGGGTGCACGGCATCGGCACCCGAGGCCTTGGCTGCGGCCATGATTTTGCTGATGGCCAGATAGCTTTCAGCGCTGGTGTGGCCGCCGAGCGCGCAGGCCACGTCAGCTTCCGTGACGTGCAAACCTGCTGCGTCGGCGTCGGAATACACCGCCACGGTGGAAATCCCCATGGCCTTGGCCGTGCGAAAAATTCGCCGTGCAATTTCGCCTCGGTTGGCCATCAGCAAGCGCTTCATGCGGCCCACCTTGGCGCGCGTTTTTGTGCAAACGCTGCGATGCCTTCGGATGCCTCAACGCCGCGCAGTGACGAAGCAAATGCTTGCGCTGCGGCGGCGCGAATGTCGGGCACGCCGTCAAACGACGACATCAATTTTTTTGTCGCGGCCACGGCTTGCGGTGCCGCTGATTTCAAGGTGTGAAGGATGGCGTCGGTGGCTATCAACAGCTCAGCTTCACCGCCGCTGACGCACTGATCGATCAAGCCCACATCAAGCGCTTGCGCAGCGTTCACCTTCTGAGCCTGCAACAAGAACTGCCTTGCCGCGCGGTCGCCCAAACGCCGCCACACGAAGGGTGCTATTTGTGCGGGCACCAAGCCCAAAGTTACTTCGGGCGCGGCGAAGGTCGCAGCTTGCGTGGCCACGCAAAAATCGGCGCAACACACCAAACCCAAGCCGCCACCCATGGCCGGGCCGTCGACCTCTGCAATCAAGATTTGAGGCAGGGCGGTCAGGGCATGCAGCAGGTCGCCGAAGCGCTGGTTCATGGCCAACAGCGGGTCGATTTCGCCGTGCACCAGCGCTTGACCGATCAGTTTGTTGAACCCGCCCAAGCTGCCACCCGCGCAGAAAGAGCCGCCGCTGCCGGTAAGCACAACGAAGCGCAAGCTGTCATCGATGAAGGCACCCTGACACGCAGTCAGCAGCGCATCGACGGTCGCGTCGGTCAGCGAATTGCGCGTGGCTGGGCTGTTCAGCACCCAACGCTCGGTGTGCCCTGCGCGCAGCCTCAACAGCACGTCGGTCATTTTGGAAGGGGACGCTTGGCGTGTATCACTTGGAGAGGGGACGCCTGAGCCTCCATCATTTGGACGGGGGACGCTTGAGCATCCATCATTTGGAAAGTGGACGCTTGAGCGTCCCCATGGCCTTGGCAATGATCCCCATCATCACTTCGTCGGCCCCGCCCCCGATGGACGCCAACCGCCCGTCTCGGTACATGCGTGACACGCGGTTGTCGAGTGTGAAACCCATGCCACCCCAAAACTGCAAACAGCCGTCGGGCACGGTGCGCAGCAGGCGGCCTGCTTTGAGTTTGGCCATCGATGCCAGCTCGGTCACGTCTTGCCCGCTCACATACAAATCGCAGGCGCGATAAGTCAATGCGCGCAGGCATTCGACTTCTGTTTTGAGTTCGGCCAACGTAAATTGCACCCACTGTTGATCGGCCACGTGCGCGCCGAACAGCTTGCGTTTTTGCGCGTATGCCACCGTCAAGTCAATGCAACTCATCAAGCCTTGAATGGCGTTGGCCGCAGCCCAAAGGCGTTCTTCTTGGAACTGCATCATTTGGTACATGAAGCCTTGGCCTTCCACGCCCAAGAGGTTGCGCTGCGGCACGCGCACTTCGTCAAAGTAAATCAAACCGGTGTCGCTGGCGTGCATGCCTATCTTGCGGATCTTCTTGGTTTTTTCTATGCCTTTGCTGTCCATGGGCACCATGATCAGGCTCTTGTTTTTGTGCTGATTGGCGCCAGAAAGACCGTCACCCGTGTTCACCAACATGCACATCCAATCGGCTTGCAAGCTGTTGGTGATCCACATTTTTTGACCGGTGATCACGTAGTCGCCGCCGTCTTTACGGGCGTGGCTTTTGATGTTGGCTACGTCGGATCCGGCGCCGGGTTCAGACACGCCGATGCAGCCCACCGCATCGCCGCTGATGGCTGGAGCCAAAAATTCGCGGCGCAGCTCGTCACTGCCAAACCGTGCCAAGGCCGGTGTGGCCATGTCGGTTTGCACGCCGATGGCCATGGGCAGCGCGCCGCAGTGAATGTCGCCCAAGGCCTCGGCCATCACCACCGCGTAGGAGTAGTCCAGCGCCATGCCGCCATAGGCTTCGGGCTTGGTCAAACCCAGCAAGCCCAGGTCGCCGAGCTTCTTGAAGACCTCATGCGCTGGGAAGATTTCAGCGGCCTCCCATTCGTCAACGTGCGGGTTGACCTCATTGGTGATGAAGCGCTTGAGGGTGCGTTGAATTTCTTGGTGTTCGTGTGTCAGTTGCATGCGCTTGCTCCTTCAGGGTATGGACTCAAAGTTCAGGGACGGGCCACGCCAAACTGCATGGGCCGCAGTGTTTTTTGTTCTGCCTCAAAACACATACTCAAGCACATGGCCAGCACGGCGCGGGTGTCTCGCGGGTCAATCACGCCGTCGTCCAGCACCAGACCCGAGGTGTAGAAGACATCGGCTTGGCGTTCGAACACGTCGATGATTTGCGCGCTTTGGGCATCGATTGAAGCTGCGTCCAGCGTCAGGCCTTGGCGCGCTGCACCGGCCTCGGCGACGATGCGCATGGTCTGTGCGGCTTGCTCGCCGCCCATCACTGCAGTGCGTGCTTGGGGCCAACTGAACAAGAAGCGCGGTGCAAAACCGCGCCCGCACATGCCGTAGTTGCCCGCGCCAAATGAGGCGCCGCATTGGATGGTGATTTGCGGCACCGTGGCGCAGGTCACGGCTTGAATCATCTTGGAGCCGTGCTTGATCATGCCGGAGCGTTCGCTGTCGCGGCCCACCATGTAGCCGGTTGTGTTTTGCAGGTAGACGATGGGGTGGCCGAGCTGGCAACAGCGCTGTATGAAGTGCGTGGCCTTGTTGGCACCGGCCACGTCGATGGGGCCGTTGTTGCTGATGATGCCCACCGCGTGACCGTCGATGCGTGCCTGCACGCACAAGGTTTGCGGGCCGAAGTTGGGCTTGAATTCCAGCAGCCTGGATTCGTCAACCAAGCGCAGCATCACCTCGCGCATGTCTATGGGCAAGCGCACTTCCGCAGGCATGAGGCCGAGCAATTCTTCGGCGTCGTGAAGTGGCGCAGCAGCAGTGTTGACAGACGGCGTGCCCCAACCCAGTTGATCCACCACATGCCTTGCCATGCCCAAGGCCTGCCTGTCGTCATCGGCCAAATACTCACCCAAGCCCGACACGCTGGTGTGCATTTCAGCGCCACCCAATTCCTCTTCTGTGGCCACTTCGCCGGTGGCTGCTTTCAGCAACGGCGGCCCGGCCAAGAAGGCGCGTGAGCGTCCGCGCACCATCACCACCACGTCGCTCAAGCCCGGCATGTAAGCACCTCCCGCCGTGCCCGAGCCGTGCTGCACGGTGACAACAGGAATGCCGGCTGCAGACAAACGTGCGAGGTTGCGAAACAACGCGCCGCCCATCACAAAACCTTCGACTTGGTAGCGCATCAAGTTCGCTCCCGCGCTTTCGACAAGGTGCACGAAAGGCAGTTTGTTTTGCAAAGCAATTTCTTGCACGCGCAAAATTTTATCTAGCCCCATGGCCTGAATCGCGCCAGCGGCTATGCCCGAATCGCTGGCCACCACCATGCAGCGCACACCGCTGATGTGGCCTATGCCCGCGATCATTCCGGCACCGGGGACTGAGCGTTCGGCGTCGGGTGTGTCTTGCAACCAACCCGCCAAGCTGCACAGCGGCAGCCAAGGGGCGCCGGGGTCGAGCAGCAAAGCGATGCGGTCCCGCGGCAGAAGCTGGCCGCGTTTGTCAAAGGTGGGTTTGGATTTGGCTGAGGCGACGGCCGCGCGGTTTTCGATGTCGCGCAGTTGGGTGATGCGTGCCAGCATGGAGTCGCGGCGCGAAAGGGCGGTTCTGGCGCTCATGAGTTGCTGCCTCAATTTGACGGGGAAAAGGTGTTGCTCCCTCCCCTTGACGGGCAAGAGGTGTTGCTCCCTCCCCTTGACGGGGAGGGTGGGGGAGAGGTGAAAACGGTGCACACAAATCGCGAGTGTTCGAAGCTTTCACCCCCACCCCAACCCTCCCCCGTCAAGGGGGAGGGAGCAATGCAAGAGCCGCTCCGGGAGGAGGTGGTGCCCACTCCCCTCGACGAGGACACGGTGTTGCTCCCTCCCCTTGACGGGGAGGGTGGGGGAGAGGTGAAAACGGTGCACACACACTGCGAGTATTCGAAGCCTTCACCTCCAGCTGCGCACCGCGCATCGGCTTGCAGGCCGATGCCGCTCAGCGGGCTTGGCGCACGCGCCTCGAAAGCCCCGTCTCGCCTCCAACCCTCCCCCGTCGAGGGGGAGGGAGCAAGCATTCGCGCCCCCGTCGCAAGTAGGTGAGCAACGCAGTGGCCGCTCATGTCGCAAACACCTTGGGCACCACCGCCCGATGAAAACCATCAAACGGCTTGACCGCAGCGCGTTGCTGAACTTCGGAATTTGGCAACGCCATCGGCCAGCCCATGCGCACTTGTGGCCTTGCGCCGTCCACTCGCAAGGTCGTGCCACTGATGAAATTTGCCCCGGGGCAGAGCAAGAAAACAATCGCGGCTGCGACCTCGGCTTCCAGACCAAACCGGTTCATGGGCACTGTTTTTCGCATCGCGCGCAGCATGTCGGCGGCCGATTCTGGGTAGTGATCCATGCCGCTGGACGCGATGTAGCCAGGTGCCACCGCGTTGACTCTCACACCGCTCACCGCCCATTCTGCCGCTGCGGTTTCGGTGAAGCTGACCATGCCCGCGCGGGCCGCGCCGCTGTGGCCCATGTTGGGCATCGAGCCCCACATGTCGGCCACGATGTTGACGATCGCGCCACCCGTCTTGTTCATGCCCTGCAGATAGCATTCGCGTGCCATCAAGAAGCCACCGGTCAGGTTGGTGTTGACCACCGCCTCCCAACCTTTTGCGCTGATGGCCTCCAACGGCGTCATGAACTGGCCACCCGCGTTGTCCAGCTTGCCGGCGCGTTTTTCAGCGTTTGCATTGCGAACTTCACGCAGGCATGTCTCACGATCCTGCTGTGTCATGCCAGTGTTGCAGGCATTGGCTTCGCTGCGTGCATTACCGGTGGCATCAATACCGGTGGTTCCTGAAGCCACTTG
>JANYJJ010000180.1 GCA_025358485.1 Burkholderiales bacterium | reverse complement strand
CCCATTGCCACCGCAGGCCCATTGCCAAGCCAGCCAACTCACGGCGGCTGGTGATGCCTTCTTGCGGTTGATGGATGCGCCCGTAATCGAGGCCCACGAAGGCTCTTAAACCCGCTGTGGTGCCAAGCGCCAAGGCGGGCGCAACAAGCTCTTGACGCAGCACGACCGCACCTTGGCCTGACAGCGACTGCCGAGCTTCGTAGCCGCGCACAGTCCACTTGCTGCCGACAGCGGTGAGATCGGCTGAGCCTGCGGGGTGGCGAGAACCTTGGGCCCATGCTCTTCCCTCCCAACTCCACGGGGCGGTTTGAGGCTGTTGTTGCGCGGCTAAGCTGTCATTTACATCGCTGCCCACACTCGCACGCGGGCTTGTACTTTGAATAGCACTTACGCTCCCGCCGAATCGACAACCCCACTGAAGCTGAGTTCGCCAAGATTCAGGCAATGCAGTGAGCTCACTTTCAAACGCCAAATCTCGCGACAAACGCTGGGTGCGCGACATTTCGGCATCGACTGTGGCGTCGCCGCACGCGTGCCGCCAGTACAGCGTGCCACCCATTTCGGCGCTGCTCGAATTGCGTCTTCGCAGCAGAAGCTCGGTGTCCTCGATGTACGCCCGACTGCGCTTGGCAGACACGCCAGTCCACACACTGAAGCGGGCTTGTTGATTGCGCCACGCCGTCCACTGCCAACGGGCTTGCAGTTGCGTGTCGGAACCCGATTCTGTGAACTGACTGACGCCCCCTTGAATGCTGCGTTTGTGATCGCTGCGCGAAATGTTGGCTGACATCAAATGCGCTCCCAGCGGCACGCTGTAGTTGACGAACAGCGAGGTTTGCGTGGGTCGATCTGTGCCATGGTGATGCATGCTGCCGGACATTGACACGCTGAGCTGGTCACTCGTGTTGAAGGGCGCGTCAAAGGTTAAACCGATGTTCGTGGCCAGAGGGCCGTAATCGGTTGTTTCAGTGGATTCAAACCCCAAAACGCCACGCCAGCGTCTGCCTCCAGCGGTGGCGATCACGACGCGACTGGTATTGGGCTGCGCGCCGGGTTCGATGCGGAATTGGGGTGCTTGGCTTGGCAACCTCGAGAGGTTTTCCAATGCCTGCTCAATGTCGCGCAAGTTCAGAACTGAACCCGGTTTCAAGGCAAGAGCGCGCGGCGACGGTGTGTTTATTGGCGAACCGTCCGGCACTGCAAAAACTACCGCTTCGATGCGGCCCAGCTTGAGTTCAAAGCTCAGTGTGCCGTCAGCCAAACTTTGCTCAGGTGCTTCAATGCTGCTTGTGACGAAACCACGGTCTGCAAGGCTGGCTTGCAGATTGGTGCGCAATGCCTCGACGTTGATGGGGCCAAAACATGCTGTCTTGAATGCCCCTAGGTCGCGCAGTAGCCACTCATAACCGCCAACTTCCCAGTGGATGATCGTCAGCTCGAAACGGTTGATGAAAAAGCACGGAAATTCACCGCTGACCGGGACTTGTTTGGAGCTGCGAACCGGTGCTGACAGTACTGCCGCATTTTGATTTTGTTCGCGTCGCCGTTGTTCGGTACGTTCGCGGTTGGCTTCACCCGATAGATCGCGCGCTTCCTGCGCCAAAGCGCAAACAGCTGACATTGCGGTTAAGCCGCCTAGCCAAAGATTCGGTGAAAGCAGCTTTGCTATTGCTCCACCCAAAAACAAGCAACGGTGCTGTGTTTTTTTAGAGGTGGAAGAGAGGAAGCACGACAACATGAACTTCAGAGCGCGAAATTTCACAAGGTTTGAAAGCAACTGCCTTCAGGCTACCAAAGCCGACTTGCAATTTGTGTGATCGTAAACACCGTCTCCCCCCAAAGAGGGATGCACTCGCGCTTGCGGGTGCGCTTGATGCCCAGGCGCAGGCCAAGGTCAGCTTGATTCGCGGGTGAATGCGAGTGGATTTCAGGCCGCTATCGCATGCGCGAATCGGGCCGAGGTGTGCAGAGCTTCCTCGGACTATTGACTCGGGTAAGCGATCCGGTCCGCCAAGGCTTCCCACACTGGCGTTAATTTGCCGGGCAGCACCGGTAGCGCGCCCAAGTCGATGCGGCTTTCGGCGGGGCTGTGAAAGTCGCTGCCGCGCGAGGCCATCAGGCCAAACTCAAGGGCGGTTTCGGTGTAGCGCACGAAGTCGGCGCTGTTGTGGCTGCCGGTGATGACTTCCACGCCGCGCCCGCCATGGGCGATGAATTCGGTGAACAGTGCGTACTCTTCGTTGGCGGTGAATTTGTAGCGGCCCGGGTGCGCAATCACGGCCATGCCGCCGGCGGCAGTGATCCAGTGCACCGCGTCGCCCAAAGCGGCCCAGCGGTGCGGCACAAAGCCAGGGCGGCCTTCGACCAAAAATTTGCGGAAGACCTCGTGCGTGTCCGAGCACACACCGTTGTCGACCAAGAAGCGTGCAAAGTGGGTGCGCGAGATCAGCGACGGGTTGCTGACATAACGCAGCGCGCCTTCGTAAGCGCCTTTGATGCCGACTTTGGCCAGCCCGTCGCCCATTTCGCGGGCGCGCAAGTCGCGCCCACTGCGCGTGCTTTCCAAACCGGCTTGCAGCACCGGGCTGTTGGCGTCAAAGCCCAAGCCGACGATGTGCACCGTGAGGCCCGCAAACGTGACCGAAATTTCGGTGCCGGTGAGGTAAGGCAAACCGACGTGCATGGCCGCGTCGAGCGCGCGTTTTTGGCCGTCAATTTCGTCGTGATCGGTCAGCGCCCACAACTCAACACCATTCGCTTTGGCGCGGGCGGCCAAGGCTTCGGGTTGAAGGGTGCCGTCAGAGATGACGGAGTGGGAATGCAGATCGGCGTTAAGGATATTCACTTGCCGAGTTTAAGTGGGCTGCTCTGCGCCACTTGACAGCAAGGGTGTTGAGCCCGGGCGGGGCCGCGCTTTGGCTCTTACTTATTTGGCACTTTCCACAATCATCTGCACGCGCTGCCGACCGTTGTATTCGTCCACGCTCAAGCGATACGCCAAGCTGACCGTGGTGGGCAGTGGCTCGGTGTGACCAAACCAAATCGCGTCGCGCAGCGCGCCGGCGTGCTTCACGCTGAGCTTCATGTGCTTCTCGCCCACCAAGCGCTGCGAGACGA
>JANYJJ010000176.1 GCA_025358485.1 Burkholderiales bacterium | reverse complement strand
AACCTTCTGCGCGTTCGACTTCATCACCGTCTCGCCGACGCTTACCTGTCCGTCGCCGCCGACTGCGACCTTGCCGTCACGCCGCACACCGAGAACGGTGGTGGCGTATATCGTTGGAAGTGCATGAGCCATGGCTGAAAGATACCACGGGCGCCAAGGGCCCAACGCTACCAATAGCTAGGGGCGGGGCGTCTTCCTGCCCGCAGCCGTGTCGCTCTCGCGCCGTTTCTCGCGGCGGCCGAGCACGGGACCCAGAAGCGAGCCACGGATGTACCGGAGGTTGAGCCCGACGCCGACCACTACGAGCACGACCGCGACCGCAATCGCCAGCGTCGTCAAGCGCCACTGGTCCCGGCCAATAAGCACCGCCGCGACGCAGAGCATCCCCCCTCCGAAGACGCCCTGGCCGATCCGGCTCCGCTCCGGGCGCTCCCGGCTGCGGCGCTCCGAGGCGTGCTCGGGGTCATCGGCGACTATTGCGTCGGCGATCATGGCGGCGCCCATGAGGAAAAGCAGAAGGCCGAGGATCAACGGGATGGTTTCAGCTCGCATCCCCCGGGGCAATGCAAGAGCGGTTCCGCACACGGGGCTACCGCGCGATCACGCCCGCGGGTGCGACTTCGCGTAGACCTGCTTGAGGCGCTCGACGCTCGTATGCGTGTAGATCTGGGTGGTCGCGATTGAGGCGTGGCCGAGCAGCTCTTGGACGGCGCGCAAATCGCCGCTGGACTGCAACAAGTGTGACGCGAACGAGTGCCGCAGCATGTGTGGGTGCACATGCGTGGGCAGGCCTGCTTTCATGGCGCGCAATTTCAGGCGCGAGCGCACTTGGCTGGCCGTCAAACGGGTGCCTCGGTTGCTGACGAACAAGGCCACTTCGCCGAACGCTGCCATTTCGTTGCGCACGTCCATCCAAGCGGCCAAGGCGCGCAAGGCAGCACCACCCACTGGCACACTGCGGCGTTTGCTGCCTTTGCCCAGAACGTGGGCGGTGCTGTCTGACACGTCGACCCAACCTGCCGCTTGACCACTGGCTTGTGCGTCCAAACCCAACAGCTCGCTGACGCGCAAACCGCAGCCGTAGAGCAGTTCGGTCATGCAGTGGTCGCGCGCTTCCAACACTGGGGCTGCTGTCTTGTCAAATTGATAGGCCAGCAACACGGCTTGGTCAACGGCCAAGGCTTTGGGCAAAGGCTTGGGCGCTTTGGGGGCGCGCACGCCTTCCACCGGGTTGATCACCACGTGACCATCGCGGCCCAACCAACGGTAAAAACCGCGCCAAGCCGACAACTCAATCGCGATGCTGCCGGGGGCCAAGCCTTTCAGGTGCAGTTGCCCAGCCCAGCGGCGGATGTGGTGCGGCTGCACTTTGCGCAACGCCACCGGCGCGGCGTCGGCAAAGCTTTGCAAGCGCTTGAACGCCTCGGTGTAGTTTGCCAAGGTGCGCGCTGCCAGGCGGCGTTCGACTTCCAGATGCTTCAGGTGACCGAGCAAATCGACATCGAGATCGACAACGACATCGAACGCAGGCGCGCGCTCCATGACAACGGCCTAATGTGCGGCGGCCATCGGCAACAAGCGGCTCAAACTGGCGCTGGCGATGTCACCAATGCGCATCAAAAATTCAGTGCCCATGTCGGCGCTGAAGCGCGTTGGATCGGGGGACGCCAACACCAACATGCCGAAGCAATTGGAGCTCTCGCTCGCGCCCACGGTGTGACGCAGCGGGATGAGCGCGATCGACGCCACTGCGCTCGGGTCTTCCAGCCAACTTGACGCTTCAAAGCCTGCATTGGCACCGCAAAATGGCAACACCAGGCTGCTGGCAAAGGCCACGGCATCGTCGCTGACAGCGGCTGCAAACGATGCGCCATCAAAGTCGCTGACGGCACCCCACACGCGTATCCCGGCCTGCGGAATCAAAAACTGATGCGCCAATTCATTGACCACAACATCGGGCAATTGGGCTGCGTCGGTGGTGAGCAAGACGGCGCGTGTGACGCGGTGCAGCTTGTCGGCAATGGCCACGTTTTCTTGACCATGGCGAATCATCTCCATCACCTTGTGTTCCATGGCTTTGAGTTTTTCGCGCAGCATTTCCATTTGCCGTTCCTGCAGCGACACCGCGCGCATGCCGTGCGGGCTGGTGAGCTGCACCGCGCTCAGCAGCTCGGCGTGGCGCTCAAAAAACGCCGGTGTGTTGGCCAGGTAATTGGCAATGTCTTCTTCGGTGATGCCCTGCACCCCCGACCTACCTGAGTTGTTGTTCACAGTTCAATTTCCCCTTCAAAAACTTTCACAGCAGGGCCCGTCATCAGCACCGACGACGCTGCCCCGTTCTCATTTGTGTCCCATTCAACAGTCAATTGACCTCCGCGCGCATCCACTTGCACGCGGGCGTCCAGCAAACCCATGTACACGCCCGCCACCACGGCCGCACAAGCGCCAGTGCCGCAGGCCAGCGTCTCACCCGCACCGCGTTCGAACACGCGCAGACGGATGTGGCTGCGATTCACGATTTGCATGAAACCCACGTTCACTCCCTTGGCAAAACGGGCGTGTTGTTGAATCAGCGGGCCTTGCGTGAGCACGGGCGCGGTGTCGACGTCGGCCACGATCTGCACCGCGTGCGGGTTGCCCATCGACAACACGGCGAGTTCTGCGACGCCGTCGTCAAGTTCCAGCGGCCAGACTTCAAAGTCGCCGACGCGGCGCGAGGTCAAACCCAAAGCGTCAAAAGGCACATCGGCCAAATCAAACATCGGCGCATTCATGTCCACCGTCACGCCGCCATCGGCTTGCAGTTGCAACTCCAACACGTTGTTGACGGTTTCGACGATGAGATGCGTCTTGGTTGTCAGCCCACGGTCGCGAACGAAGTGCACAAAACAGCGCGCGCCATTGCCGCAATGTTCAACCTCTTCGCCGCTGTTGTTGAAGATGCGGTAACGAAAGTCGATGCCTTCGGTGAGGCTGCGTTCAACCACCAAAATTTGGTCGGCTCCCACACCAAAGCGGCGGTCACCCAAACGCTGAAATTGAGCGGTGCTCAAAGCGAGGGGCGCACGCGTGGCGTCGAGCACAACGAAGTCGTTGCCCGCGCCTTGCATTTTGATGAAGCGCAATTTCATCTGTCGATTATCGCGGCGCGTCCGCGGTGCGTCCGCGGTGCGTCATCACGCGAACCAAAACTCAAGCTCAGGAAACTCAATAGAGCGACGCCTCACCCTCGGGCCGCGTCTTGAAGCGTTTGTGTACCCACAGGTACTGCGCCGGGTTCGCGCGGATTTCGGTTTCTATCCAGCGGTTCATGGCGGTGGTGTCGGCCATCGCATCGGCGGTGGGGAAGTGAGTCCACGGTTCTAAAAATCGAACGCGATAGCCCTCGCCGCCGGGCAGCATTTGCGCCACCACCGGTTGCACCACCATGCCCAGCGCGCGGGCCATGCGCGACGGGGCCAGCAGCGTGGCGGCCGGCACGCCGAAAAAAGGGACAAAGGCGGCGTCGCGTGCGCCGAAGTCCATGTCGGGCAAATTGAAAAATGCGTAGCCTCGTTTGATGGCGCGTATCAGTGGCTTGGCTGAATCGCTGCGCGCAAAGACCTCCCCTTGCTTGAAGCGCAAGCGGCCCGCGCGCATGGCAGCGTCCATCACGGCATCACTTTGTTCTTGATAAATGGAGCCGACTTGTTGCTTTTGAAACAGCTGCGTGGCCGCACCCGCAACGTCCAGGCCCATGAAGTGCGGCACCAACCACATCACCGGTTGGGTGCTGTGCTCGGCCAGCGTCACATTGCCTTCCACATGAATGAGGCGCTTTAAGCGTTCAAGCGGTGCGTACCAAAGCAAACCGCGCTCGATGATGCTGCGGCCCAGCCACTGGAAGTGCTCACGCACCAGCGCTTGACGCTGCTCAAGACTTTGCTCTGGAAAGCACAGCTCGACATTGCGCAGCGCCACCAAGCGGCGCGACTTTGCGAAGGCATGCAACGCCCGCCCCAGCGTGCGACCGAAGGCCGCCAGCAGCGGCAATGGCAACCAATGCGTCAGCCACAGCATTGCCAGAAGGAATCGAGACGCCACGCGGTCAGCCTTTGTCTGCCGCCGGCACAGAACTTTCTGCCGCGGTTTCAGCGGCGTTTTCTGCCGCGGTTTCTGCCGCCGTTTCTGCAGCAGCTTCTGCCGCAATCGCGGGTGCCGTCTTGTAGCGGTCATAGCTCCACAAATACTGCTGCGGGCACTGCTGTATCAAACGCTCCATGGCGCGGTTGATGACGTCTGCGGCCTGCTCAGACGTTGCGGTGGGCGGCGGTATCGGCTCAATGAAAGCTGATACGCGAATCGTGTAGCCACGCCCCCACGGCAAACGCTCGCCCCAAATCAGCAGCGGCACCGCGCCGGTCTGTTGAACCAAGCGCGCGGCCAGCGTCATGGTGTAGGCCGGTTTGCCAAAAAACGGGGCCCACACGCCCATGCCAGAGGGCGGCACTTGGTCGGGCAAGAGGCCCACCGTTTCGCCGCGCCGCAGCGCACGGATCATCAGCCGCACGCCCGACAAATTGGCAGGCACGGCAAACAAGCCGGGCCGCTCGCGCGAGGTGTCCACCAGCGGTCTCAACCAAGCTTTGCGCGCTGGTCGGTACAGCACCGTGATGGGCGCCAGAGCTTGCGCGAAGCGCTGTGCATAACCTTGCGCGGTGACTTCAAAGCAGCCCATGTGCGGTGTCATGAGCACCACGCCTTTGCCTTGCGCATGCGCCGCTTCGATCAGGCCTTGGCCTTCCCACAAAAGTGGAAGTTGAGCGCCAGGGCCAGTGGGCCGCATCCACAGATACGGCAGCTCCATCAGCATGCGACCCGCGTGAGCAACGGCGGCTTGCGATGTGCTGGACGACACACCCGCTTGCGCCACATTGGCCCTAAACCTTTTCCGGTAAGAAGCCGAAAACAAATAGCTGACCCAGCCAACCACCCACCCCATGCCGTGAAGAATCCACAGCGGGCAACGGGACAGGAATTTGAACAGGGTCAACATGGTTCTTATACTTAGTGGGTCGCCGAGTTATGAACTACTTGCGGGGCGACGCGGAGTGTGTGTTCTTAAAACGCGCATTTTGCAGGGCGAAAGCTCAAACAAATTCTGCTAAAGCGTTCGCCGCTCCTCCAAGGGGTCAGGTCGGCAGCGCAGTGTGCAACCTGTCTCAACTTACATTGGAGTTTTAGCGTGTCGAACGACTTTTTATTCACTTCCGAATCCGTTTCTGAAGGCCACCCAGACAAGGTTGCCGATCAGATTTCCGACGCCATTCTTGACGCCATTTTCAAGCAAGACCCGCTCTCACGCGTGGCGGCTGAAACCCTGTGCAACACAGGTTTGGTGGTGTTGGCTGGTGAGATCACCACCAATGCGCACGTCGACTACATCCAGGTGGCGCGCGACACCATCAAGCGCATTGGCTACGACAACACCGACTACGGCATTGACTACAAAGGCTGTGCGGTGTTGGTGGCCTACGACAAGCAAAGCAACGACATCGCGCAAGGCGTCGATCAAGCCAGCGACGACGTGTTGAACACTGGCGCCGGTGACCAAGGCCTGATGTTTGGCTACGCCTGCAACGAAACGCCCGAGCTGATGCCCGCGCCGATTTATTACGCGCACCGTTTGGTCGAACGCCAAGCCCAATTGCGCAAAGACGGCCGCTTGCCGTTCCTGCGGCCCGACGCGAAAAGCCAAGTGACGATGCGTTATGTGGACGGCAAACCGCACAGCATCGACACCGTGGTGTTGTCAACGCAGCACGACCCCGATCAAAGCGAGTCGCCAAAAAAGATGAAGCAAAGCTTCATCGACAGCGTGATTGAAAACATCATTCGTCCGGTGCTGCCGGCAGAGATGTTGAAAGACACCAAGTTCCTCATCAACCCCACAGGCCGCTTCGTCATTGGCGGCCCACAGGGCGACTGCGGTTTGACGGGTCGCAAGATCATCGTTGACACCTACGGCGGTGCCTGCCCACACGGCGGCGGCGCGTTCAGCGGCAAAGACCCCACCAAGGTGGACCGCTCAGCCGCTTACGCAGCGCGCTATGTGGCGAAAAACATCGTGGCCGCAGGCTTGGCGCGTCAGTGCCAAATTCAAGTCGCTTATGCCATCGGCGTCGCCCGCCCGATGAACGTCACCGTCTACACCGAAGGCACCGGCGTCATCAGCGACGACAAAATCGCCGCCTTGGTGAATGCGCACTTCGACCTGCGCCCGAAAGGCATCATCCAGATGCTCGACCTGTTGCGCCCCATCTATGAGAAGACAGCGGCATACGGTCACTTCGGCCGCAACGAGCCAGAGTTTTCGTGGGAGCGCACCGACCGCGCGGCGGCGCTGCGTGCGGCGGCTGGGTTGAAGTAAGACGGCGATTTTTGTCGCTCAGAACAAGGCGGCTTCGGTCGCCTTTTTTACGCCCGTCAGTTGAAGTTGTTCCCTTTGTATTGAGCATGAGTAAGGCATACTGCCTTACCAAAGTTGTTCGATGAGACTTGTGATGAAAAACGAACTCTCCGCCACCATGTCCAGCAAAGGCCAAGTCGTGATTCCGGGTGATGTGCGCGAGCGGCTCGGCTTGGTTCAAGGCTCGGTGTTGCGCTTCGTGATGGACGGCGAAGGCGTCCGACTGTTGCCACCCGCCGGTGACATTCGCCGCTTGAAGGGTCGTCTGGCCAAGCCCGCATCGCCAGTGTCTGTAGACGACATGAACGCGGCCATTGCCGAGCAGCGCAAGCGGATCGGTTTGCGTTGATGGCGACTTCAGCATGGGCCCTCGACACCAATGTTTTGGTGCGTTACTGCGCCCAAGATGACGCCAAACAATCTGCGTCCGCAACCCGGTTCATAGAGAGGGAGCTCAGCGCGTCCAAGCGCGGTTTCATCAGTTTGGTCGTGTTGATGGAAACGGTTTGGGTGATGCAGAGCCGGTATGCGGCCGACAACACTTTGGTTACCGAGTTGCTGACCGACTTGCTCGACACCGCTGAACTCGAAGTGCAGGAAGCGCCTGCCGTTCGCAAAGCCTTGGTTCGCTTCAGCGAGGGCGGCGTCGATTTGCACGATTGCTTGATCGTCAGCCTGGCCGAGCTGCGCAATGCGAAAGTAGTGACGTTTGACGCCAAAGCTGCCAAGCGGTTGAGCATGGAATTGCTGCGCTGATCCGGGGCCAAAAAGCTTTTTGGACAACCAACCTCGAACATGCAACACACCACTTTTCCGCTGTACCCCTCGCCGCTGAAAGTCGGCTCGCGCATCGCCGTCACTGCTCCCAGCTCCGGCGTGGAGCCTCGTCTTCACCCGCGCTAGAACCGCAATATTCCTCACCTGCACGCTGATGTTGCCGATCACGCTGCGCCTGGGTTGGGCCACAACGCATGGGCCTTGCTTGATGGACTTGGCACCGGCACAGAACGACGCGCTGACACGCGGTGCGCTGGCGGTTCTGGGAACGCCGAAAGGTGCTTCAGTGATGCAGTGGCTATCGGAAAAGTGGCAATCGGAAAAGTGGCAACCGAAATGGACTGATTTCCAAAAGGAACCGTCGATTGCTTACTCGCTGACCGAGCTGACTCAGTGGCGTTGTTTGAACCGATCAACGGCAGCGTGGCTCAGGTGCGGTGGAGCGCCGCGGAAGGTGGCAGCCTCGTTCAGACCCTCGCTTGAGAGTCAAGACTGAACGACACGCCGCGCGAACTTCAGCCGCCCGCCGCGCACTGCTTGTCCACATAAAGCAGCGCATCTGGCAAGGCATCGCGGAACACCATCCACTCGTGGTCGCCGTCGATGATGCGCAGCTCGGCTTGCTTGGGCTGAATCTTCATCATGCGTGAATGCAGTTGGGCTGACATAAGCGCGATGCCCAAATAGTCGTGGCCGCCAGAAACGATCCACATCGGCACGCGGGCGGTGCCTGCGGTGTATTTGTCGAGATGGGCGGGGTAGTTCAACGCTTTCCAAGTGTCAGGATCAAACTTGCCGTCGTGCACAAACTGCGTGGCTCTGCGCGCAGCCGATGCTTCGGGCGGCAGCGGGTCGTAAATGGCGGGGCTGATGATGCCGGCCGCGCAGAACTTTGATGGGAAACGCAGCGACAAATTCAAGGCGCCGTAGCCGCCCATCGACAGGCCGGCCACGGCGCGGCCTTTGCGCTCGGTGCTCGCTTTGTATTTGCCTTCCACATAAGGCAGCAGCTCGGTCATCAGCGCAGTTTCAACTTTTTCGGCCGCACCGTCGGCCCACCAAGTGGAGCCTGCGGTAGGCATGACGGCGATGCTGGGGCGGATCAAGCCGCGCTTGATGAGGCCATCGAATGTTTCAACCGCGCCGCCCTTGCGAGCCCATTCCACTTCGTCGCCGCTGGCACCGTGCAGCAGGTAGACGACAGGGAATTTTTGCGTTGAATCTTTGTAGCCATCGGGCAAGTAAATGGTGAATTTCAAATCGCGGCCGAGCGCGGTGGATTTCAGGCTGTCGGCAAAAAGCTCGCCGCTGTGCGCCGAAGCGGCCGCGAGAAACATGAGCGCACCAAGGGCGCGGCGCGCAAGACTAGTGAGTTTCATACAGGCTCCAAAAGTGGACGTTGAACGAGCCACAAAGTATCGCCAAATTCGCAGTCACACTGCGACACCTGAGCGACCTGCTTATGGAACTTTGCATGACTCTTACCGTGAATTCCGATCATCTGCGCCGTTACGCCGTGAGCCGTTCACTGTTCGCGCCAACCACGCTGCCTGCCGCCATCAAACGCTTGGGCTTTGTGCAAGCCGATCCGATACGCGCACCAGCCCGCGCGCAAGACTTGATGCTGCGCCACCGCGTCAAGAACTACTGCGCCGGTGACTTGGAAAGGCGCTACAACCAGCTGAGCATTGAAGAAGATTTCTTCGTCAACTACGGCTACTTGCCGAGGGAGACGCACAACTTGATGCACCCGCGCACGCCGCGCACCGTGTGGCCCCCATCCACCTGGGCCAGAGCGCATGACGTGCTGGCTTTTGTGCGCAAACGTGGTGAGGTGCATCCGCGCGAAGTGGACGCGCATTTCGCGCACGGCAAGGTCAAAAACTGGTTTGGCGGGTCGACCAATGCCAGCACGCAATTGCTTGACGGCATGCACTACCGAGGCCTGCTGCGCGTTGCACGGCGTGAATCGGGGACGCGCGTGTATTCGGTAAGACAGGCGGCGCGTCGGGTGGCGCGTCACGCAGCGCGTCAGGCAGCCGTGACGGACGTGCATGCCAGCGCCGCGATGGATGCCTTGGTGGATGTGATCGTGCGCCTGTATGCACCCTTGCCCGCACGCTCATTGGCCGAGTTGGTGAACCATCTTCGCGGCGGCGCGCCGCAATGGGCTCACCTGCGTCGCGACGCGCTGCAGCGCGCTACGCAGCGCTTGCCGAGCGCCGAAGTGGACGGTGTGAATTGGCTGTGGCCTGAGGCCGAAAACCCCATGGCCAAGCGGCACGAAGTGCCCGACGTGGTGCGGCTGTTGGCCCCCTTCGATCCGGTGGTCTGGGACCGCCGACGCTTTGAGTTGCTGTGGGCCTGGGCTTACCGTTTTGAGGCCTACACGCCCGCGCCCAAGCGGGTGCGCGGTTACTACGCATTGCCGCTGTTGTGGCGCGATCAGGTCATCGGTTGGGGCAATGTGTCGGTGGCAGACGGACGCTTGCAAGCCGAGCTGGGTTATGTGGCGGGCAAGGCACCGCGCGAAGCGGCTTTCAAGCGCGAGTTGGAGGCCGAGCTTGAACGCATGCGAATGTTTTTGAAGCTGGCTTGATGCGGCCTCAAGTGCGCGTGAGCGGCTTTTGCCACCACGCCAAAAGCGATCCCAATGCCAACACCGCCGCTGAGCAAGCCAGGCCGATGCGCAACCCGCCACTGCCATCGGCCAACCAACCGACTGCGCTGGGCCCCACGATTTGCCCTGCCGCGAACACCACGGTGAATGCCGAGATGCCAGCCGACCAAGCGCTGGTTGGCAGGTTGTGACGCACCAAGGCTGTGGTGGACGCGACCACCGACAAAAACACGCACCCAAACAAAGCGCCTGAAATAAACACCACCGCCGCGTGCGTGCTCAACACCGGCAACACCGTGGCCAGTGCCAACAGCGCGTTCAACACCATCAGTGGCACGCCGCCACGGTGCCGTTGCAGCAAACGCGCCCACAGCCAAGGCGACGCCATCACACCGGCACCCAACACACAAAAGTAAGCGTTGACCAAGGCCGTGCTCAGGCCTTGTTCGCGCAGCAGCGTGACGGTAAAAGTCATGTAGCCGATGTAGCCCAAGCCGAACATGAAGTAGCTGGCCAAGCCGAAGGCGAACGCGCTCCATTGGAAATGCTCAGTCTGGCCGACAGCGGTGGGTGGTGGCTCAGTTTGCCAACGCGTGGCCCACGCCGTGAGCAGCGTGGCCAGCAGTGCCGCCACCGCCAAACCCCACCACGCGCCTTGCCACGCATGAGCCACCGCGCGCGCTGCCAAAGGCGGCACCAAGAGTGTTGACGCGATGATGCCTACGCCAGTGCCGCCGTAATAAATGCCCAGCACCAAACCCGCGTTGGCTTGCCCCGCGCCCAGCCGCGCCGCCATCAAACCGCCTGCCACAAACACCAACGCGCTGCTGAGGCCGGCGAGCAATCGCAGTGCGATCAAAGACCCGTCATTCAGCACACCGCCGTGCGCTGCCAGCAAGGTCGCCGTGGCG
>JANYJJ010000161.1 GCA_025358485.1 Burkholderiales bacterium | reverse complement strand
TGGCCTTGCGCATCGCGTGCCATCACGCCCACGGCCGCATCGCGGTAGCTGTTAACCAGCCAACCCGCGCGCCGCGCAATGTCCAAAAGCCACAGCATGTGGCAGCTTGAAAGTGAGGCAACGAAAAGTCTTCGGCTTGCTCGATTTTTTTAGGCGCGCTTTCTGTTGCCGATGTCGGGCACTGCGGAAAAAAGAAAACCCTCCCCTGGGGAAACCAGCGGAACTAAGCGTGGACTTGAAGTTGGGCGTCTTGTACTTTTGATGTCGTCGCTGAGCATTCGGAAAACCGGTTCTATTGATCGCACAGCTTCATCGATTGATACGAACTCGGATGCTCAACTCCTGCCAAGTCTTCGGCGGGAATGCGTTGCAATGCTGACCAGTCAGCTTCGTTGATCTCCACAACCCCTGCTTGACAGCGCGCCTCCACAGATCGCGGACGTTGTAGGCAGCGTGCTGCGCCCAGCGCGCAGCGCTCCCATGCCTTGATTCGAGGTGCTCCGGAGGTCGCCGGAGCGACCGGCCGCGTGACGATCACCATCGCAGAGAAGTCCACCTCTGCCTGCACCGGAAGCCGCGTAAGCAGCGCATGGTTCTCTGCGCGCAAGCGAACGGCGTAGCCACCCGCGCAAGCTAGGAGAACGACCAGAATCAAACTCCAAGAACCGCCACGCGTTAACTTCACTTGACCTCCCAGAACAGAATTTGTTTGCTGTTTGCCAGGTCGCTGAAGTTAAGACTATCGAACGGCCACGGAAGCCACTGAACACTGTTGATTCCAAGGCTACGGGCGCGGTTGGCTGCGTTGGGCGTGAGCGCGGCGCCGTTCCACAAGTCAATGTGATCGCCTGTGGGATTCTTCGTCTCGCCTGGACGGGCCCAGTAGTCTTCAAAGTACACGATTCCTGTGCGCCCTTTGATCTTGGCTTGCCAGTCCATTCCGCTGATTGATTCCGGCTTCGCGGGCAAGCCACAAAACGATTGGAGTTTCAACCAGGCGGACAAGTCGGAAGCGCGGATGGCGGTCTTCTTTCCGTTCATGGTGACGCTGGCACCCTTGAACGACTTCATCTCCACGCCAGCGGTGTGCAAGGCTCCGCTGACCTTGATGGCGCATTGATTTTCAAATCCAGGCGGCGTTTCCCCGGTCTTTAGATCTTTATAAGGATGCCCACTCGGATACGCAGCCCACAACACGGCGAACTTCACTGCCGATACGGTCACTGAGCAAATTGAGCCCGGTGTTTTGTTCGTCGTGATGGTGGCCTTCTGCCGAAGCTGAGTCATACGCTGCCTTCGGAAACATTCAGTGCTTCGTCACCCCATAACACCTCGTATTTATCTTCAGCAGGCGTGTCGATGCGTGGGAGCTGACCACTTCCATCCAAGCGGCCCTTGAAGACACGTCCATCGGCCGTTTTGATGAACCAGGGCAAGCCAATAAGAACGACTTGATCTCCTGCTAATGCCAGTTTCACTTGCTCGTCGAAAGGAAACGCCGCCGCCTTAGCGATTGATCCGGTTGCATTGGGACGGGCGCTCATCGTTGACGAAAGCGCCGTTCCAAGCCCGCTCGTGCCGCTGCCACCGGTCTGCACCGAAGTTAGCATTTGCGAGGAGAGCAGCGTGGCCCCGCAAGCGGTCTTGTCGCCATGGCGCGCAACAGCGCGGCCGTTAACGATGCAAGTTGGATCTCCAGAGACGATCACCGTAATTCCGCCATGTCCACGGCAGGGGCACGTGACTTTGTCACCGACCCGCGCGACGGGCTTGCCGTCAATATCGGTCGTTGGGGTTCCGCTTATCACGATGCCACCATGGCTGGTTTTGTCGCCGACCACGATCACAAACTGAGCCATAAAAATCCTCCTCAGGACATTCCATCATTTGTGTCCGGCAATAACGCTTACTGCCGAACGGTGAAAACTGGCTCGCACGAAGGTTGACGCGTAAGCCTTCTGTGCCGTACCTCAGATTCGATCAAGGCGTCGATGCTTCGTCGCACCTTGCCTTTCGTCCTTTTCGTCCAAGATCCCCGAGCCGTGGCGGTCTTGGCCCGGTTGGATGTCTCTGCCTAGCCTTTGCAAGTCGTCGAAGCGCTCGCGCTCGGCGACTTGGTAATGCGCTCGATGTGGCATTGGTTGGTGCTGCCTTGTTGTTCTCTACTTGCTGTCGAATTGCTTGAGACATACGAATGGATGCATTGGCCACCTTGCCGCCTGCAACCAAAGCGATCCACAAAAAGAATACCCAGCGAATGTGGCGCATCCTGGCGTTTGCCGCAGCGTCTGAAGCTAAGCGGGCTTGTTTTATTTTCAGTGAAACCAAGGTTGGAACCACGCATTCGTTCGCAATGGCGACGGTGCCATATGGCCCGTAACGGGGACTAACCCCTTTGAGCGGCGTATTTGGGAAGGCCGTGCAGAAAGTTGGCGGCGGAGTTTGGCAATGCCTTGATGCTGGGGAAGGCTGCCGGATACCAGGGGCAAGACTGACGACGGGGCACCGGATCAAGTTGTACTGGTGGAGTTGCTGTCGCAGCGCCTGCGCTGCGACGAAACCCTCTGTCGAGCGATCGTCGCTGTACAAGGTATTCATATCTTCTGGCCCGAGTTGCCAATAGAGCTTGGCTCCGTAGTGTGCGAACTGAGACAAGGAATTCTGCGTCCTCAGCGCCCAGTGGCAAGCCAATGGCAGCTTGATTTGGCCTGTTTCGCAATCGGACTCAAGACGACGAACTTGCTGCAGAAGGTAGGCGCTGGCGGCTTGAGAATTGGAAACGCTTTCACTCAGCTGATCTCGGCTCTCCGTCGCGTCCATGTCTGCGACGAAAAACAGCCCTGCTGAGATTGCCATCGCGTACCAGAACTGGTCATATCCGTGGCGGAATTGATCGCCGAGATCGAACACCTTGGTTGCGAGAACAACTAACGTCCATCCAGTGCTTAGAGCAATCGCAAGCAAGACAAACATGCCCCACGGGCTCCCCAGCGAGCCGGAACCGACGTGGTAGGCCTGGGGCAACCATTGCAAGTTCGGCCAGAGCCCGGCGATCGACAGCAGCCCCGGAAGCGCAAGCGTCGCAAACGCAACCCACAGACCACGACGGCCTGCGAGGGTGTGAATTGCAACTGAGAAGAGGCCGAATAGTAAGAATGAAAACAGCAGGAGCACAGAGAGTGGGACTACCACCGCTTCTTGCGCGCTCCAGTAGCCGCCGATGACTTCACCGTTGCCGTCGTACGAAAAATAGCTGCTCCCGTGAAGCTCCAAGCCCTCCAAAGTTTGCTGAATATTGAATGCGCCTCCCTCAATCGCGTCCAAGTACGGTTGGAAGAAGTTCTTGATTACAGGGATGGGCGCGTAGGGCCGCGGCGCGTTGTCAGCAACGCTTTTTTAGGCTTGGGCAAGGCAAGAGGTTTCCGGTCATATCGTTATGGTCGAACGATTTGGGAACGTCTTTTGATCGCGAACCTGCGAAGAATTGCCTTGGCCTGAGTCTCGACGGCCGCATTCCGGATGTGCGGGCGCTGCGGGAGGGCCGCATCAGCCGCAATGGCGCTGCTGCGAAGTCGGTCAAGCCGATCTTTGCCTCGTCAATCATTACGAGGTGAGCGCGCGACCGCTCATCCCGTTCAGCTCGTTCAGCGTCACGGTGCCCTGAGTATTTCAAGGGGTGGTCGCGCAGCAGCGTGTGCAACACCTCGGGGCGAGATTCTTCAAAGTGAGACGGCAGGTACATGTGATGGGTGTATTGCGGTTGGGCTGGGCTGGGATGGGAGGTCAGGTCAGGTCAGGTCAGGATGTTGAAGTCAGCACAGGCACGCAGCGAACCTCGGTTTTGACGGAGTTGGCGATGAAGCAATCGGCGTGCGCTTGGTGGTGCAAGCGCTGCAATTCGACCACATCGGGTTGCTTGTCGCCGCCAAATTCAACCTCGGGGTGCAGCGTCACCAGCGTCATCGCCAGGTGGCCTTGCGCGTTGCGCGCCATGACGCCCACGGCCGCATCGCGGTAGCTGTTAACCAGCCAACCCGCGCGCCGCGCAATGTCCAAAAACCACAGCATGTGGCAGCTTGAAAGTGAGGCAACGAAGCTCTCTTCCGGGTCTACCGCTGATGCGTCAGACATGGGCTCGGCCACCACCTGCGGCGACGATGAGCCCGCCCACACCGCGCCGCCGTCAAACGTCATGGCGTGGCGGCGGCTGTAGCGGTTGTCGGTGAAGACATCGCCGTGACGGTGCCATTCGATCGTGGCTTGGTGGCTCGACATGGACTGGGCTTGGCTCTGACGCTGTCAGCCGAGTTTTTGCTTGTATTGAAGATGCCCGGTGCGTACCGCAATGCGGTCGTACAGCAAGCGCGCGGTGGTGTTGGTCTCATGCGTCATCCATTGAACGGCGGTGCTGCCCGCAGCGCGCGCTTGTGCGCCCACATGCTCAATCAAGCGCCGCCCCAAACCGCTGCCGCGCAGGTCGGGCACCACAAACAAATCCTGCAAATAACAGGTGTGCTCCACCGTCCAACACGAGCGCTGAAAAATCCAGTGCGTCATGCCCACCGCACGTTCGCCGTCCCACGCCAGGGCCGCCCAAATGGGCTCGTCGGCGTCCAACACGCGCTGCCAGGTCACCAAGGTAGTGGCGTGCGGAATGTCCGATTCGTAAAACGCCTGATAGGCACGCCACAGCGGCAGCCACGCATCGAAGTCGGCGGCCACAGCGGGGCGCAAAGTTATTTGATTGGCGGTCATGCGGTTGGGCCTCAAGGATGAGCCTTGATGCTAAACGCGCCGTCTTACCTCTTTGCCTGCTTGCCTCAGTGCAACAGCAAAGCGGCGTTCGTGCCTTTCGGACGCTGCTGCGCCAGCAATCCCGCGCTCCATGCCGCGAAGGCTTCGACAGGCATGGGCTTGCCCATGTGAAAGCCTTGGGCGAGGTCGCAGTCCAGCTCGCGCAGCATGTCCCACACCTGTGCGTTTTCTACGCCCTCGGCCACCACGCACAGGCCCAGGTTGTGCGCCAGGTCGATGGTTGATTTGACGATCTTGGCGTCGTCGCTGTCGGTCTCCATGTTGCGCACGAAAGACTGGTCGATCTTGAGTTCATCAACCGGCAGCTTTTTCAAGTACGCCAGCGACGAATAGCCAGTGCCGAAGTCGTCGATGGACAACTTGAAGCCCAAGGCGCTCAGGCCGTTCAGCGTGCCAAGTGCGCGATGCGGGTCGTCCATGATGGCGCTTTCGGTGATCTCTAAACAGAAGGCTTCAGCGGGAACGCGGTGCTTGATGAGCAAGGCTTCAAACTTTTGCGGCAGCTCGGTGTCCAGCAAGTCGCGCGTTGACAAATTGACCGACAGCACCAAGCGCAGGCCGTCGTCGTGCAATAGCTTCCATTGGCGCGCGGCCTCCTCAAACACCCAAATCGTCATCTGACGAATGAAGCCCGTTTGCTCGGCAAAGGGAATGAACTGCATCGGCGGCACCAAGCCGCGCTGCGGGTGTTGCCAACGCACCAAAGCCTCGGCACCCACCACCGCGCCACTGTCGAGCGACAACTTGGGTTGCAAGTAGAGCCGCAGCTCGTTTTGCAGCACCGCTTGGCGCAACTCGGTCAGCAGCGACAGCGTTTGCGCGCTGCCCGCGTCGATGCTGTGCTCGTACATCAGCGCGCCATTGCCACGTCGCTTGGCGGCGTACATGGCCACTTCGGCACGGCTGAGCAAGGTGTCGGCATCAACGGCGTGGTCGGGCCAGCAGGCCATGCCGATGCCCGCGCCCATGTCAACTTTGTGTTCTTCCAGAATCAACGGCGCGGTGAAGCTGTGTTCGATGCGCTGCGCCACCGAAGCGGCCAGTTCGCCGTTGCCGCGACGCAGCAGCACCGCAAATTCATCGCCACCCAAACGCGCGACCAAGTCATCGCCGCGCACCGAGGTTTGGCTCAAACGGTCTGCCACGGCACAGAGCAGCAAGTCACCAAAACGGTAGCCGAGCACGTCGTTCACATGCTTGAAGCGGTCGAGGTCGAGCATGATCACGGCGACCGAGTTGACAGTTTGCCCGCTGGCGTTCAACAGCGCGGCTTGCGCCACGGCCTCACGCACCGCGTCGCGAAACTGGGTGCGGTTGGGCAAGCCGCTGAGGCTGTCCCAATACGCGAGTTTCAAAATTTCTTCTTGCTGCGTGGCCACGTTCACGCGCATGCGCTCGAAGGCTTGCGACAGGTGGCCGATCTCATCGGCTCGTTTCGATTCGGGCAGCGGCGTGGCGTAGTCGCCCGCGCCCAAACGGTCGGCTGCGCTGGACAAAAATCTCAGCGGCCGCGTGACCCAGCGCGCCGTGAACCAACTGCTGAATCCGAAAATCAACAATCCCAAACTGGTGATCACCAACAAGGCCACCTGCAAATCCTGCGGCAAGCGCACGGCGTCATCCACCGAAAGCGACATGAGCGCCAACACCGCAGGGCCGTCAACGATGGTGGCGCTGCGGCTGAGCCACGTTGCGCGCACGCCCAGCTCATGGCCTTGGGTGCTGATCGAGTTCATGCGCGAGCTGGTCATGGTGTGCGTCCAGCGCTCTGATGCCAAGGCCGACGTGGCGCTTGATGACAGTCCACTCAAAGCGGCAACCCACGGCTGGTTTGACATGGCCCGGGTCAACAGCGTCAAGTTGAGCGCGGACAGTGCGCGCATCTCGTCTGCCAAGCCTTGGTCTAGGGGCAGCGCCATGATGATCCAGGCCACGGTGGTGGGCGCTTTCACTGGCACCAAAACCGCCTGAAACGGCAACCCGTTCAGCAAGGTCAGCGCGCTGGACGCGTTGTCGTCAGACTGCTTTTCGGCAAGCTTTTGCAGCAATGCCAACAACTCGCGGGGCTGGGCCGATGTGCTGGCTCGCAGCTTGAATTCGGTGTCGAGCAAAGCGGCCTCAGACGCTCCGATGCGTGCGCCGTGGGTCGCCAATGTGGCCGCCAATTCGTGGGTTTGGTCGGAGCGCAAGGCGAGCCGAAATTCGGCGTCGCTGGCCAGCAAACGCGCACCTTCGGACAGCCGCTGCGCGCGCTGTGAGAGCAAATGCTGGAGCACCCGTTCACCGACCAGCAATTGATCGGGCAAGCTGCCATGCGCGTGGTGGCTCAGGCTGGCTCGCACGGCAGTGAAGCTGGCCAACTGCAACACGAGCAGCAAGCCTAAAAACAGCGCAACGATGCGCGCGGAGAGTGACCCGCGCCAGCTACGCGCAGGTGGGTTCAGCGCTGCGCTGACGTCAGCCGAGTGCGGGGTCGTTGTCAACATGATGGACGCAGGCTAGGCGAGTGGTGGACGGACTGCGCACGGTAGGCAAAGTGGCTTTTGTGGCGGTAGAGCAGTGGGGCAGTAGGGCAGTAGGGCATTAGGGCAAGTTGGTGAACCAACGACAGCATCAAACCCGGCGGCACAAGTCAACTGCGAATGCGCTACTGAGTCGGTTAGGTATCGGCGATTTCGTTCGCCACTTGAGCGCGTGCCGATGTTTGACCGCCACACCTGACCGTCTCACTCAGTCCACTGAATCAGTGAAACCTGGGCGGTGCTGTCGTTGGAGGATGGGTGCGGCTGCCGGTGTCAGGTTGGAAGGGGAATGCAGCGCAAGCTCACTGAATCACGCCACCACCCAAACAGACTTCGCCGTCGTACACCACCGCCGATTGACCCGGCGTCACAGCCCATTGCGGGCTGGGGAAATTCAAGTTGAAAGCACCTGCATCTGTGTCCGCACCTGTACCCGCACCTGCGCCAGCATCGGCCGACTTGAAATGAGCCGCAGCATCTTGTTGGCGGTAGCGCGATTTGGCCGCCAGCAAGCCCGCTTGCGGCGCGCGGCCAGCCACCCAACTCACGTCACTCGCACTGAGCTGACTCGACAACAGCCACGGGTGGTCGTGCCCTTGCACCGCATACAAAGTGTTGCGCGCCATGTCTTTGCGCGCCACAAACCAAGGCGTGTGTTCATTGCCGCCGCGCGCTGCGCCCACATCCCTCAAGCCGCCTATGCCTATGCCTTTGCGCTGGCCCAAGGTGTAAAAACTCAAGCCCACGTGCTCGCCAATCACGCGGCCCCGGTCGTCTTCTATCGGCCCCGGCGTGTTGGCCAAATAACGGTTCAAAAACTCGCGAAACGGCCGCTCGCCGATGAAGCAAATGCCGGTGCTGTCCTTCTTTTTGGCATTCGGCAGGCCGATGTCTTCCGCGATGCGGCGCACTTCGGTTTTTGGCAACTCGCCCACCGGGAACAGTGTTTTGCTGAGTTGCGCCTGATTGAGTCGGTGCAAAAAATAGCTTTGGTCTTTGAGCGGATCAAGGCCTTTCAGTAACTCATGCGCACCCGCTTTTTCGCGAACCCGCGCGTAGTGACCGGTGGCAATTTTTTCAGCGCCCAAGCGCATCGCGTGATCTAAAAACGCCTTGAATTTGATCTCGGCATTGCACAACACGTCGGGGTTGGGCGTGCGGCCGACACGGTATTCGCGCAAGAAATCTGCGAATACACGGTCTTTGTAATCGGCCGCAAAGTTGACATGTTCTATTTGTATGTCCAACACGTCGGCCACGGCAGCGGCATCGATGAAGTCGATGTTCGACGCGCAGAACTCGGAGCCGTCATCGTCCTCCCAGTTCTTCATGAAAATGGCCACCACCTCGTGGCCTTGCTGCTTGAGCAAATGCGCCGTCACAGCCGAGTCCACGCCGCCCGACAGGCCCACCACGATGCGCTGAAGTTTCATCAACCAATTTTAGTTGACCCTGCCGCGCCTGCAGGGCGGGCTCTTAGACTGTACGCAGCGTCAGTTGCAGGATTTGGCGCTGCGCACATCGACATTGAACAACCATCGCAGACAACGACCGAGACAAACAACATGAACACCATCCGCACCACCCTCACCACCCTAACGCGCCTTGCCGCCGCATCCACTTTGCTGATCGCCGCCAGCGCTTTCGCGCAAACCGGACCGGCCCCTTACGGCGCGCCCATCACCATGGAACAAGCGCGCAAAGCCATGGCCGCGGCCGAAGCCGAGGCCGTCAAAAACAACTGGCAAGTAGTGATTTCCATCGTCGACAACGGCGGCCACTTGGTGGCCTTGCATCGCTTGGAAGCGCAAACCGCCAGCGTTGACATCGCCACCGGCAAAGCCACCACCGCAGTGGCGTTTCGCCGCCCCAGCAAAGCGTTGGAAGACGGCTTGGCCGCAGGCGGCGCGGGCTTGCGCATCTTGGGCGTTCGCGCCGCAACACCGCTGCAAGGCGGCGTGCCTATTTTGCTCGACGGCAAGATCATCGGCGGCATCGGTGTGTCAGGCGTGATGGCGTCGCAAGATGAAGTCGTCGCCATGGCAGGCGCTGCGGCGATTGCCGCGAAGTAGTCCCAAAAGAAAGCCAACGCGCGGTTCAGCGCTTCACTTCCGGCGCATAAATTGACGCGTCGGTCGTGATCGCTTCCAGCGGATAGCGCCGGCCAGCGCAGAAGTCCTCCACGCACCGCAGCACCAAAGGGCTGCGGTGGCGTGGCGCGCTGGCGCGCAGCTCGGGCAGCGTCATCCACAGCGTGCGCACGACAGCGCCGTCGAGCTGGCGGGCTGGGTCTGGTGCCCCCACCGCGCCGCCAAACGCAAAGCGCACATAGGTCACGTCGTCGCCCGTGGCCGGGCGCTGAAAGCGCGACAAATAAGTGCCCACCAAACACTCGGGCGTGAAGCTGCAAGCAGTCTCTTCAAGGGTCTCGCGAACCACGCCTTGCTGCGGCGATTCTTCCGGGTCTAAATGCCCGGCAGGGTTGTTCAACTTCAAGCCCTCGGGTGTGTGTTCTTCCACCAACAAGAACTGCTGAACACCGTCAACCGTGCGGCTGATGATGGCGGCGACGGTGACGCTGGGTTTCCACGGACGACTCATACAACGATTATGAAATGAGCTCGCGTCATGGCATTCAACCCCCGATCTGCGGGATGCGTCGAAGCAGTGCGCCGCTTAGACTTTTTGATGCGCGTGATCTGTGACGAAAGCCACAAATCGCGGCCCTGGACATTGTCAAAGAAGTAAAGATTCCCATGCGCACCATGCCTTGTTCTGCCCCCGCAAAGTCATTCAAGGCCACGTTGCGATGCGCCATGGTCAGCATGTTGGCAGTGCCTGCTTTTGGGGCACACGCAGCAATCACTTACAGCGTCGCTTTCAACGACCCGTTCGGCCAAGCCACGTCGCTTTATTCGGCCATTGACAGCCACGTGGGCGCAGCGTTGGCCACTTGGGGTTCGTCTTTGACAGGCTCGGCCAACGTGGCGGTTCGGGTCGACATCAACACCACCACGCCGCGCGCCACGGGTGCGTCAGTCACCTCAGGCCTGGTTCGCAACGCGGGCGCTTACAACATTTTCGAACAAGGCTTGGCCTACGAGCTGCGCACCGGCATCGATCCGAATGGTGCAGCCGCCGATGTGGTGCTCACCTTCAACCCGAACTATCTCGCCAACGAGCTGTGGTTCGACCCCAACCCCACACTGCGCAGCGCTGCCGTGGCAAGCAACCGCACCGATGCGATGTCGGTGTTTTTGCATGAGTTTGGTCACGCCATCGGCTTCAACGGCTGGGGTGACGCCAACACCGGCGCGCCGCCCGCCACTTACCGCTCCACCTGGGACGACCTGGTCAGCTACAACGGCACCAACACCTTCTTCAATGGCGCGCGTGCAATGAGCTTGTACGGCGCGCCCGTGCCCATCACCTACGGCAACAACTTTCACCTTGGCAACTTGCCTGGGCCAGGTGCGAACTTGATTCCTGACTTGATGAACGGCGTTTTGTTCAACCGTGGCACACGCTACAACGTGTCGAACATGGACTTGGCCATCTTGTCCGACATGGGTGTGGGCGTCGCAGCCATCACCCCGGTGCCTGAACCCGCCACTTACGCGATGTTCGCGATGGGCTTGCTGGCCTTGGGCTGGCGAGTGAACCGCCAAGTGCGCTGACGTCTTGTGCCGGACAGCGGCCGCACAGTGCCGCTCCCAAGTGTGAAGCCGCGATCTTTGTGTAAGCTCCCCGACAGTTGAAAACGCTGAGTTCAAAACACTGTCCAAAACAATCAGACGCGCTGCGTTGTGAGGGGAAGCTTTTATGTTGATCGGGGTTCCGCTGGAAACAGCGTCAGGCGAAGCGCGCGTGGCACTCACGCCCGAGACGGCCAAAAAACTCAAGGCCCAAGGCCACACCATCAAGGTTGAGTCGGGTGCGGGCGTTGGGGCCAGCGTGACAGACGCGGCTTACGTGGCGGCCGGTGCAGAAATCACCGATGCCGCAGGCGCATTTGGCTGCGAATTGGTGTTGAAAGTGCGCCTGCCCAGCGAGGCAGAAATGCCTCATTTCAAATCGGGCTCGGCCTTGGTTGGCATGCTCAACCCATTTGATCGTGACGGCTTGCAGCGCATGGCCAGCGCAGGTTTGACCAGCTTTGCGCTGGAAGCCGCACCGCGCACCACGCGTGCGCAAAGCATGGACGTGCTGTCATCGCAGGCCAACATCGCGGGCTACAAAGCCGTGATGATGGCGGCGGCTGCTTACCAACGGTTTTTCCCGATGTTGATGACGGCTGCCGGCACGGTGAAAGCCGCGCGCGTGGTCATTCTCGGTGTGGGTGTGGCGGGCTTGCAAGCCATCGCCACCGCCAAGCGTTTGGGCGCGGTGATTGAAGCGTCTGATGTGCGGCCCAGCGTGAAAGAACAAGTCGAGTCACTCGGCGGCAAATTCATTGACGTGAGCTACGACACGCCTGAAGAAAAAGAAGCGGCCGTCGGTGTCGGCGGCTACGCCAAGCCCATGCCGCAAAGCTGGTTGGACCGCCAGAAAGCCGAGGTCGCCAAGCGCGTGGCTGCTGCTGACATTGTGATTTCCACCGCGCTCATTCCGGGACGCGCTGCGCCCACGCTCATCACCGAAGACATGGTGAAAAGCATGAAGCCGGGCTCGGTGATTGTGGACATCGCGGCAGGCAAAGGGCCCGAAGGCGTGGGTGGCAATTGCCCGCTCAGCGAGGCCGATAAAACCGTCATCAAACACGGTGTGACCTTGATCGGCGAAACCAATTTGGCCTCACTCGTGGCGGCCGATGCCAGCGCTTTGTACGCCCGCAACGTGCTTGATTTTTTGAAGCTCGTCATCACGAAAGAGGGTGCGTTCAATGTCCCCATGGACGACGACATCGTGGCCGCTTGCTTGATGACGCAGGGCGGGGAAGTCAAGCGCAAATAGGCGCAACCGAGCGCAACCAAGCGCCCAGATGCAAGCGCCCCGACATGTGCCCAGAGCTGTTTGCTTTAGGTAGAACACACATAAAACCCCGTTCGGGCTGAGGTATCGAAGTCCTGCGCAAATCTTCGCAAACCTTCGACACCTCAGGCCAAACGGCAGCCAGTGAACCGTATTGAAGCCATCCCATAAAAGCACACGCAGGAGCCTCCCATGGACGCCGTCTCTCCCACCATCGTCAACCTCATCATCTTTGTGCTCGCCATCTACGTGGGCTACCACGTGGTGTGGACGGTCACGCCCGCGCTGCACACGCCGCTGATGGCCGTCACCAATGCCATCTCAGCCATCGTCATCGTGGGGGCGATGTTGGCCGCCGCGCTGACTGAAACCGTGCTCGGTCAAACCATGGGCGTGCTGGCAGTGGCGCTGGCGGCGGTGAATGTGTTTGGCGGGTTTTTGGTGACGCGGCGCATGCTGGAAATGTTCAAGAAGAAAGAGAAAAAAGTCGTGGCCGTGAGCGCAGAGGCATCAGCCTCAAAGATGGGAGCAAAGCAATGAGCCTCAATCTCGTCACCCTGCTGTATCTCGTTGCCAGCATCTGCTTCATCCAAGCCCTGAAGGGCTTGAGCCACCCGACCACGTCGATACGTGGCAACTTGTTCGGCATGGTCGGCATGGCGATTGCCGTGCTCACCACCGCCGCGCTCATCGTGCGTCTGGGCAGCCAAGCGGGCGTCACGGGAACCGGCGGATTGGTCTACGTGATTGGTGCTTTGGTGGTGGGCGGTGCGGTGGGCTCGCTGATGGCGCAGCGCGTCGAAATGACCAAGATGCCCGAGCTGGTGGCTTTCATGCACAGCATGATTGGCCTTGCGGCAGTGTTCATTGCGGTGGCCGCCGTGGCCGAGCCTTATGCGTTTGGCATCGTCGCCAAAGGCATGGAAATTCCAGGCGGCAATCGCTTGGAGCTGTTCTTGGGCGCGGCCATCGGCGCCGTCACTTTCAGCGGCTCAGTGATTGCGTTTGGCAAGCTCAGCGGCAAGTACAAGTTCCGATTGTTTCAAGGCGCGCCAGTCCAATTTGCAGGTCAGCACAAGTTGAACTTGGTGCTGGGCTTGGCCATGCTGGGCTTGGGTTTGGTGTTCACCTTCACCGGCAGTTGGACTGCGTTTTTCGCAATGTTGGCGCTGGCCTTTGTGATGGGCGTGCTCATCATCATCCCCATCGGCGGGGCCGACATGCCTGTGGTGGTGTCCATGCTCAACAGCTACTCCGGTTGGGCCGCCGCGGGCATCGGCTTCAGCTTGAACAACGCGATGTTGATCGTGGCGGGCTCGCTGGTCGGCTCATCAGGTGCCATCCTGAGCTACATCATGTGCAAGGCGATGAACCGCTCGTTCTTCAACGTGATTTTGGGCGGCTTCGGTGGTGAGGCCACGGCGGCGGTGGGCGGCAAAGCTGAAGCGCGTCCTGTCAAAAGCGGCAGCGCCGACGACGCTGCCTTTGTGCTGGGCAACGCTGAAACCGTGATCATCGTTCCGGGTTACGGTTTGGCGGTGGCGCGCGCTCAACACGCGGTGAAAGAACTGGCGTTGAAACTCACAGCCAAAGGCATCACCGTGAAATACGCAATTCACCCGGTGGCGGGTCGCATGCCCGGCCACATGAATGTGTTGCTGGCCGAAGCCGAAGTGCCCTATGACCAAGTGTTCGAGATGGAAGACATCAACGGCGAGTTTGGCCAGGCCGATGTGGCCATCATCTTGGGTGCCAATGACGTGGTCAACCCTGCGGCGCACACCAAAGGAAGCGCCATTTACGGCATGCCGATTTTGGAAGCCTACAAAGCCAAAACCATCATCGTCAACAAGCGTTCCATGGCCGCAGGGTATGCCGGGTTGGACAACGAACTGTTCTACATGGACAAAACCATGATGGTGTTCGGTGACGCGAAAAAGGTGATTGAAGACATGGTGAAAGCCGTCGAGTAAATCCACCCTCAACCCGCCCGTGAGCCCGCTTTGTCGGGCTCTTTTTCATGGCGAATCATGGCTAACCGCTGCCTGCGCTATCGAATTCCCCGATTCCTTCTGCGTCAGCCGTGCGTCAGAATCATTTCAGTTCGGCCTGCGGCCGCTTGCACAACGATTTCGGAGATCTTTATGGAAAAAACATGGCTGAAGCACTACCCCAAAGAAGTGCCAGCAATCATCGACGTTGAGCAGTATTCGTCGTTGGTCTCTCTCATGGAAGAGAGCTTCAAAAAGTACCGTGAGCTGCCCGCTTACCGCTTCATGGGCAAGGTCATCACCTACGGCGAGGTGGCCGATTTGTCGAGCGCCTTTGCGGCCTATTTGCAGAGTTTGGGTTTGGACAAAGGCGACCGCGTTGCCATCATGATGCCCAACGTGCCGCAATACCCGGTGGCCGTGGCGGCGATTCTGCGCGCCGGTTATGTGGTGGTGAACGTCAACCCGCTGTACACGCCGCGCGAGTTGGAGCATCAGCTCAAAGACTCGGGCTCCAAGGCCATCATCATTGTTGAGAATTTCGCGTCGGTGCTGCAAAAAGTTATTGCCGCCGTGCCGACCAAAAAGATCATCATCACCGCGCTGGGCGACATGCTGGGCTTCCCGAAGAGCCTGATCGTCAACTATGTGGTGCGCAACGTCAAAAAGATGGTGCCTGCGTTTGAGCTGCCCGGCGCTGTTCGTTTCAGTGACGCCGTCGCGCAAGGCCGAGGCAAAAGTTTCAAGCCCGCGAGCGTCGGCTTGGACGACATTGCGGTGCTGCAATACACGGGCGGCACGACGGGCGTGAGCAAGGGCGCGGTGCTGTTGCATCGCCAGTTGGTGGCCAACGTTTTGCAGTGCGAAGCTTGGTATCAGCCCGCGCTGAAGAAGATTCCGGCAGGCGAGCAAATCGTCACCATTTGCGCTTTGCCTCTGTATCACATCTTCGGTTTCAACTCCAACATGATGCTGGTGATGCGCATGGGTGGCTGCAACATCTTGGTGGCCAACCCGCGCGATTTGCCCGGCATGTTCAAAGAGCTGAAAGGCCAAAAGTTCCACAGCTTCCCGGCCGTGAACACGCTGTTCAACGCCATAGCCCACCACCCTGAATTCGACACCGTGAACTGGCGCAGTTTGGTGATTTCGGTGGGCGGCGGCATGGCGGTGCAAAGCGCCACTGCCAAGCTGTGGTTTGAGAAAACCGGCTGCGGCATCATCGAAGGTTACGGCTTGTCTGAGACCAGCCCATCGGCCACTTGCAACGCCGTGGACAACGCCAACTTCAGCGGCAACATTGGCTACCCCATGCCCAACACCGAGCTGACGCTGCTTGATGACGACGGCAACGAGGTGCCCATGGGCACGCCGGGCGAAATCGCCATTCGTGGCCCGCAGGTGATGGCAGGCTATTGGCAACGGCCCGATGAAACCGCCAAGGTCATGACGGCCGACGGTTACTTCCGCACAGGTGACATCGGCACGGTCGACGCCAGTGGCGCCTTCAAAATCGTTGACCGCAAAAAGGACATGATTTTGGTCAGCGGCTTCAATGTCTACCCCAACGAAGTGGAAGATGTGGTCACGCAAATGCCCGGTATTTTGGAATGCGCGGCCGTGGGCGTGGCCGATGCCAAGGCCGGTGAGGCGGTGAAATTGGTGATCGTGCGCAGCGACCCAAGCGTCACTGAAGCCCAGGTTCGTGCCTACTGCGAAACGCAGCTGACGGGCTACAAACGGCCCAAGGTGATCGAGTTCCGCACCGACTTGCCCAAGTCACCTGTGGGCAAAATTTTGCGCCGCGAGTTGCGAGACAAGGTCTGAATCCAGCGCGCCAACCTACCAAAAAAGCCATGCCTTCGCGTGGCTTTTTTTTGTTTCAGCTTTCAGACTGAAGCCCATACTTTCACCCAGCCTGCCTTGAAGTAACGGGGCACCACTTCCGGCCCGCCGACAGCCTCTTGGGAACAATTAAGTGATCTGGACGAAAACCGATGCCGGGCGCCTTGAGATTCAGTCGCGCCGACTTGTCAATGACAGAGCGCAGCGCAATTTGCTGCTGCTGATCGACGGCAACAAAGCTGCTGACGGCTTGCTGCAAAACGTCAAAGGCGTGAGTGCGGCCGATTTCGATTCTTTGCAAGCCTTGGGTCTGATTGAACCGGCCACGGTCGGCACTAAAGCGTCTTCCCCCTCCGTTCCCGATTCCGACGTGCCAGCAACGCCGCGCTCAGCTTTGGGTTATGCGGAGTTCACTACCGCACTCACACAACTCATTTCCCGCGAATTGGGCTTGCGAGGTTTCCCACTGACCTTGGCCGTAGACAAAGCCAGCTCGACGAAAGAGTTGAGCGAAGTGGCCACCAAAGTCGTCAACCAAATTCGTGACCGCAAGGGCTTGGCCGCCGCAGCCAAAGCCACTCAAATTTTGTACGGGGTCTGAGGAGTGGGTGGAGAGGGAGGCGCGAGTTGAGCGCACCGCGCTCCCTACAATGTCCCGATGATTTTGTTCAAGTGGGCCTGGCGCGGTTTGCGCGCCGTGTTGTTGGGCTTGGCAGCCGTCGTGCTGCTCATCGAAGAATGGGGCTGGCGGCCGCTGTCGCGCTGGCTGGCCCGCTGGGCTCACTGGCCACCGTTGGCGCGCCTTGAAGCCCGCATCCGCACCCTCTCGCCTTACGCCGCACTGGTCATTTTCTTGGTGCCGGTCATCACGCTGTTCCCCGTCAAACTGCTGGCCCTTTGGTTCATCCATCAAGGCAGCACCGCGCTGGGCATTGCGGTGATCGTGCTTGCCAAGTTGGTGAGCACCGCGTTGGCGGGGCGCTTGTTTGTGTTGACCGAACCGCAGCTGCGGCACTTTGCGTGGTTCAGCGCCAGCTTGAACTGGTGGCATGCGACCAAAGCCAGACTGCGCGCCGCGCTGGAAAAGTTGAGCGTGTGGCGCGCGGTGCGGCGCGTCCGCAAAGGCGTTGTGGTGCGCATGGGCCGCTGGTTTCGCCCTCGCGAGCCGCGCTGACGCGCTGACGCACAAGCGCACAAGTGCACTGACAAACCAGCGCAAGCATTCCATGACCCCCAGATTTCACGTTGACTTGCCTTTGCAAGCCCACCAGCAATTCAGCTTGCCCGCCAGCGCCGCGCGCCATGTGCAAGTGCTGCGCTTGCAACCCGGCGCGGCGATCACGCTGTTCAACGGCCAAGGTGGCGAGTGGCAAGCCGAAGTGCTGCGCATGGGTCGCAGCGAAGTCGAGGTGAAGGTGCTGACGCACCAAAACGCACAGCGCGAAATGCAACTGCGCGTGAGCCTGGCCATCGTCATGCCTGCCAACGACCGCATGGACGCTGTGGTCGAAAAAGCCACTGAGCTGGGCGTGTTCGCGGTTCAGCCTTTGATGAGTGACCGCTCGGTGCTGCGCTTGACGGGTGAGCGTGCGCAGAAGAAAACGGCGCATTGGCAAGGCGTGGCGGTGGCGGCATGTGAGCAGAGTGGGCGCACACATGTGCCGAAAATCGCTGTGGTCATGAGCCTGTCTGATTGGCTGAAATCGCTGGCTGCTGTCGCCCACAGCGAGCTGCGCTGCGTGCTCAGCCTGCGTGACGCTCAGCCTTGGCAAGCCTTGCAAACGCAAGTGAATTCAGCAGCGCACGTGCGCTTTCTCAGCGGCCCTGAAGGCGGTTTGACCGAAGTCGAAGAAGCGCTGGCGCGGCGACACGGCTTCATCGCCACATCGCTCGGCCCGCGCGTGCTCAGGGCCGACACCGCGCCGCTGGCGGTGTTGGCAGCGCTGGGTTTGTCAGCGGCCGCTTGATCTGCGTCACACTCAGCCGCATGAACTTCTCATTGATTTTGCTCACCCTGTGCCAGGGTTTTTTCCTGATCAACAACGTCACCTTCATTGCCATCAACGGCCTGGTGGGATTGAACTTGGCACCCAGCGCGTGGATGGCCACCTTGCCCATCACCGGCTTCGTGGCGGGTGGTGCCTTGTGCGCTGCGTTGGTGGCCAAACACCAGCGCGCCTGGGGCCGGCAGCGCACGTTTCAGGCAGGGCTGTTGGTGGCGGTGGCGTCCACCGCGCTGTGTGCTTACGCGGCGGCCACGCGCAACTTTTGGTTGCTGGTGTTGGGCACCGTGATTGCCGGTTACTACAACGCCAATGCGGGCCTGTACCGCTTTGCCGCGACCGAGCTGGTCACGCCCAATTTCAAAGAGCGCGCCATTTCTTGGGTGCTGGCCGGCGGCATCATCGGCGCAGTGGTGGGGCCAAATTTGGCGACCGCCACGCGCGACAGTTTGAGCGTGCCGTTTGCCGGTGCCTACGCTGCGCTGGCTGTGGTGGCGTTGATGTCGTTTGCGGTGATGAGCTTCATCAAGTTCCCGCCCCTGCCTTTGCCCAGCGCCGCTCAGCCGGGTCGCCCACTGCGTGAAATTGCGCGCCAACCTGTGTTCATCGTGGCGGTGATCGGCTGCTCGCTGGGTTACGGCGTCATGAACCTGTTGATGGCGGCCACGCCGATTGCCATGGCGCAGTGCTCGCACCCATTCAAAAGCGCGGCCTTGGTGCTGGAGTGGCATGTGCTGGCCATGTTCGTGCCGAGTTTTTTCACCGGCAGCCTCATCAAACGCTTTGGCGCATTGCCCATCATGGCGGTGGGTGTGGCGTTGAATTTGATTTGCATTGCAGTCGCCCTGTCGGGCGTGGACGTGATGCAGTTTTTGGTGGCGCTGGCCATGCTGGGCTTGGGCTGGAATTTTCTGTATATCGGCGGCACCACGCTGTTCACCGAAGCCTACCGACCCGAGGAGAAAACCACGGCGCAGGCGGCGATGGACTTTTGTGTTTTCAGCACCATGACGGTCACGTCGTTTGCGTCGGGAGCCCTCATCACCACACAAGGCTGGACGTGGTTGAACGTGGGTTCACTGTTACCGGTGGTCTTCACAGGCGCGGCATTGTTGTGGCTTGCCTTGCGGCGGCGCAGCACCCAGAATCAGCCTGCTTTTTAGCGCTTCGTTAACTTTTTGGAGACAAACATGGGCTTACTCGATTCAGTGATTGGTGCCGTTGCAGGTAACGCGCTTGGTGGCGGTAACGCACTTGGCGGCTCGCAGGCAGGTGGCCTGGGCGGGATGTTGGGGAGTTTGTTGGGCGGCGGCGCGGGTGCAGGCGCGGGTGGCGGTCAAAGTGCGCTGCTCAACATCGTGTTGGGCATGGTGGCCAACCAATCTGGTGGCAACCACGGCGCGGGCGGCGGCTTGGGCGACTTGATTGGCAAGTTCCAGCAGGGCGGCCTGGGCGATGCGGCGGCATCTTGGGTGGGCAGCGGCCCAAACATGCCGGTCTCGGCCGATCAGCTCAGCAATGTGTTTGGGTCCGACATGATGAGTCAAATTGCCAGCAAGCTCGGCGTTTCACACGGCGAGGCGGCAGGCCAGTTGTCGCAAATGCTGCCCGAGGTGATCAACCACCTCACGCCGAATGGCCACGCGCCTTCGGGCGGACTGGGCGATATCGGTTCGATCTTGGCGCAGTTTGGCAACAAGTGATTACTTGACTGGTTGTTTGACTGGTCGCTTGACTGGTGGTTGAACCGGTTGTTCAACGCGTGGTGCCTCGTTGCCCGCACCCGCGCGCATCGAGCCCGCCACCAAGTCAAAGCGGAACAAGCGGCATTCAATCGGCCCATTCCACATCGGCACGCGGCGCGCTTCTTTCAAGCGCATCGCGGTTGGCAATTTCATGTCGGGGCTGAGGATGTAGGCCGTCCAGCCTGCAGGGTGCAAGGTGTAGGCGCGCTTCCAATGAGACGCGAGGCGCGTGAAGAAATCGGTGGGGGCGGCTTTGTTGTCGATTCCTCTGTTGTCGATTTGGCGGGGATCGCGCTGCGATGATCTGCCCGCCTTGCCTCCCACTTCAATGCGCTCGCCATACGGCGGGTTCAGCATCAAGGTGCCGGGCATGCCTTCGGGCAAGGCTGGCGCGCCGCGCTCCAAGGCGTCACCGCCGTTGAACACGATGCTGTCGGCCACGCCCGCACGCTCGGCGTTGCGGCGGGCGAAGTCCACCATGCGGAAGGACACATCGCTGGCAAATATCGGCACCGCGCTGGCGTGAATTCGCGACTGCGCGTGGCTCTTCAAGCGCTGCCAATCGGCGCGCATCTCGGTGCTGCCAAACGGCAGCAAGCGCTCAAACGCAAAGCGACGCAGCAGGCCCGGCGCGATACCGCAGGCAATTTGTGCGGCCTCAATTGCCACCGTTCCTGAGCCGCACACCGGGTCGTGAAGCGCGCCACCGTGCTCGGGCGTGCCTTGCCAATCGGCGGCAGCCAACATCGCAGCCGCCAGCGTTTCTTTCAGCGGCGCATCGCCTTTGTCTTCGCGCCAACCGCGCTTGAACAGCGGCTCGCCCGAAGTGTCAACGTAGAGCACGGCACGCTCAGCGCTGAGGTGCAGCACCAAATGCAAATCCGGGTTGTGGGTGTCCACACTCGGGCGCTCGCCAGTGGCGTCGCGCAGGGTGTCGCAGACCGCGTCTTTCACGCGCAGGGCGGCAAAGTTCAGGCTGCGCAAAGGGCTGCGGTGCGAGGTGGTGTCGACACGCAGCGTGTGCTGCGGCGTGATCCACTGCGTCCAATCCACCGCCTTGGCCAACAGGTAGATGTCGGTCTCATCGCGGTAAGCGGCTTCACCCACTTCCACCAACACGCGCTGCGCCAAGCGGCATTTCAAGTTGAGCGTCATCACGTGGATGGGGTCACCGTCCAGCGCCACGCCGCCGCGCTGGGTGTGGATAGGGATGCCGGGCAACAGGCGTTGCACTTCGCTGGACAACAAGTCTTCCACGCCGGCAGCACAGGGCAAAAACAAGGGAGCGGTCATGGTGTGTTTCTCGCGTGACGCAAGGGCAAGGGCAAGGGCCGAAGCGCGATCACATTGCCCGTCGCAAATTGGCAGGCGCTATGCGCAAAGCTTCGCGGTATTTGGCGACGGTGCGGCGCGCCACTTGAATGCCTTGTTCTTCCAACATCAGGCTGATTTGGCTGTCCGACAGCGGCAACGCCACGTCTTCGGCCGCAACCAATTGCTTGATGAGCGCGCGCACTGCGGTGCTCGATGCGTTGCCGCCCGCGTCGGTGTTCAGCGACGAGCCAAAGAAATACTTGAGCTCGAAGGTGCCAAAAATGGTGGACATGTATTTGGCCGTGGTCACGCGCGAAATGGT
>JANYJJ010000087.1 GCA_025358485.1 Burkholderiales bacterium | reverse complement strand
GCCCACGCCGCGCACGCCGCCGAAGCGTTGCAACAGTTTGGCGCGTTTCTTGGGGCCCACGCCGGTCACGTCTTCCAGTTTGCTGCCACCGGTGCGCACGCTGGCGCGTTTGGCGCGCATGCCGGTGATGGCGAAGCGATGCGCCTCGTCGCGAATTTGCGCCACCAACATCAGCGCGGCCGAGTCTTTGCCGAGGTAGACCTTGTCGCGGCCGTCGGCAAACACCAGTTCCTCCAAGCCGACTTTGCGGCCCTCGCCTTTTTCAACGCCGGCAATCAAGCTGAGGTCAATGCCAAGTTCGGTAAACACCTCGCGTGCCATGCTGACTTGGCCTTTGCCTCCGTCAACCAACACCAAATCCGGCAGCTTGACGCTGGGCTTGGGCGAGCCGTCGGACTCGGCAAGCTTGGCCGCCGCCACCAACTTGCCGTAGCGGCGTGTCAGCACTTGGCGCATGGCGGCGTAGTCGTCACCGCCGGTGATGCCGTCGATGTTGTAGCGGCGGTACTGCGCGCTTTGCATCTTGTGCGCCTCAAACACCACGCATGACGCCTGCGTGGCTTCGCCCGCGGTGTGGCTGATGTCAAAGCACTCCACACGGAAGTTTTCAAGTTCTTCCACGGGCATGTCCAAAGCGTCGACCAGTGCCCGCGTGCGCGCTTGTTGTGAGCCCTCTTCAGACAACAACCGCGCCAGCTTGATGTCGGCCCCTTGCATGCACATGTCCAGCCAAGCGCGACGCGCATCGCGTGGCTGATGCTGCGCAGTGACTTTGATGCCGCTGTGTTCGCACAAAGCGTCGATCAAGTTTTTGTCCACGGCGTGGCTGAGCACCAACAACGGCGGCACCACGCTGTCGATGTAGTGCTGCGCGATGAATGCTTCAAGCACCTGAACTTCGGGCGATACGGCGGCGGCTTCTTCAAGCTCGGTGGCGGCAATTGCAGATGCGTCTTCCAAGTGCGTCGGAAAAAACGGCCTGTCGCCCAGATGCCGCCCGCCTCGCACCATGGCCAGGTTCACGCAGGCGCGACCGCCCTGAACTTTCACCGCCAAGATGTCGGCATCTTTGGTGGGATGGCCCGAATTGTCTTCCACCGACTGCTGATGCAGCACGCGCGACAAGGCGGTGATTTGGTTGCGTACTTCAGCGGCTTGCTCAAAGTTGGTGGCGTCTGCTTGCAACATCATCTCGGTTTGCAAGGTGCGCATCACCACCTGAGTTTCACCCAGCAAAAACCGTTCGGCGTTGGCCACATCACGCGCGTAATCGTCAGACCCGATGTGCTTCACGCACGGCCCCGAACAGCGTTTGATTTGATACAGCAAACAAGGCCGTGTGCGGTTGTTGAACACCGTGTCTTCGCAGGTGCGCAGGCGAAAGACTTTTTGCAAAAGCTGTATCGATTCCTTCACTGCCCACGCACTGGGGTAGGGGCCAAAGTAGCGGTGGCGCTTGTCGACTGCACCGCGGTAGTACGCCATGCGGGGGAAGGCAGCGCCGCCTTCTGCATGCGCATTCGGTGTCCCCGCGATCTTCAAGTACGGATAGCTTTTGTCGTCGCGAAACAAAATATTGAAGCGCGGGTTAAGCGTTTTGATCAGGTTGTTTTCCAGAAGTAGCGCTTCGGCCTCCGACCTGACCACGGTCGTTTCAACGCGCACGATCTTCGTGATCATGTGCCCGATGCGCGTGCCGCCGTGCTGCTTTTGGAAGTAGTTGGCAACGCGCTTTTTCAGGTCGCGGGCCTTGCCCACGTACAGCACGCCGCCTTGGGCATCGAAGTAGCGATAGACACCCGGCAAGCCAGGCAAGGCGGCCACGTCTGCCAGCAATTGAGCACGCTCTGGTGTGATTTCTTCAGTTCCTGCTGGAGAGGAATCACCCACTGCGACAACGCCGTTGGCGGTCGTCTTTTTGGTGTCAGGCGCAGTCGTCATACCTCTCGATTGTGCCGCCTCAGATAATGCCGCCATGCTGTTTGATGTGTTCTGTCGCGTGATCGACAACTTCGGCGACATCGGCGTGTGCTGGCGCTTGGCGGCCGATTTGTCAGCGCGCGGCGAGCAAGTGCGCCTGTGGGTGGACGACGCTTCGGCCCTGCACTGGATGGCAGCAGATGCGCTCGGCTCGGTGTCGGTGTCGGTGTCGGTGTCGGTGATGCCGTGGTCGAAGGCCGATGGCACGGTGCAGCCCGGCGATGTGGTGATCGAAGCGTTTGGCTGCGAGTTGCCAGCGGCTTTTGTGCAAGCGATGAGCTGCATGAAAGGCGCTTGCGCCGCACCTCCCGTTTGGATCAACTTGGAATACCTGACCGCCGAGCCCTACGCGCTGCGCAGCCATGCCTTGAAGTCGCCCCAACTCAGCGGGCCGGGTGCAGGTTTGAACAAGTGGTTTTTCTACCCTGGCTTTCAAAGCGGCAGCGGTGGCTTGTTGCGTGAGGCCAATTTGCTGGCGCGCCAGCAAGCGTTCAACGCCGCCTCTTGGCTGGCCGAAAACGGCTGCGCATCGCACAGCGGCGAGCGCATCGTCAGCTTGTTTTGCTACGACAACCCGCGCCTGCCCGAACTGCTGGCGGCGCTGTCAGATCAGCTGACTTTGCTGCTGGTGACCGCTGGTTCAGCGACTCAGCAGGTGCAGCAAATCATGGGCGCTGCGCAAAACATCGGCGAGCTGCGTGTTTGCTACTTGCCGTGGCTCAGCCAAACCGACTACGACCAGGTGTTGTGGGCCAGCGACCTGAACTTTGTGCGCGGCGAAGACAGCTTCGTGCGCGCGCAGTGGGCTGGCAAACCGTTTGTTTGGCAGATCTATCCGCAGCAGGACGATGCCCATGCGGCAAAGCTGCGCGCCTTTGTGAATGCGTTTGAAAACACAAGCCAAGTGCGCGATTTGCTGTGGCCTGCGTGGTCAGCTTGGAACCGCTTGACCGCCGCGCCCATCGCGCTGCCCGCCACAGCAAAGTGGCAGGCTGCCAGCCACGCTTGGCGCGGTCACTTACTCGCCCAGACTGACCTCACCAGCCAACTGCAAAGCTTCGTGGCCGAAAGACGCTAAAATTTAAGGCTTTGCGGTGGCTTAGGTAAACAGTCGCAGCGCAGGTCAATACAGCACGTCATCACCGAAAAACATTCGGTCAACCCACGGAACACGAAATGAAGATCGCACAGGAAATTCGCGCTGGCAACGTCATCATGCACGGCAAAGACCCCATGGTCGTGCTCAAGACCGAATACAGCCGCGGCGGTCGCAATTCGGCCACCGTGCGCATGAAGCTGAAAAGCTTGTTGAGCAATTCGGGCACCGAAGTCGTCTTCAAAGC
>JANYJJ010000086.1 GCA_025358485.1 Burkholderiales bacterium | reverse complement strand
CACTTGCGGTGCTACTGCCAAGCTTTCACCTCTCCCCAACCCTCTCCGTCCAGGAGAGGGGGCAATGCAAAGGGGCGAATTGCGCGGCACCGCTTTGCTCCTTCCTCCTTGACGGAGGAAGGCTGGGATGGAGGTGAGGGCGTTGAACACTTGCGGTGCTACTGCCAAGCTTTCACCTCTCCCCAACCCTCTCCGTCAAGGAGAGGGGGCAATACAAAGGGGCGAATTGCGCGGCACCGCTTCGCCCCTTCCTCCTTGACGGAGGAAGGCTGGGATGGAGGTGAAAGCGTTGAACACTTGCGGTTTTATTGAAGCAGCTTCACCTCACCGGCGACGTCGCGCCACAACCGCGGTGGCAACCAAACCCAGCAGCATCAAGGCGTAGGTTTCAGGCTCGGGAATCGGCGCGCTGATGTCGCCATCGCGCACGGCCCACGTTTTGTGGGTGAAGGCCAAGGAGGCGGTGTCTTGCAGGCCAATGCCAGTGTTGAAGAAGAAGCCTTGCGTGGCGATGCGGCCCAAGGGTTGGTTGGTCCAGTAGTCGTTGGCGGCCAAGTTGCTGAAGGGGGCGGTGTTGGTCAGGCTGAAGGCCGAGTTGGCCAAGGTGACGTAGAACATGTGGCCCAACTCTGACTTGGTGCCCCAGCCCACGCCGGTGTTGGCGTAGCCGCGATCGCTGCTGCCGTTGTTGGTGAAGGCGGTGTTGTAGACGGCGCTGCCGTCGCGCGGCAAGACGCCGGGCAAACGCCAGCCGGTGATGCCGTTGACATTCAAAGCGGCGGCATAGGCGACCGCGTCACCCCACGATTTGCGTCCTTCGTTGGCTTCCCCGCGCGTGTTGGCGATGTCGGCATCGGCCAGCCACGTGATGTTGAGAACGGTGTCGTAGTACGCCTCAAAAGTGGCGGCGTTGGCGTCAAGGTTGCGGCCTTGCAAAGCGGCGCTGGCGCTGGCGGTGAACAAAACCAAAACTGCGCTCAGCAGCGCGGTTTGAAAACGGGACATTGGAGAACGGCAAATTGGAGAATGAATGGTGTTCATGGTGAAGCTCCTGAGTACGCCGCCTTGGAAGTTGCGGCGCGATGGCGTTGATGGACAAAGTCTTGACGAAGTGGAAACCGCCCGAGGCGGTGCCCGCAACAGCAACAGACAACAGCAAAAGATTCAAATTGCTGTCTGACATGTCATCGCAAAGCATGGACGCAAACCGCCAAAACGCACCCCCCTAACTCAGCAGCGGGTTCTACAGAGCAGCGCTCAAGCCAACCAGCTCAACACCAACAGCCACAGAGGTGCGGTGAACATAAAAGCAACCGTCGAGAACACTGCGGCGGCGGTTACTTCGGTTTGCAGGCTGTTGTAACGCTGGGAAAAAATCAGCGCGTTGGAGCCGACCGGCAGCGCAGCCGCCACCACCACCACCGCCAACGGCAGACCGTTCAGCCCCAGGCCCCAATGACTCACCAGCAACACCACCGTCGGCAGCACCAGCAGCTTGAGCACGCTGAGCGCCAGCGCGCCTTTGACGCTGCCGCGCACTCCGTTGTAGGCCAATGACAAGCCAATCAGCACCAAGCACAAAGGCACCACCGCTTGGCTCAAGGTCAGCAGCACTTCATCCACCACCACAGGCAGCCGCCAGCCTGTGGCGTTCCACATCAGGCCTGCCAACACGGGCAAGACCACGGGGTGAATGACGGTGTTGCGCGCGGTGGCCAGCAAGGTGGCACCCAGAGGGGCGTTGGCATCGTTTTGCAAGGCGCGTGAGCGCGCTAAGTCCAACTCCACCAGCGCGGTGCACACGGTGAGCAAGCTCAGCGCATGCAAGCTGACCACGGCGATGTGGATGGACAAGCCTGCCTCACCAAACAACGCTGCCGCCAATGGAATGCCAATCTGCACCGTGTTGCCAAAAGTGGCCGTGATGGCACGAACGCTGGGCACGGCGGGGTCTGCTGTGCGGTGTGGATTGCTGTGGTCAGGGCTGCTTCCGTCACGATGGCCATCACGATGGAGATTGCGATTGCGATTGCGCAGCTTTTGCCACGCATAAACACCGATCAACACCGCCATCACCGGCACAAAAAATGCAGCCAGAGTGGCCCAAGGCAAGGCCGAAACATCGATGCGCGCGGTGGTGCGAAACAGCAACGCCGGTATGAAGATGAAGAAGGCCGCGTTGGACATCACGCGGGCCGGATCGGGCCCCACATCACCCGCTTTGCTGCCCGGCCCCAACCAGCGCCTCTGGCCCGCCACCCAACCCAAGGCGACGATGAAAAATATGGCCAGGAGTTTGAAGAAAATCAATGAGGACATGCGGGGAAGTATCTTTGATGCTCAACGGATGAGCCCCGCGCAGGACAGTAAATAGAACAGCGAACTGAACAGCAAATAGAACCGCGTCAAGCCTCGTGCATCTGCGCCCCGCAGGCCTGATGACGGCCGCGTGCTTTGGCCAAGTACAGCTGCGCATCGGCCTCGCGCATCAAGCTTTCCGCGCTGTGCGCTGATTCGACGTTGATGCCAGCACGCTTGCTGCACACACCCAAGCTCACGGTGACGACTTTGGCCACCGACGAATCGGCATGCGGGATTTGCTGCACAAAAAGCAACTGGCTTAACTCTTCGGCCACGGTCATGGCACCGAGTAAATCGGTGTCGGGAAGCAGGCAGACAAACTCTTCGCCGCCGTAGCGCGCCACCAAATCACTGGGTCGGCGCACGCAGGCTTTGAGGGCGCTGGCCACGCGGCGCAAACACTCGTCACCGGCCAAGTGGCCGTAGCAGTCGTTGTAGCGTTTGAAGAAATCGACGTCGAGCAGCACCACGCTCAGCGCACTGCCGTTGCGCACAGCGCGCAACCACTCTACGGTCAGGCGCTCGTCAAAGTAACGGCGGTTGTGCACGCCGGTCAGGCCGTCGGTGTAGACCCATTCGCGCAGCAAATCGGCCTGTGCTTTGAGCGTGAGGTGGGTGCGCACACGTGCGCGCACGATTTTGGGGTTGATGGGCTTGAAGATGAAATCGACCGCGCCCGCGTCCAGGCCGCGGGTCTCGGCGGCGTCGTCGTTTTGGGCGGTGACGAAGATGACCGGGATGTCGCGCGTGGCATCGTCGGCCTTCAAACGGCGACACACTTCAAAGCCGTCCATGCCGGGCATCACCACATCCAGCAGCACCAAATCCGGCTGCTGGCTGGTGCACAAGGCCAAGGCCTGTTCGCCGCTGGTGGCCATCAACACTTGGTGGTCGGCCGAGAAGGTTTGGTACAGCGCTTGGATGTTGATGGGCTGGTCATCGACCACCAACAAGCGCGAGCGGCGCGGCGCTGACGCTGTCAAATCCAGTGCCGCGCCCAGCGCAGTGAAGCTGGTCCAGTTCGAGGCTTGACTCATGCGCTGTGGCCCTCCAAGCGCAGTGCAGGCTGGGGCTTGGTGTGGGTTGGCCCGTCTGGCAGCAAGGCGGTTGGCACATCAATAGCCGCAACATCGAATGCCGCCTTCAGGGCAGCCATCAACTGCGTTGACAAGCCCAGCGCGCGCTCAAAGTCCAGTGCCTGAATGGCGGCGTCAAGTGAGGTCAGCGGCTCACCGGGCAGCTCGCTGGATGCGGCACCGAATTGGCGCTGGATGTCCATCATGGTGTCGGTGGCGACCATGTCGGCATTGCGCAAGTGGCTGTTCAATTGGTGCAGTGCGGCACTCAGGGCCGACGCATCAAGCGCTTGGTGCACGGGTGCTGCGCCTGCCTCGCCCGGCGACCGCAGCGCCTGAAGCAAACGATTGAACCCCGGCGCCACGCGCTTCAAGGTTTGCGCCATCGTCGCTGCAACGGAATGCGTAGCGGCCACTGCCGAGGGGTTCGCCGTGGAGTTTGCTAAGAGGTTTGCTAACGGATCGGCCAAGCGTTTTTCTGCGTCGGCTGCGGCGGCCGCCAGATCGATGGCCCCTAGCGTTCCAGCCATGCCTTTCAGAGTGTGCATGAAGGCAAGGGCTTCGCGCGTTTTGCCGGTGTCAAGCTGCGATTGCAACTGCGCGGGCATGACCGCCAAATCGGCCACAAAGCGGCCCAGCATGCGCACATAAACCGGCCGATTGCCACCCAAGCGGTTCAAAGCGGCGTCGAGATCAACACCGGCCGCAAGCGCTGCTTGCGCCACGCCCCGGCCGTAAGTCCGTTCAGTCTGGCGCAGCAACGGAGGACTGGCCAGCACCGCCCGCGAGGTCGCCGCTTGATCCGCCGGGCGCGCCGCGGCGTGCAGCAACAACAACTCCACCAGTCGGTTCAAGTCGAAGGGCTTGCCCACGTGTTCGTTCATCCCAGCGGCCAAGCAGGCCGCGCGTTCAGAGGCCATGGCATTGGCTGTCATGGCGATGATGGGCAGGCTGGTTTGGCCCAATTCTTCGCGAATTTTTCGGGTGGCGGTGACGCCGTCCATCACCGGCATTTGCAAGTCCATCAAAACCACATCAAAGGGTGTTTGCGATGCCACCACCGCTGCCACAGCTTCGATGGCTTCTTGGCCGTGCTGAGCAATTTGCACCCAAGCGCCTTCGTCTTCTAGCAGCTCGCGCGCCACCTGTTGGTTGTTTGGGTTGTCTTCCACCACCAACAAACGCAGGCCTTGCAAGCGGTAGCGCGGCGCGGGCGCGGGCGCGGGTGCGGATGCGAACGACTGTGCGGCCGAAGCGGACGAGGCCTGCGGCGCACTCGCCGTCCAGACCGCGCTCTCGGCCACCAAGGGCAAGCTCAAGCTGAAATGAAAGCAACTGCCTTGACCCAAGGCGCTGTCCAATTTCAACTCACCGCCCATCAAATGCACCAAGCGCTGGCTGATGGCCACACCCAAGCCGGTGCCGCCAAAGCGCCGTGTAGTCGAGGCTTCGGCCTGCGTGAAGCCGCTGAATATGCGCGCTTGGTTTTCAGGTGCAATGCCGATGCCGGTGTCGCGCACCGAGATGTCGAGCACCACATCAGACACCGTTTTGTGGGCCACGCGCAGCGCCATCACCACCTCGCCCTGCTCAGTGAACTTGATGGCATTGCCGCCCAGGTTGATGAGCACTTGCTGCAAGCGCATGGCGTCGCCCACCAATTGACGCGGCAATGAGGGGTCGGTCTCCATGCGCAGGGAAATGCCTTTGTTGCCCATGTTGGCCAACAAAATCACCGAGACATCCGACATCAATTGATCGAGCAAGAAAGGGTGCGGGTCCAGCGTCATCTTGCCGGCTTCGACTTTGGAGAAGTCCAAGATGTCGTTCAGCAAGCCCAGCAAAGAGCGCGCCGCGCCTTCGGTTTTGCCTGCGTAGTCGGCTTGGCGTGGGCTCAGTTCGGTGCGGCGCAACAACGCCAGCATGCCCAAAATGGCGTTCATGGGGGTGCGAATTTCATGGCTCATGTTGGCCAAAAACTGGCTCTTGGAGCGCGAGGCGTCTTGCGCCGCGTCGGTGGCTTGCACCAGCTCGGTGATGTCGATGCGAAAGCCCACGGTGTGGCCGTCGGGCATGCGGCGTTCAATGATGCGCATGCTGCGTCCATCGACGCGGCGGCTCACCAAGCTGGCGTTGCCGGCGCGGTGCAAGGCCACACGCTCGGCCACCCACTCGTCAATGCGGCCTTGCGCTTTGGGGTACTGGCCGCGCAATGCGCCAGTTCGAACAATGTCTTCAAACGCCGCACCCGGCACGATCATGTCGGCCACAGGCGCATAGAGCTGGCGAAATTTTTCGTTGCAAAACACCAGCTTGTCTTGCGGATCGAACAGCACAAAGGCTTCGTCGATGGCGTCAATTGCACCGCGCAACAACTGCTCACTGCGTCGCAATTCGGCACTCGCTAGGCGCCGGGCGGTGATGTCGGTGTAGGTGGTCACGAAGCCGCCACCCGCCATCGCGCCGCCGCGAACCTCCAGCGCCACTCCGTTGGGCCGCACGCGTTCAAAGTGATGGGGCACGGTGGTGACGCGGGCACGCGCTTTCATGGCGTGTACTGTCTCTTCGAGCTTGTCGTGTCCGTATTCGCCGCGCAGCGCGTTGTAGTCAACGACCTCATCGAAGTGCGGCGTCTTTCCTTCAAACCAAGCGTCGGGCAACTCCAGCAAGCGGCGCAGTTCGCGGTTGGATGCAATCATCTTCAACTCGCCATCAAATACGCTCAGACCGCAGGGCAAGCTCTCCATCACGCTGCTCAAAATTTCGTTATTGCGGCGCAGTTCGGCTTGGAGCTGATGCTGTTCGGTAATGTCTTGCAGGGCCCCAATCAAGCGCACGGGCTTGCCATTTTCAAATTCGGCTTCGCCCAACGAGCGCACCCAAATTTTCCTGCCTTGCGCGGTGGTCAAAGACATCTCAAGGTCGTAGACCTCGCCGGTTTTCATGCAGTGCTCGAAGGCCTGCACGATTGAAGCTTGAGCCTGCGGGTCGTAGTAGGCGAAGGCCTCTTCAAGGCTCGGTTGGTAGCCGGGCGGCCGGTCGTATATGAAGCAAGTTTGGTCGCTCCAGTGAATGGTGCGGGCGTTCACTTCGTAGGACCAACCGCCCACTTTGGCCATCCGGCCCGCGCGGTCAAGGAAGGCTTGGCTGGCGCACAGTGCCGCGTCAGTTTGTTTGCGTTCGGTGATGTCGCTGCCCACACGCATATAGCCGGAGAATTCACCATTTGCGTCGTGCAGCGGCTGCACCTCCAGGTCGATGGTGAATTCGTGCCCGTCCTTGGCGCGGTTGCAAATTTCAACCCGGCAACCTTGACGCATGGCGATGGCGTGCAACAAGGTCTCCATCTGCTGCGGGTCATTCGATTCACTGGTGAGCAACTCGCTGGGCGTGCGCCCGAGTGCGTCTTCCAAGCTGTAGCCGCTGACGCGGGTGAAGCCGTCGTTGACCCAAGTGATGCGCATCTCGGTGTCGGTGATGACCACCAAATCGGTGGTGTGTTTGACCACCTGCGCCATGCGATTCAAGTCGTTGGTCATGCGCTTTGCCAAGCGTTCGGCGCGGCGACGACCCGCGCCTTGTTGCCAGACCAATCCGGCCAGCAGAGCGCTGGCGACCAAGCTGCCTGAAAAGACCAGCCATGGTGTCGAGTCTGTGTAAGCAGCATCGAAACGCGGTGTGCTGCGAACGCGCAAGCTCAGGTCTCGGCCAGGCACGGACAAGAGGCGCACGGTCTCGAAATCAGACGCAGTGTTCACGGTGGCTCTGGGTTCAGCCGGGTCAGCGTGCAAGCGCGAACCGAAAACCAAACGGTCTGCGGGTGTGCCGACGGCGCTGTCGAACAATTCGAACTCGACTGAGTTTGTTCTTACCTCGGACACTGCATGCAAGAGATCGGCAGTCGCAACAGAGGCGCACACCAGTCCGACCAAGGCCTTTCGCCGCTGCTTCGCATCGACGGGGTCGCTGCCACGGCGGTATACGGGAAAGTAGACGATGAAACCGGGCCTTTGAGAGGCGTCGTGCAAGAGTGGGATGGCGGCGGTCAGCGAAGGCTGCCCTGTTTCTATGGCGCGCTCTATGGCCTGCCGGCGCAGCCCCTCTGAGCCCACGTCCAAGCCGACTGCCGCACGGTTGCCAACTGACGGCGCAACGTACTTCACCACATACAAGTCGTCGAACTGAATGTTCGTCAGAGGCCTAATCTGAAAGGTCGAATCGTTTTCGAGCTGCTCTCGCTCAACGAATGCGCTTAAGTCAGTGCGCATCACGCGTTGCACAAATCCGAACGCGCGGACGCCCGGAAACTCACGCGCCGGGTCACTGGCTTCAATGAAGTCTTGAAATTCCACCCGATCCACGCGAGAGGTTGCCGCATACATGGCGGCGGCGCTTTTGAGACCGTGAACGGGACGGCGAAAGCGGCCGGATATGTCCTCGGCCACGCGGTCTACATTGCGCTGGAACTCAAGCTGCGCTTCGTTGCGTATGCCGCCGTGCAGCCACAACCCAAGAATCACGGCTGCGCACGCACCGGCCAAAAAAACAAAGGCAGGCAAAAGCGCACTCGCGCGCCGTGGGTGCCGCAACCCGAGCTTCATCCAAAGTCCTTTCGCTGCCCCACGCAAACCGTGGAGGGGGCCAGCGCACAACGCGCAGCGCTTGATTTTGTTCAGCTTGGTTCAAATCGATCGACCGAGTAGGCCTGGAATGACCAAGCTGTTCACTGACGCTGCGCTCTGGGTAAGAACGGTCGGAGGTCTGATGATTTGCGGGCAGCGCTGACCGCTAAGCAGCCACTTCAGCGCGACGCGGCATGTCGGCACCGCGCCGCGAGCAGGTGATGGCCGCGGCAGCGGCGGCGAAGCGCAGGGCGGTCTGCAGCGCCGCCAAGTCAAGCTGTGCGATGGCCTTCGCGCTCAGCGCTTGGTGCTCGGACAACCACGTCAGCAGGGCCGCTTGAAAGGTGTCGCCTGCGCCGACGGTGTCGGCCACCGTCATGCGCGGTGATGGCACCTGCACCTGCACATGTCCTTGCGCGCACCACGCCTGCGCACCGTCGCCGCCTTGCGTGACGATGACCCAGGTCACGCCTTGCGACAAGGCATGCGCAGCAAAGTCTGCCAGGGCCAAGCCGGGTTGCAACAAGCCTAAGTCTTCGTCACTGATTTTCAGCAAATGCGTGCGCGGCAACATCCACGCCACGGTGTGCTGCCAAGCCTGCAAATCGGGTTCGACGTTGAGGCGCAGGTTGGGGTCATAAGCGATGAGGCAGCGCTTGCTTTCCCGCTCGACCAAAGCGCGCAGCGTCGACGCCATGGGCTCGACAACGGTGGCGTACGAGCCCACATGAACGGCCTGCACCTGGTGCGCCAACGGCGTCAGCGCTGCCAAATCAGCCAAGTTCAATTGGCGGTCGGCCGCGCCGTGACCGTAGAACGAATAGGCGGGCACACCCTGGGCGTTGAGGCCCACCAAACTCAAGGTGGTTGGGGCTGAAGGGCGCGCCACCGCGGTGGTGTTGACACCCTCGGCGTGCAAAGCAGCCATCAAGCGGTCACCCAAAAACCCGCTGGAGACAGCCGACAAAAACGCAACCGGTTGCGCCAGGCGCGCCAAGCCCACGGCCACGTTGAAGGGCGAGCCGCCCACACGCGCGTCGAGCATCAAACCCGTGGCCGTTTCACCGGCTGCAAACACATCCATCAAAGCTTCACCACAGACGACGATCACGGCAGGCTCTCCTGTTGATTCCGGCGTGATGACGGCCGACGCATTTCGCTACATGCACGCCGCCTTCACACGGGTTTTCCATTAATACATTGCCTTGATTTAATCACGTCAGCCGCTGAAAATGCAAGCTGCCCAAAGCTAACGCGCTTGTGCAGCGGCTCGTTCTCAGACCTACAACAAACGGAGACACCCTCATGCGGAAGACCCCCTTGATGACCTGCTTGGCGGCTGCGATGGCTCTGACCGGCGCATTCGCAAGCACCACCGCCACAGCTGCCGACCAACCCGTGATCGGCCTGATCACCAAAACCGAAACCAACCCCTTCTTCGTGAAAATGAAGGAAGGCGCACAAGCTGCTGCCAAGGCCAAAGGTGCCAAGCTGATGACGGCCGCAGGCAAGGCCGACGGCGACAACGCGGGCCAAGTCACCGCCATTGAAAACATGGTGGCTGCGGGCGTGAAAACCATCCTCATCACGCCCAGCGATTCCAAAGCCATCGTCCCGACCATCAAAAAAGCGCAAGAAAAAGGTGTGATGTTTGTGGCGCTCGACAGCCCCGCCGACCCCCCTGACGCCACCGACGCTTTGTTCGCCACCGACAACTACAAGGCCGGTGTGTTGATAGGCCAGTACGCCAAGGTGGCCATGGCTGGCAAGCCCGCCAAGATCGCCACGCTCGACCTCTTCCCCGGTCACCCCGTGGGCGCGCAGCGGCACAACGGTTTCATGTCCGGGTTTGGCCTTCAGGCGCTGGACGCCAAGAGCAATGAGCTGTCCAAGAGCGCCGAAATTGTTTGCATGGCAGACAGCTTTGGTGACCAGGCCAAAGGCCAAACCGCCATGGAAAACTGCCTGCAAAAGAACCCCGACATCAACCTCGTCTACACCATCAACGAGCCCGCTGCGGCCGGTGCCTATCAAGCGCTGAAGGCGGCTGGCAAAGAAAAAGGCGTGGTCATTGTGTCGGTTGACGGCGGCTGCGCTGGCATCAAAAACGTCAAGGCTGGCGTGATTGCCGCGACCTCGCAGCAGTACCCACTGAAGATGGCCGCGATGGGCGTGGAGGCAGGAATTGCTTACGCCAAAGACGGCAAAAAGGTGAAGGGCTACACCGACACCGGCGTGACCCTGATCAGCGACAAGCCGATGAAAGGCGTGGACAGCAAAGACACCAAAGTGGGCACGGATTTGTGCTGGGGAAATAAGTAAGTCTTGTAGCTCTGTATTGCGCCCTCCTCCCTAACGGAGGAAGTCGGGGATAGCGGTATGAGTGTTGAAAACATGCGGACTCATTAGCGAATTTTCACCTCTCCCCAACCCTCCCCGTCGAGGGGAGGGAGCAACTCTTCTTCCCCGTCAAGGGGAGGGAGCAACGCTTCTTCCCCGTCGAGGGGTGGCACAACCCGCCATGACCAAACTCCCCTCCATCGCCAGCCTCGGCCCGCTCATTGCGCTGCTGCTGGCCTGCGCGTTTTTCGCCACGCAGTCCGACCGCTTTTTGTCGCTGCAAAACTTCGCCCTCATCCTTCAGCAGGTGATGGTGGTGGGCACCATCGCCATCGGCCAAACGCTGGTCATCCTCACGGCCGGGATTGATTTGAGCTGCGGCATGGTGATGGCGCTGGGCGGCATCACCATGACCAAGCTGGCGGTGGAGTCGGGCCTGAACCCCTACCTCGCCATTGCCTGCGGCATCGCGGCGTGCATGGCCTTTGGCCTGCTCAACGGCCTGCTGGTGACGCGCATCAAGCTGCCGCCTTTCATCGTCACGCTGGGCACGATGAACATTGCGTTTGCCATCACGCAGCTCTACTCCGGCGCGCAAACCATCACCGATTTGCCGCCCGCCATGGCTTTTTTCGGCAACACCTTTTCGCTGGCGTCGGTGGCCATCAATTACGGCACGGTGTTCATGCTCACGCTCTACGCTTTTATGTGGTGGGGCCTGCGCGCCACGCAGCCCGGCCGCCACGTTTACGCCGTGGGCAACGCGCCCGAGGCCACACGCCTGACCGGCATTGCCACCGACAAAGTGCTGCTGGGCGTGTATGTGGTGGCGGGCTTTTTCTGCGGTTTGGCCGCGCTGTTGTCGGTGGCGCGCACCGGTGTGGGCGACCCGAACGCAGGCCAAACCGAGAACCTAGACGCCATCACCGCCGTGGTGCTGGGCGGCACCAGCTTGTTCGGCGGACGCGGCATTATTTTGGGCAGCTTGCTTGGAGCGCTGATCGTTGGCGTGTTCCGCAACGGCTTGACGTTGATGGGCGTGCCGTCGGTGTACCAAGTGCTCATCACCGGCATTTTGGTGATCTTGGCTGTGGCGACCGACCAGCTTTCGCGCAAGGGAGCCCGCTGATGTCAGCCGCCCTCGTGATGCAAGCCAAAGGCTTGGTCAAGCGCTACGGCCACGTCACCGCACTCGACGGCTGCGACTTCGAGCTGCGCGCCGGTGAAATCATGGCGGTGATTGGTGACAACGGCGCGGGCAAATCGTCACTCATCAAAGCGCTGTCAGGGGCGACCATTCCCGACGAAGGCGAGATTTTTTTAGACCAGCAACTGATCCGCTTCAAGTCGCCGATAGACGCGCGCCGTGAAGGGATTGAGACCGTCTACCAAGACCTGGCGGTGGCACCCGCCATGACGATTGCCGAGAATTTGTTTTTGGGCCGTGAACTGATCAAACCCGGTTTTTTTTCGCGCCTTTTTCGCGTGATCGACAAGCAAAAAATGCTGACCGAAAGCATAGACCGCATGAACGATTTGAAGGTGGGCATACGCTCGATGACGCAGGCTGTTGAAACGCTGTCGGGCGGCCAACGCCAGTGCGTGGCCGTGGCCCGCAGTGCCGCGTTTGCGCGCCATGTGGTCATCTTGGACGAGCCCACCGCCGCGCTGGGCGTGAAGGAAGGCAACATGGTGCTGGAGTTGATACGCCGCGTGCGCGATCAAGGCCTGCCGGTGATTTTGGTGAGCCACAACATGCCCCACGTGTTTGAGATTGCCGACCGCATTCACATTGCCCGCTTGGGCAAACGCGCCTGCATCGTCAACCCCAAACGCATCAGCATGAGCGACACGGTGGCGGTGATGACCGGAGCCAAGCAGGCCGACGAACTGCCCGCTGACGCATTGGCCTGAACGTTTCGGCATGAACCAGCAAAACGGCGTTGGCGAGCACCTGCGCCTGCGCCCGCGCGGCTCCAACCACGTCGGCATGCGTCAGTTCAACGAGCGCGTGGTGCTGCACGCCATACGCTTGCACGGCAGTTTGCCCAAAGCTGAAATTGCGCGCCTGACCCACCTGACGGCGCAAACCGTGCAGCTCATCATGGGCCGCCTGGAGGCCGACGGTTTGGTGCTGAAGCAGCAGGCCCTGCGCGGCAAAGTGGGGCAGCCTTCGGTGCCCATGGCGCTCAACCCCGACGGCGCGTTTTCCATCGGTCTGAAAATCGGCCGACGCAGCGTGGATGCGCTGTTGGTTGACTTCACCGCGCAAGTGCGCCAACGCCTGACGCTGCCGTACGACTTCCCCGATCCCGACACCTTGTTCAGCGACATCGACCGCATGCTGCGCGAGCTGACGCACAGCCTCAAGCCTGCCCTGCGCCAGCGCCTGCACGGCGTCGGCGTGGCAGCGCCGTTGTCGCTGGGCGGCTGGCAAACCTTGCTGGGTCTGGCCCCCGAACAAGCGCGCGGTTGGGACGGCATTGACATTCGCGAACGCGTCGCCGCGCTGACCACGCTGCCGGTGGAGTTTGTGAAAGACACCTCGGCCGCGTGCGTGGCCGAATTGGTGGCCGGCCACGGCCGCCACATGCGCAGCTTTTTGTACGTGTTTGTCGACACTTTCATCGGCGGCGGTTTGGTGCTGGACAGTCGCTGGCACAGCGGCCTGAACGGCAACGCCGGGGCGGTGGGCTCGTTGTCTTTGGGCCTGGGCAAGCCCGCGCAACTGCTCAGTTTGGCGTCGCTGTTCAAGCTGGAAACACGGTTCAACGACGCGGGCTTGGACCCCCAAGCCGCGTCAGACGAGCGCGCGTTGAGTGCCCCGCATCAAAGACACACGCAGCGCTGGTTGGCGCAAGCCGCGCCAGCCGTGGCGCTGGCGGTGCACAACGCGGCCTGCTTGCTCGACCTCGACGGAGTCATCCTCGACGGCTCTTTCTGCCGACCCTTGCAGGCCGCTTTGCTGGGCCAAGTGAACACCGCCCTTGACCAGCACAGTTGGGAAGGCGTGGCGCGCCCGCAATTGCTGCCGGGCACCATTGGTTCTGACGCCCGCGCCATCGGCGGCGCGCTGCTGCCGCTGTACGCGCACTTCGCGCCGGACCGGGAATTGTTTTTGAAGCTGGGCTCGGGCTGAGCGGCGGCGATCAACGCACCGGCCGCTGGGCCTCATCGATGTCCATGTATTGCCAGAAGTCGAGCCAAAACAGCGGCCGCTTGTAGCCCAGCAACCAAGGCTGGGTGAGGTCGGTGACGACTTGGTGCACATGCACTTTGTAGGGCATGTAGGCCACCGCCAAACGCTTGGCCTCCAAGAACAAGGCGTCACGCTCCACGCCGTCGGGCAGGGCTTGCATGCGTTTGAAAATTTCGTCGAAAGCAGGCAGCTTGAAACGCGCCATGTTTTGCCCGCCAATCTGGCCGCTGTTGTAACGCGCCAAAGCACTTTGGCCGTCGGGCGACGCGGCGCTGCCGCCCACCGACCACATCATCAACTTGCCTGCCCGCGCGGCCTTCAAGTTTTCGGGCCACTTGGCGGTTTTGAATTTCACGCGCAAGCCCAAGGCGTCCATGTCGCGTCGAAACAGCTCGTCCATTTGGCGACGCCGCTGATCAGGTTGGCTGCCGATTTCTAACGTCAGCGGCGCGCCGTTTGGCTGATCACGCCAGCCGTCACCGTCACGATCAACATAGCCGTAAAGGTCGAGCAAGGCCTTGGCGCGCGGCAAGTCATACACACCGTTCTCAGAACGATAAGCCGCGTCATAGCCGCTGGTGTGTGGGTTCAGCGGCGAATGCGCGGCAATGCCTTGGCCGCGTCGGCCCAAGCGAATTTCGCGGTCAATGTCCATGCCCAAACTGATGGCGCGCCGCAGGGCCACGCGCTCGGGCGTGTAGCCGCCCACGGTCGGGTCGTCCATGTTGAAGAAGGTGTACTGGGTGGACGCCCGCACCGTGCGCTGGCCTTGCACGCCGCGCTTGGCCAAATTGGGCGCCATCACGCCGTTGGGCATGGCCATGTTCACAAACTCATCGGGCACTTGCTCCATCACATCGACTTGACCGTTCAGAAAGGCCAGCCAACGCGGTTGCTGCTCATCGATGATGGCCACCTCAACGCGGTCCACCAGCGGCAGGCGTTGGCCTTCGTGGCGCGCCAAGTAGGCCAAGCCTGCTGCGTCGTCGGCAGCGGGTTGCGCATCAAAACTCAGTTCGCGGAATTGCGGGTTGCGCTCCAGCACGATCAGCGAGCTGCGCCGCCACTGCTTGAGCACAAACGGGCCGGTGCCCACCGGGTGCTCGGTGATTTTGTCGCCGTAGGCTTCGACCACCTCACGCGCCACGGCCCCAAACAGGCCTGAATCCGCGAGGTACTCCATCGGAAACCGGGGCCGCGGGTCGGTGACGCGGAACTGAATCACATAGCGACTGAGGGCACGCACGCCGTCGATCTCGCGGTCGTAGTTGAACGGCTGCTTGGTGCGCAAAGCGTCTTGGCGCAGGCCGTCCAGGCCCACGAAATGATCGGCCTCGACGCTGGTCCAGCCGGGGCTTTTCGTGGCCGGATCGGCAAAGCGCTTCAAGGCAAAAACATAGTCCTGCGCCACCAGCTCGCGCGGCTTGCCTTTGAACGCAGGGTCGTCGGCAAAGTAGATGCCGGGGCGCAGCGTGACGGTCCAGGTGCGGTAGTCGGCGCTGTGCTCGGGCATGCCTGCGGCGGTCAGCGGCTTGATGACGGCCGGGCGCCCCAGGTGGTCATAACCATAAGGCGCTTCGAACAGGTGGCTGGTGACGGTGCGCGAATAGATGTCACCGATTTGGGCGGGGTCGAAGCCCGTCTCGGCGACAGCGAAGGCGATGCGCAAAACCTTCTGAGGTGCTGCTTGAGCGCTGGCGAGCAGCGCGCTGCAAAGCAAGCCAACAAACCACGAACGCATCATCGGCTGGCCTTGGCAAGCGCCTCGGTGTCGATGTCCACGAATTTGAAAAATTCGCGAATGAACGGATTGCGCCGATAGCCTTGCACCCACGGGTGCATCAAGTCGGTGGCCACCCGGTGGCTGCTGACTTTGTAGGGCACGTAGGCAATCATCAATTTGCTGGCCTCTTCCATCACGGCCTGACGCTCGGGGCCGTCGGCCATTTGGCTTTGCTTCAAATACAAAGCGTTGAAGGCCGGCAAGTCAAAGCGCGAATGGTTGGCCTGGCCTTTGTTGGGGCCGTAAGCAAGCGCCAAAAAAGTGTCGCCGTCAGGGCTGGTGGCGGCCCAAGCCACGCCCCACATCATCAACTTGCCCGCCTTGGAGGCCTTCAAGTTTTCAGGCCACTTGGCGGTTTTGAAAATGATTTTGATGTTGATGGCCTTCATGGATTTTTCCCACAACTCCACCAGCTGGCGCGAAGCTTGGTCGGGCTGGGTGGCGTACACCAAGACCAACGGCTTGCCGTCGGGCAAGTCACGCCAGCCGTCGCCGTCTTTGTCGACATAGCCGTACAAATCAAGCAGCGCCTTGGCGCGCGGCACATCGAACGCGCTCATTTCGCTTTTGAATTGGGGGTTGTAGCCGTACACCAACGGCGCGATGGCCGACTGCGCCAACACCGCCTGGTTGCGCCGCACCACGCGCACCTCTTCTTCGCTGTTGTAGGCCAAAGAAATGGCGCGCCGCAGCGCCACTTTGTCGGGCGTGTTGCCGCCCACCACCGGACTTTCAGCATTGAAAAAAGACGCCAAGGTCGCGTCAACCAGCGGAGCCTGCTCCATCACGATGCCTTGCTTGGCCAAATTCGGGGCCACGGCGTTGTTGGGTATGGCGACGTTGGCAAATTCGTTGGGCAGCCTGTCCATGAAGTCGGTTTGGCGGTTCAAAAAACTCAGCCAACGCGGTTGCGCTTCTTCGATGATGGAAATTTCCACCCGGTCGAGCATGGGGATGCGTTTGCCCTTCATGGCATTGGCAATGGCCACCGAGCGGGCATCGTCAGCGGGAGGTTCTTCGCTGTAAAACATTTCGCGAAAGCTCGGGTTGCGCGCCAGCACGATGCGCGAACTGCGCCGCCACTCCGCCAGCTTGAACGGCCCGGTGCCAACAGGGTGTTCCATGATTTTGTCGCCGTAAAACTCGACCACTTCGCGCGCGACGGCACCAAAATTGCCGCTGTCGGTGAGCACGTCTTGGTGAAAGCGCGGCGTTGCTTCGCCGAGGGTGATCTCGAAGGTATAGCGGTCAAGCGCGCGCACGCCTTCGACTTCGGTATCGTAAGGAAACGGCTGTTTGGCAGCCATGATCTTGGCGCGCAGTTCACTCAGGCCCAGCACCTTTGCGTTTTCCAGGCGGTACAAATTCGGGCTCTTGGTGACGGGGTCGTAGTGGCGTTTGAATGAGTAAACGTAGTCCTGCGCCACCAGCTCACGACGCGCGCCTTTGAACGCCGGATCGTCGGCAAAATAAATGCCGGGTTTGACCCGAAAAGTGAAGCGCTTGAAGTCGGCCGAGATGGTGGGCAAGGCTTCCACCGTCAGGGGCTTGACCTTGAACGGGCGCGCGAGGTAGTCGAACGTGAGCGGCGCTTCGACTATCCCGGCGGTGACCACGCGGGAATACAAATCGCTGATTTGCGCCGGATCGAAGCCAGTCTCAGCGATGGGGAAGGCGTAGCGCAACACTTTCGGGGCGACGGTTTGAACGGCTGTTTGCGCCACCACCATTTGCGACGCACCGAGCGCACTCAACACAACACAAGCAAATATTCGTCGCAACATCATTCGAACTCCCAAGCGTGATGCTGCGAAGTGTAGGAGTCGGGCAATGTCCCCAACAGCAGAGAAAGCGCGCGCGGGGAAACGATGGGGCGCTGGCGCGAAGCTTGCATTTAGACTCCCGCCGACGTTCTGCCCTGCCCAAATCCCCCATGACCGCCTACCTCATCCGCCGCCTTTGGCAAATGATTCCCACGCTTATCGGCGTGGTGTTGCTGGTGTTCTTTTTGTTCAAGTATTTCGGCGGCGACCCGGCTGAAATTTTGGGCGGTCTGAGCGCCAGCGCGGCCCAGGTGGACGCCATTCGCGAGCAGCTCGGGCTGAACAAAAGCACCTGGGAGCAACTCTATATTTTCTTCAAGCAAATCGTGACGTTTGAGTGGGGCAAAAGCTGGGCCACGAACGAATCGGTGTCCAAACTGTTCGCTTCGCGCCTGCCCGCCACGCTCACGGTGATGGTGCCCATCTTGCTGCTGGATGTTTTGTTGGCCAGTCCGTTTGCGCTGGCCGTGGCGGCCGTGCGCGGCACGCTGACCGACCGCGCCATCATGGTGATCAGCACGGTGGCTTTGTCGATCTCCTTCTTGGTTTA
>JANYJJ010000113.1 GCA_025358485.1 Burkholderiales bacterium | reverse complement strand
CGCGCCCATCAAGCTGGCCGTGGCCGGTCGGCCGAACGTCGGCAAAAGCACGCTCATCAACACTTGGTTGGGCGAAGAACGCTTGATCGCCTTTGACATGCCGGGCACCACGCGCGACGCCATCAGCGTGCCCTTCGAGCGCAACGGCACGCAGTTTCAATTGATCGACACCGCAGGCCTGCGCCGCAAGGGCAAAGTGTTCGAGGCAGTTGAAAAGTTTTCGGTCGTCAAAACGCTCCAAGCGATCGCTGAAGCCAACGTCGTGCTGCTGCTTCTTGACGCGACCCAAGGCGTCAGCGAACAAGACGCCCACATCGCAGGCTACATCTTGGAAAGCGGCCGTGCGGTGGTGCTGGCGGTGAACAAGTGGGACGCGGTGGACGAATACCAAAAGCTCACCCTGCAACGCTCGATCGAGCAGCGCTTGGCGTTTTTGAAGTTTGCCCCAGTGATGAACATTTCGGCCATCAAACGGCAAGGCCTGGCACCGGTGTGGAAAGCCATCGCCGACGCCCACGCGTCGGCCAACCGCAAGATGCCCACACCCGTGCTCACCCGCTTGCTGCTGGACGCAGTCGAGCACCAAACCCCCAAGCGTGCCGGCATGTTCCGCCCCAAGCTGCGCTATGCCCACCAAGGCGGCATGAATCCTCCTGTCATCGTGGTGCACGGCAATTCGCTGGAACACGTCACCGAGTCTTACAAACGCTTCCTTGAGGGCCGCTTCCGCGAGCATTTCAAGTTGACGGGCACACCGCTGCGCATCGAGATGCGTTCGGGCCACAACCCTTACGGAAACAAAGGCGATTGACGCCGATTGCGTTTGGTTCGCACGGCTTCTCCTTGCTCGCAAGCTCAAGGGAACCCTGTGTTACCGTGAAGATCTGACGCACTTTCAACACGGAAAAATATCGTGAGCAACAAAGGTCAACTCTTGCAAGATCCATTTTTGAACCTGCTTCGCAAAGAGCACGTGCCGGTGTCCATCTACCTCGTGAATGGCATCAAATTGCAAGGCCACATCGAGTCGTTTGACCAGTACGTCGTCCTGCTTCGCAACACCGTGACCCAAATGGTTTACAAGCATGCGATTTCGACCGTGGTGCCTGGCCGCGCGGTGAACTTCAGCGCTGCCGAAGCGCCAGAAACTCCTTGACCGTAGTCGGTATTCAAACCGCACCCGCCGGTTTGGCGCGCGCCATTTTGGTGGGCGTAGACATCGGCGGAAATCGCAGCTTCGACGACACGCTGGACGAGCTGGCTTTGCTGGCCGAATCGGCTGGCGACGTGGCCGTGGCGCGTGTGATCGCGCGACGCAAAGCGCCCGATCCGGCGCTGTTTGTGGGCTCAGGAAAGGCCGATGAAATCAAGGCCTTGGTGCAAGCGCATCAAGCCGAGGCTGTGTTGTTTGACCAGGCTTTGTCGCCTGCTCAGCAGCGCAATTTGGAGCGCCACTTGGGTGTGGCCGTGGCCGACCGCACGATGTTGATTTTGGAAATTTTTGGCGAACGCGCGCAAAGCCATGAAGGGAAGTTGCAAGTCGAATTGGCGCGCTTGCAATACCTGGCCACGCGCTTGGTTCGGCGTTGGAGCCACTTGGAGCGACAACGTGGTGGCATCGGCAACCGCGGCGGCCCCGGCGAGGCTCAAATTGAGTTAGACCGCCGCATGATTGGGGACAGAATCAAGGCGGTGAAGCAGCGCCTGGACAAAGTCAAAAAACAGCGCAGCACGCAAAGCCGTTCGCGCGAACGCAACCAAACTTTCCGCGTCTCTTTGGTGGGTTACACCAACGCCGGAAAGAGCACGCTCTTCAACATTTTGGTCAAGGCGCAAACCTATGCCGCCGACCAGCTGTTTGCCACGCTCGACACCACCACGCGCCAATTCTTTTTGGAAGACACCGAGCGCTCGGTGTCTTTGTCAGACACGGTTGGCTTCATCCGCGAGCTGCCGCACAAATTGGTCGATGCGTTTGAGGCCACGCTGCGCGAAGCCACAGACGCTGATTTGTTGTTGCATGTGGTTGACGCCGCCAGCCCGGCCTTGGTTGAGCAAATGGCGCAGGTACAGAAGGTGCTGCTCAGCATCGGTGCGGAACAAGTGCCGCAAATCCTGGTCTTCAACAAGGCCGACAAGTTGGAAGATACGCAACGCCCGCGCTTGATGATCGACACTTACGAAATTGAAAGCGGCATAAGCCTGCCCCGCGTCTTCATCAGCGCGGTCAGCGGCGAAGGCTTGCCTGAGCTGAAAGCCCTGATCGCTGATGCTGTCGCTGGACGTTTGGCGACGCGCTTGAATCTTGAACAGTTGTCCCCAATTCCTGAATCTGTAGAAAACGATATCGACGTGCGTTTCGGCAACACAACGGATCAAGACGCCGTTGTCGCAGCGCTCCTCCACGACGACCAACCAGCCGCCGCATGACCATGAGTTTCTCTGCCCAATCTTCGTCTTCTTTGACCTCGCTTTGCAGCGCCATGGCCGCCATGTTGTCTGGCCTGCTCAGCGCGGCGCGCTGGAAGCTCGCCGGAAAAACCGCCGCTGACACCGCAACCGACGGCGTCATGCTCAGCACCGGTGGCAAAGGCGACGGGCCGCCCGACCTGGAAGAGTTGTGGCGTGACATGAACAAGAAGTTGAACGGCTTGTTTGGCGGAAAAGGCAGTAACACGCCGCGTCGCGACAACAACGCAAACAACAACGGCGGTGGTGACAAAGGCGGCGGCAATTTCCAGCCCGACATGAAAAGCGCCGGCATCGGCGTGGGCTTGATTGCGGGCGTGGTGGCGCTGCTTTGGTTGGCCAGCGGTTTTTTCATCGTTCAAGAGGGCCAGCAGTCGGTCATCACGTCCTTTGGCCGCTATTCCAAAACCGTGGACGCTGGTTTTCAGTATCGCTTTCCGTACCCATTTCAGGCCAATGACACGGTGCCTGTGACGCAATTGCGCTCGGTTGAAGTGGGCCGCAATGCGGTGGTTCAAGCCACGGGCCTGCGCGATTCGTCCATGCTGACTCAAGACGAAAATATCGTCGACATTCGCTTTACCGTTCAATACCGCTTGAAAGACGCGCGCGCCTACCTATTTGAGAACAACAAGCCCGAAGAGGCCGTCGTGCAAGCGGCCGAATCGGCCGTGCGCGAGATCGTCGGCAAAAGCACAATGGACTCGGTGCTTTACGAGCAGCGCGACGCCATTGCCACCGAGCTGGTGAAGTCGCTGCAAGCGCAGTTGGATCGCCTCAACGCGGGCATCTTGGTGGTCAACGTGAACGTGCAAAACGTGCAAGCGCCCGAACAGGTTCAAGCCGCGTTTGACGATGCCTTCAAAGCCGGCGCCGACCGTGAGCGTTTGAAGAACGAAGGCCAAGCCTACGCCAACGACGTGATCCCCAAAGCGCAGGGAACGGCAGCCCGCTTGTTCGAGGAAGCCGAAGGCTACAAAGGCCGCGTGATTGCACAGGCCGAAGGCGATGCGCAGCGTTTCAACCGCGTACTGGCCGAATATCAAAAAGCCCCGGGCGTCACCCGCGACCGCATGTACATCGACACCATGCAGCAGGTTTACTCCAACGTCAGCAAGGTGATGGTGGACAGCAAAGCCAATTCCAATTTGCTGTATTTGCCGCTGGACAAACTGATGCAACAAACCGGGGCGACGTCCGCTTCGGGGTCGTCTGCAACCGTCGTGCCTGCAGCCCCTGATGTGCCCACGCCGGCAAGTGCTGGAGCCGTTGACGTTCGATCTCGCGACGGCCAGCGTGGTCGTGACCGTGACGCGCGCTGAGACCTCGCCCTTCCACCTGAAACATTCCAATAAACATCATGAATCGCATCGGTTTTTATGTGGCGGGCGCGCTCATCGCGCTGATGGTGGCTTTCTCCACCTTGTTCATCGTCGACCAGCGGCAGTTTGCTGTGATCTACGCGTTGGGAGAAATCAAAGAAGTGGTCAGCGAGCCTGGCTTGAAATTCAAACTGCCGCCGCCGTTTCAAAACGTGGTGTTCTTGGATCGCCGCACGCAAACGCTGGACAGCCCTGAAACGCGCCCCATCTTCACCGCCGAAAAGAAAAGTTTGGTGATCGACTGGCTGGTGAAATGGCGCATCACAGACCCCAAACAATTCATCCGCAACAACGGCACTGAAATGCGCAACGTGGAAGCGCGCCTGAGCCCCATCGTGCAAGCAGCCTTCAACGAAGAAGTTACCAAGCGCAATGTGCGCGAAATGTTGGCCACCGAGCGCGACAAAGTCATGCAAGACGTGCTGGCGCGCCTCACGGACGAAGCCAAATCGTTCGGCATCAAAATCGTCGACGTGCGCATCAAGCGCGTGGACTTTGCGGTGAACATCACGGATTCGGTGTATCGCCGCATGGAGTCGGAACGCAAACGCGTGGCCAACGAGCTGCGCTCGACCGGCGCCGCAGAAGGCGAAAAAATTCGAGCCGATGCCGACAAGCAGCGCGAAGTCATCGTTGCCAAGGCCTACCGAGATGCGCAAACCGTCAAAGGTGATGGCGATGCCAAAGCGTCGAGCTTGTACGCCGACTCATTCGGCCGAGATCCGCAATTTGCGCAGTTCTATCGCAGCCTGGAGGCCTACCGCGCCACCTTCCGCAGCAAGACCGATGTGATGGTGCTTGACCCATCGAGCGAGTTCTTCAAAGCCATGCGCGGTGGCGGCCCGGCTGCGCCTGCGGTTGCATCCAAAAAGTAAGCGGCAGCCATCGTCACCGTGTGGGACATGCTGCTCGGCGCGTTTGCCTTGATGCTGGTGATTGAGGGCTTGCTGCCTTTCTTGAGCCCCAAGTCATGGCGGGAAGTGTTTGCCCGCGCCATGCAAATGAGCGACGGTCAAATTCGCTTCATCGGCCTGAGCAGCATGTTGATAGGGCTGTTGGCGCTGGCGCTGGCGCTGGCAATTCATTGATCGCTGCGGCAGCCGAAGCGAGCGCTTCAGTGCCGACAGAGTGAAAGCCCACCGGTACAATCTTGTTTTTAACCGTTCGGTCATTTCAAATGTTGTCTGCATGGCTGCTGCCAGAGCGCATCGCCGACGTCTTGCCGGCGCAGGCCAGGCACATTGAAGAGTTGCGCCGCGCGCTGCTAGACGTCACTCGCCGCTACGGCTGCGAATTGGTGATGCCGCCACTGCTCGAACACCTGGAGAGCTTGCTCTCAGGCACTGGTCGCGAGTTGAGCCTCAAGACTTTCAAGTTGGTTGATCAGCTCAGTGGTCGCACGTTGGGTGTTCGGGCCGACACCACGCCGCAAGCGGCGCGCATTGATGCGCACTTGTTGAACCGCGTCGGCGTGACTCGCCTTTGCTACAGCGGCCCGGTGCTGCACACCAAGCCTTCGGGCTTGCACGCCACGCGCGAACCTTTGCAGTTTGGTGCCGAGATATTTGGCCATGCTGGCTTGGAAGCCGACCTCGAAGTCTTGGACATGGCGCTGGATTGTTTGCGCCGTGGAGGTATCTCGCACGTCACGCTTGACATCGGCGATGCGCGCATCGTGCGCGGCTTGCTGGCCGGTGTGGTGTTGGACGAGCAAGGCATCGACGCGGTGGTGCAAGCGCTGGCCGGCAAAGATGCGGCGACGCTGAAATCGATTTGTGCTGACTTTCCCGCAGAGGCACGTGACGGCCTGCAAGCTTTGCTGCGTTTGTATGGCGGCGCAGAGGTGTTGGACGCTGCGCAGCGCACTCTGCCTGTACGACCGTTGATCCAAGCTGCGCTCAACGATTTGCGCTGGCTTGCTGAACATGTGGCTCAAGCCCATCCAGAGGCCAGCGTCGGCTTTGACTTGGCCGATCTGGGTGGCTACGCTTACTACAGCGGTACGCGATTTGCCGTATATGCGCCGGGTTCCAGTGACGCGCTTTTGCGCGGAGGTCGTTACGACGAAGTCGGCGCAGTGTTCGGTCGCAACCGACCGGCGGTGGGCTTCAGCATGGACCTCAAAGAGTTGGCGGCTTTGACTCCAGCCATCAAACAGGCGGCGGCAATTCGCGCACCTTGGGCAGAAGACGCTAGCCTGCGTGCAGCGGTGCGGGCCCTGCGTGAGGCGGGCGAAACCGTGGCCTGCGTGTTGCCAGGGCACGAGCACGAAGGACAGGAATTTGACTGCGACCGCGAGTTGGTTTCAGTTGCCGGACAGTGGGTGCTGCGCACGCTCTAAGCCGCATCAACTTTTCAATTTACAGACATCGGATTTTTCGAAATGCAACAAACCAAGGCGAACATCGCCGGCCGCAATGTGGTCGTTGTGGGCACCCAATGGGGCGACGAAGGCAAAGGCAAGGTGGTCGATTGGTTGACCGACCACGCGCAGGCCGTGGTGCGTTTTCAGGGTGGTCACAACGCGGGGCACACTTTGGTCATCAAGGGCGTGAAAACCGCCTTGCAGTTGATCCCTTCGGGCATCATGCGCGACGGCGTCAAGTGCTACATCGGCAACGGCGTGGTGGTCGATCCAGCGCACTTGATGTTGGAGATTGAGCGCTTAGAGGCCATCGGCTTGGAGGTGCGTTCGCGCCTGTTCGTCAGCGAGTCTTGCCCGTTGATTTTGCCGTTTCACGTTGAGGTAGACAAAGCCCGCGAGGCCTTGCGCGAGACCAGCGGTGCCGGAAAAATTGGCACGACCGGCAAGGGAATCGGCCCCGCTTACGAAGACAAAGTGGCGCGGCGTGCGCTTCGTGTGCAAGACCTGAAGCACCCCGAGCGTTTCGCCTTCAAGCTGCGCGAGCTGCTGGCCCTGCACAACTTTGCGCTGTCGGGTTACCTCCACGGCAAGCCGCTCGAATTTCAGCCCATCTTCGATCACGCGATGAGCGTTGCCGGGCAAATCAAACCCATGATGGCCGACGTTGGCTACATCCTGCACAACGCATCGCGCAGCGGCGACAACATCTTGTTTGAAGGCGCGCAGGGCACGCTGTTGGACATCGACCACGGCACCTATCCTTTTGTCACCTCCAGCAACTGCGTGGCTGGCAATGCAGCCGCCGGGGCGGGGGTGGGGCCGGACGCGCTTCACTACATCTTGGGCATCACCAAGGCGTACACCACGCGGGTCGGCAGCGGGCCTTTCCCGACTGAGTTGCCGATGGATGTGCCCGGCACCGTCGGGCATCACTTGTCTACCGTGGGTTTAGAGCGCGGCACCGTGACAGGCCGACCACGGCGCTGCGGCTGGTTGGACGCTGCCTTGCTGAAGCGCTCCTTCATCATCAACGGGCTGAGCGGCCTGTGCATCACCAAGCTCGATGTGCTCGACGGTTTGAGCGAAATCAAAGTTTGCGTTGGCTACGAGTTGCATGGCCAACGCGTAGACATTTTGCCGCTGGATGCCGATGACATCGTCGCGTGCAAGCCGATTTACGAGAGCTTCCCAGGCTGGACTGAAACCACCGCCGGCATCACGCAGTGGGATGCGCTGCCGTTGAATGCGCGCAGTTATTTAGAGTGCGTGCAAGGCTACATCGGCGCGCCCATTGCCATGGTGTCCACCGGGCCTGACCGCGATCACACGATTTTGTTGCGGCACCCGTATCAGGCTTGAACGGCTGAAAGCAACCAGCAAGCAGCAAGCAGCAAGCAGCAAGCAAAAACAGCAAACGGCAACCATTGAAAAAACGGAGCAAAGCATGCTGACCGACGACGGAAAACACCTCTACGTTTCTTGGGACGAATACCACATGCTCATCGAGCGCTTGGCGCTCAAGGTGGCAGCCTCGGGTTGGGAGTTCGATCAGATTTTGTGCCTTGCGCGCGGCGGCATGCGCCCTGGCGACGTGCTGTCGCGCGTGTTCGACAAACCCTTGGCGATCATGTCCACCAGTTCGTACCGGGCTGATGCGGGCACCATCCAAGGCCGCTTGGATTTGGCCAAATACATCACCCTGCCCAAAGGCGAATTGGCTGGCCGCGTGTTGTTGGTGGATGACCTGGCCGACTCGGGCGTGACGCTGCGCGCGGTGGTGGATCGGCTGCGCGGCATGCCGTCCATCAGCGAGCTGAGATCAGCCGTGATTTGGAGCAAAGGTGCTTCCAGCTACATGCCCGATTACTACGTTGAAATGTTGCCCACCAGTCCGTGGATACATCAACCGTTCGAAGACTACGACGGCTTGGGTGCCGAAGGTTTGGCGAAGAAATTCGCCATTTGATTCGACTTTGCGGGCGCTAATGCAAAAGGCCAGCACGCTGTGCTGGCCTGTTTATGTTCACCGGTGCGTGGTGCCCAGGAAGGGACTCGAACCCCCACGAAGTTACTCGCTAGTACCTGAAACTAGTGCGTCTACCAATTCCGCCACCTGGGCATTTCAGGAAAGACTCGGATAATATCATCAACAAAATCAATCAAAACGGAAGCGGTTCCGCCAGCGCAGAACTGATGGGTGACGTCGAAGGCACGGTGCATGGTCATCGTGACGGGCACGGCTTCATCAGCCGCGCGGATGGGGAGCCCGATCTGTATTTATCGCCGCAAGAAATGCGCGCCGTTTTGCACCACGACAAGGTCAAGGCGCGGATCGTGCGCTACGACCGCAAGGGCCGGGCCGAAGGCCGGGTCACTGAGATTGTCGAACGCAAAAAGACGCCCATCATCGGCAGGTTGCTCAGCGAGAGCGGCATTTGGCTGGTTGCCCCCGAAGACAAGCGCTACGGCCAAGACATCCTGGTTCCGAAAAATGCGATTGCCGGCGCCACAGCGGGACAAGTGGTGGCGATCGAGCTGACCGAACCGCCGTCGATGTATTCGCAGCCCGTCGGTCGTGTGACTGAAGTGCTGGGCGAAATTGACGACCCCGGCATGGAGATAGAAATTGCGGTGCGCAAATACGAAGTGCCGCACCGTTTCTCGCCTGCCACCTTGGCGCAAGCGGCCGGTTTGCCCGACAAAGTGCGCGCCGCCGATTGCAAAAACCGCATCGACTTGACCGACGTGGCGCTGGTCACCATCGACGGCGAAGACGCACGTGATTTTGACGACGCGGTTTACTGCGAGCCCGCTTTCATCTACACCAAGTCAGCAAAAGGCACTGGCAAATCAAAAACGCCCGACGGTTGGCGTTTGATCGTGGCCATAGCTGACGTGAGTCACTACGTCAAACCCGGTGACCCGATAGACAACGATGCCTACGAGCGCGCCACCTCGGTCTACTTTCCGCGCCGGGTGATTCCCATGCTGCCGGAGAAATTGTCGAACGGCTTGTGCTCACTCAACCCGAATCAAAACCGTTTGGCCATGGTGTGCGACATGCTGATCACGGCCGACGGCGAAGTGTCGGCGTACCAGTTTTTCCCGGCTGTGATTTGCTCGCACGCCCGTTTCACTTACACCGAAGTGGCGGCCATATTGGCCAACACGCGCGGGCCAGAAGCTCAGCGCCGCAAAGACCGCGTCGATGATTTGCTCAACCTGCACGATGTGTACCGCACCTTGTTGAAGGAGCGTTCCAAACGCGGCGCGGTGGATTTTGAAACCACCGAGACGCAAATCGTTTCTGACGACAACGGGCGCATCGAGAAGATCATTCCGCGAACCCGCAACGAAGCGCACAAGCTGATTGAAGAGGCCATGCTGGCGGCCAACGTCTGCGCCGCAGATTTCATTGCGGTCAACAAGCACCCGTCGCTTTATCGCGTGCACGAAGGTCCTACGCCTGAGAAGAAAACTCTGCTGCAAAACTACCTTCGCGCTTTGGGCTTGGGTTTGAGCGTGAGCGACAACCCCAAGCCTGCTGAATTTCAGGCTATTGCCGCGGCCACCAAAGACCGGCCCGACGCAATGCAAATTCACACCATGTTGTTGCGCTCTATGCAGCAGGCCATCTACACCGGCACCAACAGCGGCCACTTCGGTTTGGCTTACGAGGCGTACACGCACTTCACCAGCCCGATTCGCCGCTACCCCGATTTGCTGGTTCACCGCGTGATCAAAGCGCTGTTGATGCAAAAGCGTTATTCGCTCAGCAAAGCCATGGTGGACGCCGCGCCCAAAGCGCGTTTGTCGACCAAATCCCCGAAAGCCAAGAAGCCCGGCAGCGATGTGCGCTTGAGCCCCGAGGATGAAATCTGGGACGTCGCCGGTGCGCATTGCAGCGCCAACGAGCGCCGCGCCGACGAAGCTTCGCGGGATGTCGAAGCCTGGCTCAAGTGCCGCTACATGCGCGAGCATTTGGGCGAGGAATATGGCGGCGCGGTCAGCAGCGTCACCAGCTTTGGCTTGTTCGTGCAGCTAGACGGTTTGTACGTGGAAGGCTTGGTTCACATCACCGAATTGGGCGGCGAGTATTACCAATTCGACGAGGTGCGCCAAGAGCTGCGCGGCCAGCGCAGCGGCGTGAAGTACGGCGTCGGCGCGCGTGTGCGTGTGCAAGTCAGTCGTGTTGATTTGGACAGCCGCAAGATCGACTTCCGCTTGGTGCACGAAAACCAAACCGAAGCGCCTTTGGGCAACCGCAGCAAACGCGACCGAAGCATTCAGCGCGACGGCAGTGCGGTGTTTGAGTTGGCGGCAGTCAAGGTGGCTGACCGCGCCGTGAAAGCGGCCAAGCGCAAGGTCGCAGCGCCGAAAGGTCACGCCGCGCGCGCTGCCAAAACGCCCACGCGCAAAGGCCCACCCAAAGCAGCCAAACGGCGTTGAAATGACACAGCACTCTTTTGAAGGAACGAATTCATGACGATGCGATTTGATGGCCGTGTGGCCGTGGTAACCGGAGCAGGCGGCGGCTTGGGCCGCCAACATGCGTTGGCTTTGGCCGCACGCGGTGCGAAAGTGGTCGTCAACGATTTGGGCGGCACCTTGGACGGGCAGGGCGGCACACCGCTGGCAGCACAAGCGGTGGTGGACGAGATACGCGCTGCCGGCGGTGTGGCCATCGCCAACGGCGCGTCGGTCACCAATGCTCAAGCGGTGCAAGACATGATGAATGAGGCAATTGCCAGTTGGGGCCGCGTCGACATTTTGGTCAACAACGCCGGCATCCTGCGCGACAAAAGCTTCAGCAAGATGCAGCTCGACGACTTCCGCCTGGTGATGGAAGTGCATTTGATGGGTGCCGTCAATTGCTGCAAAGCGGTGTGGGAGGCGATGCGCGCCCGAAACTACGGCCGCATCGTCATGACCACCTCATCGTCGGGCCTGTATGGCAATTTCGGTCAAGCCAACTATGGCGCAGCCAAGATGGCGTTGGTCGGCCTGATGCAGACCTTGAGCATCGAAGGTGCCAAGAACAACATACGCGTCAATTGCTTGGCCCCTACCGCCGCCACGCGCATGACTGAAAACCTGATGCCCGAAGCGGTGTTGAAGCTGCTGCAACCAGAATCTGTGACGCCAGGCTTGCTGGCCTTGGTGGCCGAAGACGCGCCCACGCGCGCCATTTTGTGCGCCGGTGCTGGTGCCTTCGAACGCGCACACATCACCTTGACCGAAGGCATCTTCGTGGGTTTGCCAACTGACGCCGCCGAACAGGTGGCGGCGCGGTTTGATGCGCTGTCGCAGCGCGAGGGTGAAACCGTCCCTCAGAGTGGTGCCGCGCAAGGCACAGTCGAGATCGCCAAAGCCAGTGCGGCGTTGACTTCGGCGGTTTAGGTCTACCTTCCTACCTCAGATGCCCGGTTTGCGAGCCACCAGCATGATGGAGTTATCCGCCGGGTCGCCGGTAATTTGACGGCCCTGCAAGTCGAACGCAACGGCGTTCGCTTCAAAGCCCAGCGCTTGCAGTTGTGCACGCTGCTGACGCAGGCCGATGTAGTACAGCATCACGCCGTAGTCGTGGCATGCGTCATTGATGACCGAGTAGTCGGGCGTGCGTATCTCCAACGCGCGCAGTTGGCGGCGACGCATCCAGCGCAGCGGCACCTGACGGCCGAAACGGGCCAAGCGCATCAGCACGCGCGCAGGATTGCGTGACATCTCAAACTCTGGCCACTGAAAACCGGCGCGGTAATCGGGGCTGTTTTGGTTGTGCGTTGAAAACAAAAACACGCCACCTGGTGCCAGCACGCGGAACACTTCGAGAAGTATCAGCAACCTGTCTTCGTGCGACACCATGCCAATGCCATTGCAACTGAACATCGCCAAATGCACCGAAGCGTCTGGCAACGGTGTCATGGCGCGAGCATCCATCACTTCAAAGCACGCTTGAGGAAAGCGTCGCTGGCAGGCGCTGACCATGGCCTCGCTGTTGTCTATGCCCAAATAGTTGGAACTGAGTTGGCGCAGAGCTCGCACGGTGCGCCCGCCGCCCACGCCGATGTCCAAGACTCGTCGGCCAGCGGCAAGCTTTGCGACGCTGTCCAAGGCCGCTTGTTCGGCTGCGCTCAGCTCGTCACGCCAAGAGTAGTGCGCCACCGAAGCGGGCTTGTTCATTTCGCGGCGGTTGACTTGGTCTATGGAATTGAACATGCGCAGGGAAAGAAGAACAAGGTGCCTGCAAGCCTAGCTTTGGCAATTTTCAGCAACCCGAAAATTTCGGGCAATGCGTCACACGAGCGCGCGCGATGTGGCGATGGGCATAAAAAAACTCGCCGATGGCGAGTCTTTTTCAAGTGCGGCTTCAAGCGCGCAGGGAGGTGCTGTTTACGTCAATTGGATGCGGGTCGCGTTGAGCTGCTTGCTGCTTCTGACTCCGTCACCGCCGGTTGAGCGGCACCTTCCGCATCTGCGGATTGAATGTTGTGAGCCAACTGCCCTTTCGGCCCCTGGACAATGTCAAAAGTCACCCGACCGCCCTGCTTGAGCGTTTTGAATCCGTCCATTTGTATGGCTGAAAAATGAGCGAATACGTCTTCGCCGCCGTCCTGGGGCTCAATGAACCCAAAGCCCTTGGCATCGTTGAACCACTTGACTGTTCCGGTTGCCATAACGAAGTCTCCCTGTTCCGACACTTCAATTTTCTTTGACCCCCCGGCCGAATGTCAATGCCGTGGTCTACCCAATTCGGTGTGTCTTCGGCACCCAAGCCAGTAAGGCGAATTGAGCCAGTGCGACTTTTCACGCCTTGCACTGCGGCAGTGCGTCTCAATATGACCTCTTGAGTGTGAGCAGTGTCCAAATCGATAGAATTCGCGAATGCCTGAAGACCAGCCCAAACCGCCACCCAGCCCTGCGCAACCCGAGCGCCCCGACAACGGGCAAGGCGCGATTGTTTTAGAACGCAAAGTTGCCAAGACGGTTCCACCGTCGATGTATCAGGTGATCCTGCTGAATGACGACTACACCCCGATGGAGTTTGTGGTCATGGTGCTTCAGGAATACTTCAAACACGACTTGGAAGTAGCGACGCAAATCATGTTGAAAATACACCATGATGGTCGCGGTGTTTGCGGCGTCTTCTCGAAAGACGTTGCCGCCACCAAAGTAGAACTGGTGCAAGCTGCCGCGCGTCGCGGTGGTCACCCTTTGCAATGCATTATGGAGGCCGCATGATCGCCCAAGAGCTTGAAGTCAGTCTGCACATGGCGTTTGTCGAGGCGCGACAGCAGCGACACGAATTCATCACCGTCGAGCACCTGCTGATGGCCCTGCTGGACAACCCTTCAGCCTCAGAAGTGCTGCGCGCCTGTTCGGCCAACATCGACGATTTGCGCAAAAGCTTGGTGCAGTTCATCAAGGAAAACACGCCGACTGTGGGCGGCTCTGACGAGGTGGACACCCAGCCCACCTTGGGCTTCCAGCGTGTGATTCAACGCGCCATCATGCATGTGCAGTCCACCGGCAGCGGCAAGAAAGAAGTCACCGGCTCTAACGTGCTGGTTGCCATTTTTGGCGAGAAAGATTCGCACGCTGTTTACTACCTCCATCAGCAAGGCGTGACGCGACTTGACGTGGTGAACTTCATTGCCCACGGCATCAAAAAATCCGACCCACCCGAGTCGGCCAAGCCCAGCGAAGGTGCTGCCACTGAGGCTGAAAAGGACGAAGGCGACGGCAAAGGCTCACCAATAGAACAGTTCACGCAAAACCTGAACCAACTGGCTCGTGAGGGCAAGATCGACCCGCTGATTGGGCGAGACCACGAAGTCGAGCGCGTCATCCAAATCTTGTGCCGTCGCCGCAAAAACAACCCGCTGTTGGTGGGCGAAGCGGGTGTCGGAAAAACTGCCATTGCCGAAGGCTTGGCATGGCGCATCACGCAAAACGACGTGCCCGAAGTGTTGGCCAATGCCATTGTTTACTCGCTCGACATGGGCGCGCTGTTGGCCGGCACCAAATACCGCGGCGACTTCGAGCAGCGCTTGAAAGGCGTGTTGAAGTACCTCAAAGACCAGCCCAATGCAGTGCTGTTCATTGACGAGATTCACACGCTCATCGGAGCCGGCGCTGCATCAGGCGGCACCTTGGACGCCAGCAATTTGCTCAAACCTGCGCTCAGCTCAGGCGCGATGAAGTGCATCGGCGCAACCACCTTCACCGAGTACCGAGGCATTTTTGAGAAAGACGCAGCACTGTCGCGTCGCTTCCAAAAGGTCGATGTGGTTGAGCCATCGGTCGAGCAGACCATCGAGATTCTCAAAGGACTGAAATCGCGCTTTGAAGAGCACCACAGCGTCAAGTACGCGCTGGGCGCTTTGCAAGCTGCGGCCGAGTTGTCAGCCAAGTTCATCAATGACCGCCACTTGCCCGACAAAGCGATCGATGTGATCGATGAGGCAGGCGCAGCCCAGCGCATCTTGCCCAAGAACAAGCAAAAGAAAACCATCACGCGCGCCGAGGTGGAAGACATCGTGGCAAAGATCGCGCGCATCCCGCCGGCCAGCGTGTCCAACGATGACCGCTCCAAGCTCAAAAGTCTGGACCGTGACCTGAACAGCGTGGTGTTTGGCCAAGAGCCTGCCATCTTGGCGCTGTCATCGGCCATCAAGATGGCTCGTTCTGGTTTGGGCAAACCGGATCGCCCCATTGGTTCCTTCTTGTTCTCGGGCCCCACGGGCGTCGGCAAAACCGAGGTCGCCAAACAATTGGCCTTTGTGTTGGGTGTCGAGTTGATTCGCTTCGACATGAGCGAGTACATGGAGCGCCATGCCGTCAGCCGCCTGATTGGCGCGCCACCGGGCTATGTCGGTTTTGACCAAGGCGGCTTGCTGACCGAAGCCGTCACTAAAAAGCCGCATTGCGTGCTGCTGCTCGACGAGATTGAAAAGGCCCATCCGGACATTTTTAATGTGCTGTTGCAGGTGATGGACCACGGCACGCTGACCGACAACAATGGGCGCAAGGCAGATTTTCGCAATGTCATCATCGTCATGACCACCAATGCCGGTGCCGAGACGATGA
>JANYJJ010000072.1 GCA_025358485.1 Burkholderiales bacterium | reverse complement strand
AGCCAGCAACTGAGCGTCAAAGCGCGCCATGGCTTGAGCAACGACGCCCAAGTGCATGCGGCGATCGTCGTCATCGCGGTAAATGGGCTCGCGACGGTCGCCACGGGAGGTGACGTGGTATGTCGCGTGAGGGAATTCGATACGAAGGGGACGGGCCATGAGTGGAGTATAGGTTAAATGCAAGACTTGACCCCACAGTATTAAGGGGTTAGGCCGCAGTGGCGCCATTGCGAGAGTGGTCAGAGTCTTTGGACGAGATTTCTGACTTCCATGTAGTGGTCGTCGAGATGAACACCAATGGACTGAAGAAAATCAACAATGCCGACTAAATCTTCCTGCATCTTCTTGACTTGCTCGGTCAATTGTTCTTCAAGCTTGATGTTGACCAACGCATCCGCTGAATCATCCCGCTTCGGATATAGCTGCTGCCAGCGTTTGTAGTACTTCTGCAAGCTCGTCTCAAACACCTTGATGTGACTTAGGTTCTCGGATGTCAGCTTCGATTCCAGTTCCGCTCGACTGAGCGTTTGAATGGTGCGGCCATCCTGCTTAACTGTAATTTGCTTGTCGTCAGCGCTAACCTTGTAACGCCATCGGTCCTCGCCCCCTTCTGGCTCTTTGGGGCGCTTGGCAAGAACACTCTTTATCTGCCCCGAGATTTTGTCGAATATGTCGACGGCATTCTTGGTGGCAGCGAGTACGGCTGCAATCTCGACGGGTGTCAACATGTGCTACTCCGAGGGTTGGGAAGTGAAATGTACTGCGATGCTTGATTCTGCGGCCTAACGTTCGAGCTAAGCTGGCGCCAACGGTGTGGCGCGCTGGGCGGCTGGCGCAAAATAGGCCACAGGCCCTGCGCCAGACGACCAGCGTGACACGCCGTTGGTGCTCAGCTTGAGCGAGGGGTTAGGCCTCAACGCGCACTTCGCTCGCTGGAATTGCCTTTACCCTTGGGCCGAAGCTGCTAATGTTGGCTAATGTTTCGTTGTGATGTGCTGATATCTGTGCGGCTGACTGGATGCTGTTATTCAGTGTTGAGTGACCATCTGCGATCAGTACGACTGGATAACCTAACGCAAGTGCTCTACGAGTGGTGGTATCGACGCAGAATTCACTTTGCAGGCCGCAAATTATCAAATCTTGGACGCCTCGCTCTTGCAGCAAAGCGTGTAGTTCCGTTTGATGAAACGAGTCAGTTGCCTTCTTTCTCATCAAAATGTCGGTGGAGAGCACCTCAAGTCCTTCTGCCAACTTCCATCCATCAGTCTCAAAGTCGAGTGGCCCATTCATTGATTCATGCTGAATCATGATCACGGGAGCGCCGACAAGTCTCATCTTGCGCGCCACGGAGTTAATTCTTTCGATCACGCGTTCGGACTGGAAGGCTTTGTATTCGCCGGAGCAGAGGGCTCGCTGGACATCAATGACGAGGAGTGCAGTCTGCATGGCTTTGAGGCCTAACGTTCGAGCTAAGCTGGCGACAACGGCGTGGCGCACTGGACAGCAGGCGCAAAATGGGGCGAAGCCCCAGCGCCTGATGGCCAGTGTGCCACGCCGTTGGCGCTCAGCTTGAGCGAGTGGTTAGGCCGCACTCGTGAGCGCGCGGATGAGGTCATAGGCATCTCCAGGCCCGGATGTACCGCTGAAGTCGAGGGGCCCCTCGCCCACGGCTTCTCCGAACAGGTCATTGAAGCTCTGCAAATCTTGCAGGAACTTCAGCAGCGCGCCTTCGTGGTGTCCGCCAAGTGCTTTCTTGCCCAAGAAGGCAGCCTTGTCTGCGTGCGAGACCAGCTTGTTACGGGCATCTTGAATCAGGTCTCGGTAATCCTGCAGCGCTGTCGCCGTCGCTTCAATTTCAGGTGTGCAGACACCGTGCTCTCTCAGACCCTCAAGTAGGTTTCGGACAGTAAGGTTCTCGCGGCTCATGGTTCGAGAGGGGTCGGTGATCCGAGAGGCAACCATAAACCAGTACTCGACCATCATCACGTTCAAGTCAGTGAAGAACACTGGGGCCACGCGCTTCAGGACTCGGTCAGTCTCTTCGTTGCCGCCGAAGAGAGCGTGAAACGTGTCATAGCAAGTCCTCAGCCAAATGCACTCGTCGCGGAAGGCAACGAAGGCAGTCTTGACGTGGGCAAGTGAAGAAGCTGGCATGTGAGGCCTAACTACTAGTTGATGCAGCACGCCACGCCACATATCGCCGACGGGTGCCGCATAACAAAGCTGTGGTTCGTCTTCATAAGTCCTTGATTCTGCTTCAGAAAGAAACAGTTTTCTGTGGTTTCATACAGTATTAAATTCGTGCGTAAAGCGGCACGCCTGTTACAGACTGTTCCAGCCCTTTGCGCGTCGCGCAAGCGCGGATTTTTTGCCGGAACGAGGCTCGTGATGTCTGCAACTTCAGTGAAATCAAGCCCGTCGCGCAGTGTTTTGCGGCCGGTCGTGACGACCCTGATGCCTCAGTTGAAAGTGCCTCGATTGTTCGACCAACTTCGCGAACTCAACTGGTGATTGCACTGCGCGCGTGAAGCTGTGAACCACGCGGCGCAGGCTTCGATACCTCAGCCCGAACGGGGTCGGTTTGCAGGTTGTCGGGGCAAGCCTTCGGTCTTATCGTCCGATATGCAGTCCGACATGGCGTCCGACGTGCCGTCTGATACACCGTTCGGCACGAGGTGGCCTTTCCGTCGTTCCGACGTCTTCTGAGCGTTCTGAAATGACGACGCAAAGCTGTCCACGAAAAGAGGGCCAGCGCGTGGTGTCCTTCAACACATCAGGATGATCGGAACTGTCGCCCTTGCCCAAGCGTGCGTTTTTTTGTTCGATCTAAGCCAAGCAGCACTGGGGCGGGCGTTTGACGACGCGCAAGATTGAAGCGCGAATCCGAAGCACCGGGCGAAACAAAGACTGAAACACAGACTGAAGTACAAACGGGGGATGACCAGTTTCCTCGACCCCGCTATTTTGTTTTTTGTGTTCGGCATGGCTGCCGGGCTGTTGAAATCAAACCTTGAAATCCCGCCGCAAATCTCTCGATTTTTGTCGCTGTATTTGTTGATGGCTTTGGGCCTGAAGGGCGGCTTCGCGTTGGCCAAGTCGGGGCTCACCGCCGAGGTCAGTGTGAGCTTGGCCTGTGCCGTGTTGCTGGCCACGGCCACACCGCTGCTGGGTTACGTCGTGCTCACGCGCTTTCTGAATGGCTTCGACGCGGCGGCGTTGGCTGCCACTTACGGGTCGGTCAGCGCCGTCACTTTCATCACGGCGGTGCAGTTTCTGGACACGCGCGGCGTGGCCTTCGGGGGGCACATGGCGGCGGCCATGGCGCTGATGGAATCCCCCGCCATCGTCTTGGCAGTGGTGCTGGCCAACGCAGCGCGGCGCAGACAGCCGACTCAGGCGGGCGATGCGCCAGTTCACAACACGTCTTTGGGCAAATTGCTGCATGAAGCGCTGACCGATGGGGCGCAGCTTTTGCTGATCGGGGCCATGCTGGTGGGCATGCTCACCGGTGAGTCGGGTCGGGTGGGAATGCAGCCGTTTGCGGGCGATTTGTTCAAAGGCATGCTGGCGTTTTTTCTGCTGGACATGGGGTTGCTGGCGGCGCGCAACATGGGCGGGCTGAAGGGCAAGTCGCCGTGGCTTTTGGCCTATGCGGTGTGCGCGCCGCTGGTGCACGCGACCTTGGCGTTGAGTCTGGCGTGGGCGGTGGGCATGTCGGTGGGCAACGCCACGCTGCTGACTGTGCTGGCGGCCAGCGCGTCTTACATCGCGGTGCCCGCCGTCATTCGCCACGCCATTCCTGAAGCCGAGCCGTCGCTGTATTTCGGCATGTCGCTCGGGCTGACGTTTCCTTTTAATATTTTGGTCGGCATACCGCTGTACGCCAGCGCGGCGCGTTGGGCGGTCGGCTGAGGCCCACCCATCGTCACAGCATTTCGCAAAGCCACTCTTTTCAGGACTGAACCGCCATGGTCAAACGACGTTCGCTTTTTTTAGGTGCTGCTGGTGCTGCGGTGGGTACGCTTGGCGCACTCGTGATTGGCTGGGGCGTGATGGCACCGCGCCAACGGCTGACCACCAGCACGCCGTTGGCAACCGGCAAAGACCAAGCCGCGCTCAATGGGTGGCTGAAAATTTCTGCCGACAACACCGTCACGGTGGTGATGTGCAAGGCCGAAATGGGCCAAGGCACGCACACCGGTTTGGCCATGGTGTTGGCCGAAGAGTTGGATGCCGAGTGGGCGAACCTGGTGATTGAACAATCGCCCATCGACAAAATCTACGGCAACGTCGCCACCGTGGTGGACAGCTTGCCGTTTCACCCCGATGACCACGGCACGTTGAAGGCGGTGGCCGGTTGGCTGACGGCCAAGACCATGCGCGAGGTGGGCATCATGATGACGGGCGGCTCGTCCAGCATCAAAGACCTGTGGCTGCCGATGCGCGAGGCCGGAGCCAGCGCCCGCGCCATGTTGGTGGGCGCAGCGGCGGCGCAGTGGAAAGTGCAGCCGGTAGAGTGCAGCACCGCTGCGGGCAAGGTGACTCATCCGTCAGGCAAAAGCGCCACTTACGGCGAGCTGGCGGCGTTGGCGGCGCAACAGCCGGTGCCATCCAAAGTGGCGCTCAAAGACCCGGCCAATTTCAAGCTGATCGGCCAACCGATGCGCCGCATGGAAGCGCCAAGCAAGCTCGACGGCAGCGCGCGTTTTGCGATTGACGCCAACCCGCCCGGCCTGCTGCACGCCAGCGTAGTGATGTGCCCCACCTTGGGCGGCAGCGTTGTCAGTTTTGACAGCACCGCCGCAGCTGCCCTGCCCGGCGTGAAAAAAGTTTTCTCGGTGGCTGGGCACAACGGTGGCACGGCCGGCGTGGCGGCGATTGCCGACACGACATGGAACGCCATGCGCGCCGTCAAGGCCGTTGTGGTGGTGTGGAATCACGGCCCCGCAGCAAGCTTGAACACCGACGATGTATACAAGCAGCTCACACAAACCTTGGACAAAGAAACCGGCTTCGCTTACTTCAAACAAGGCGATGTGAGCGCGGCCTTGAAGGCGGCCAGCAAAACCATCACCGCCGACTACCGCGCGCCGTATTTGGCGCACTCCACGATGGAGCCGATGAACTGCACCGTGCAAATCAAAGACGGTCGCGCCACCGTGTGGGCAGGCACCCAAGTGCCGGGTGTGGCGCGCAGTGCGGTGGCCAAATTGTTGGGCCTGGAGGCTGAGCAAGTTGACGTTCAAGTACCGATGTTGGGCGGTGCTTTTGGTCGCCGTTTGGAGGTGGACTTCATCGTGCAAGCCGCCGCCATTGCCAAGGAAGCAGGCGGTGCGCCGGTGCAAACGCTGTGGTCGCGCGAGCAAGACATGACGCACGATTTTTACCGGCCGGCCTGCGTGTCGCGCTTCACGGCGGGCTTTGACGCCGCAGGCAAATTGACGGCGTGGCAAAACACATCGGCCGGGCAAGCCATCGTGCCGCAGGTGCTGAAGCGCACGTTCGGCTTGCCCGCCGGTGGGCCCGATAAAACTGCCTCAGAAGGCGCTTACGACCAGCCTTATGAATGGCCCGCCGCGCGCGTGGCGCACGAGGCCGTGGACCTGCCGGTGCCGGTGGGTTTTTGGCGCAGCGTGGGGCATTCGCATCAGGCGTTTTTCAAAGAAAGTTTTGTCGACGAAGCGGCCGCCGCCGCAGGCCAAGACCCACTGGCGTTTCGCGCTGCCTTGCTGGCGCAACACCCGCGCCACTTGAAGGTGCTGCAACGCGCGGCTGAGTTGTCGGGCTGGGGCCAACCGATTGCGGTGGGCGCAGATGGGCTCAAGCGCGCGCGCGGCGTGGCGCTGCACCAATCGTTTGGCAGCATCGTGGCGCAAGTGGCCGAGGTGTCGGTGAGCGCAGACAAGTCCATCCGCGTGCACCGCGTGGTGTGCGTGATTGACTGCGGCACGGCGGTGAACCCCAACTTGATTGCGCAGCAAATGGAAAGCGGCGTGGTGTTTGGCTTGTCGGCTGCGCTGTACGGCGACATCACTTTGAAAGCCGGGCAGGTGCAGCAAAGCAACTTCCACGATCAGCCGGTGCTGCGCTTCAATGAGTGCCCCGTGATTGAGACCGACATCATCAAAAGCACTGCCCACCCCGAAGGCGTGGGCGAGCCCGGCACACCGCCAATTGCACCGGCCGTGGCCAATGCGCTGTTCGCATTGACGGGCCAGCGCCTGCGCAGCCTGCCTTTGAAATTGGCCTGATTTGTGCTGGTCGCGTTGGAAGGCGAGCCGGCGCCAGCTTTCAAATCAAGGGCGAGGCGTTGCGGTGTGTTCGCTGTCTGAACCCGCCAGCACTTTCGCAAACACCGCGCTGTCCACATTGCCGCCGCACAGCGTCACGCCCACGCTGCGCCCTGCCCACTTGTTGCGCTGTTGCAGCGCACCGGCCAGCGACGCCGCACCCGCGCCTTCGGCCACGTTGTGGGTGTCGGCAAACAGAACGCGCATGGCATTCGCGACTTCGGCGTCGGTGACTTGGATGATCTCGTCAACATCGCGCAGCATCATCTCCAGCGCAGCGGCGTCGGGCGCGCGACACGCCATGCCGTCGGCCAGGACAGCGGTGACGGGGGCTTCGATCACGCGGCCTGCGCGGTAGGAGTCGAGGTAGGCGGTGGCGTGTGCCGACACCACGCCGACGATGCGCGTGGATGCGCCCGCTTGCTTGCGCGCCACAGCACACGCGCAAATGCCCGAGCCCATGCCGATGGGCACGAAAACCACGTCGGGCTGCACCACTTCAAAAAACTCCAACCAGTAAGACGCCACGCCGCGCACCAAATCGCGGTGGAAGCTGGGCACCATGTGCAGGCCTTGGGTTTGCGACAGCTGGGCGGCGTGTTCGCGAGCGGCTTGGAAGTCTTCGCCGTGTTCGATCAAGGTGGCACCCAGGGCGCGCATGGCAGCGTTTTTTTCCACCGAGTTTCCGTGCGGCACGACGATGGTGGCGGGCAATTGACGGTGCCGCGCGGCGAGCGCAATCGACTGCCCGTGGTTGCCCCGCGTGGCCGCGATCACGCCTTTGACGGTGGGCTCGCGTTGCAGCAATTCATGCAGATACACCGCGCCGCCGCGCACCTTGAATGCACCGACCGAGGTGTGGTTTTCATGCTTGACGTGAACCGACGCGCCCAGGCGCGCGTCGAGCAGCGGCCAACGGTGGGTGGGCGTGGGAGCCATGGTTTGGTAGACGATGGCGCGGGCGCTGGTGAGGTCTTGCGAAGTGATGGGTTGCATGCTGGGTTTTGTGTGTTGATGGTGTCGTGTTGCGGTTGCAGTTGCAGTTGCGGTTGCAGTTGCGGTTGCCACCGTTGCTTGAGTTTTCGCTGGCCAAAAACCTAAACAGACGCAAACTCAGTCAGAGCCTGCGCCAGCATCTGAACGCCCACGTCAATCAAGTCCTCGGACACCGTCACGAACGACAACCTCAGCGTATTTACTCGCGGCTCGGTGGCATAAAAAGCGAAGCCCGGCACAAACGCCATGCCCAAATCAACCGCCTTGGGCAACAACGCCGTCGCGTCCACACCGCCAGGCAATTCAACCCAAAAAAACATGCCGCCGCTCGGCACCTGCCACCGACAACCCGTTGGCAGGTGACGCAACAAAGCCAGCTGCATCGCGTCGCGCCGCGACTTGTAAAGCGCGCTAATGGTCGGCACGTGGTCATTCAAAAAGCCGTTGCGTATGACCTCGTACACGATGCGCTGGTTGTAGCCCGGCGTGTGCAAATCACTGGCCTGTTTGGCTTGCAAGAGTTTGGGCATCAGGGGTTTGGGTGCCACCACATAGCCCAAGCGCAAACCGGGCGCCAGCACTTTGGAAAACGAGCCGAGGTAAATCACACCGTCGCCCCAACGTGCAGCCAAAGGCGGCGGTGGCGGCGCGTCAAACCACAAGTCGCCATACGGGTTGTCTTCAACCAAAGGCAGGCCGATGGCTTGCGCGGCGTTGACGAGCGCGGTGCGGCGCGCTTCGCTCATGCAGCGGCCGCTGGGGTTTTGGAAGTTGGGGGTGAGGTACAAAAACCGCACGCCTTTCACGTCGCCGCCCTGCACCGCACTGAGTGAATCCGGCAGCGGGCCGTCGTCGTCGCACGCCACGGTGCGGTACTCCGGCTCATACGGGTTGAAGGCTTGCAGTGCACCCAAGTAAGTGGGCGACTCCACGGCCATGCGGCTGCCTGCGTCGATCAAAATTTTGCCGACCAAATCGAGGCCCTGTTGCGAACCTGTGGTGATCAGCACCTGGTCAGACGTGACGCAAAAACCGTGCGCGGCCAGCTCGCCCACCACCCAATCGCACAGCGGCCCGTAGCCTTCGCTGGCGGCGTATTGCAAGGCCTCGCGCGGGTGGTCGCGCAGCACTTTTTCACTGGCATCGCGCAGGGCTTGCACCGGAAAAGTGTCGGGTGACGGCAAGCCACCCGCCAAGGAAATGATGCCGGGGCGCTCGGTAATTTTCAAAATTTCGCGAATCACCGACGGGTTCATGCGCTTAGCGCGCTTGGCCAATGTGAAGCTCATGTTTTGATCCCCGTTTTTACAATCCCGTGAACCGGCATTTTCTTGCCGATGAACACGGTGGCAATCACCGCCAAAGAAAACAGCACCGTCACCGGCTGCAATCTTTCACCCAGCACCGGCACGGCAAACAGCAAGGCAAAAAACGGCTGCACCAGTTGCACTTGGCTCACGCGCACCGTGCCACCCAAAGCCAAGCCGCGGTACCAAGCAAAAAAGCCCAGCCACATAGAAAACAAGGTGACGTAGCCAAAGCCCAACCAAGCCGAGGGGCGCACCGCTTGCACAGGCCAGTTGGCCAAGGCCACCGGCACAGACAGCGGCAAGCTCATCACCAGCACCCAACAAATGACGTGCTCGGCGCTCATGTGGGCCGACAAACGCGCACCGGCCACGTAGCCGATGGACGCGCTGATCACAGCCAACAACAACAAGCCGTCAGCCACGCTCAACGTCCCGCCGCCCTGCAATGCAGCAAAGGCCAGCACCAAGCCAAAGCCAAGCACCGCACAAACCCAAAACCCATTTGACGGCCGTTGGCGCAGCGAGAACGCCGCCGCCACGGCGGTAGCGAGGGGCAACATGCCGGTGATCACGGCCGCATGCATGGCGTCAACCTGGCGCAGCGCCAAACTCAAAAACAAAGGGAAGCCGACCACCGTGCCTGCGCTGCACACGGCCACCAAACCCCACAGCGCGCGCGGCGGACGCTTGCCTTGAGTGAGCAGCAAGTAGCCCACGCTGAGCAGACCCGCCAAAGCGGCGCGGCCTGCGGTGACGAACAGCGGCGGCAATTGCGGATCGAACGTGGGGCCCACCGCCAAGCGCGTCATGGGCGTGGTCATGGCAAAAATCACCACGCCCAGCAAGCCGTACCAAAGGCCTTTGGTTTCCTGCGCGGTGCTGGTGGTCGGGATCGTCGTCATGCGGTTTAGTCTAGTCCAGGCATCAGTACATGACCAGTACAGCTGGTGCTTGCCACGAGCAATCTGTACCGATGACAATGGCAGCACATGAAAACCACATCCTTGCCTCAAACCGCCTTGTCTCGCGGCTCCGACACCTCGCTGACCGAGCAGCTTGCCGCCCGCTTCGCCGACCCGATACGTCAGCGTCTGTTGTCGGCCGGGGCGCGTTTGCCCTCGGTGCGTGAGTGCGCGCGCAAGCACGGCGTGAGCGCTTCGACCGTGGTTGCCGCCTACGACCAATTGCTGGCGCAAGGCTTGGTGGAGGCGCGCAAACAGCGGGGCTTTTATGTGCGTGACACGCGCGCCAGTGTTGCCGTGCCGCCGCGTCAGCGTGACGCTGCGCCTGCCTTGCAATTGCCACCGCCCCTGAGCGCCACGGCCCTGGTGCGCGGCATGTTTCAGCCGCCTGGCTCGCTGCCCATGCCGGGCTTGGGTTCGCTGCCGGTGGACTGGCTGGATTTGCCGCTGCTCAGCTCGGCGCTGAAGCGCGTCACCGCAGGCGCGCAGCTGGGCGCGTTGAGCTTGCAATACGGCGAACCCACCGGCGACATGCGGCTGCGCCGCGCTTTGTCGGTGCAGTTGCATGACTTGGGAATTTCAACCGCCCCCGACAACATCATCACCACGCTGGGGGCCATCCACGCGCTGGACGTGGTCACGCGCAGCTTGCTGCAAGCGGGCGACAGTGTGCTGGTCGACGAGCCCGGTTGGCCGGTGGAATTTGCGCGCCTGGCAGCGATGGGCCTGCGCGTGCTGCCGGTGCCGCGCGGTGAAGCGGGCCCCGATTTGGCGGTGATGCAAAAACACATCGACGCCCACCGCGCCAACCCGCCGCGCCTGTACATCACGGTGTCGGTGATGCACAACCCGACCGGCGCGTCGCTGTCATTGGCTGCGGCGCACCGCGTGTTGGAGCTGGCCAAGCGCAACCACCTGCACATCGTTGAAGACGACACCTATGCCTACCTCGCACCAGCACACTTGCCGCGCTTGGCGGCGCTGGACGCGCTGGAACGCACCATCTACATCTCAGGCTTCTCAAAAATTTTGGCGCCGAATTGGCGTGTGGGTTTCATCGCCGCGCCGCCCGATTTGATCGAGCGTTTTGTGGACACCAAGCTGCTTACCACGCTGACCACGCCCAGCATCACCGAGCAAGCTTTGGCGCACTGTTTAGAAAACGGTCTGCTGCGCCGCCATGCCGAACGTGTGATGCTGCGGCTTGACGCAGCGCGTGCTCGCGCGGTGAAACTCGCCGAGTCCCACGGCTGCACTTTCGCCGCACCACCGCGCGGTTTGTTTGGATGGGTAGACGCGGGCACAGACACCGAACGGCTGGCGCGGGTGATGAGCGAAGCGGGTTGGCTGCTGGCCCCGGGTTCACTGTTTCACGCCAGCGCGCGGCCCACCAGCTTGATGCGCATTAACTACGCGACGACGCAAGAGGCGCGGTTTTGGAAGGCCCTGAGCGCGGCGCGGGACGGTCTTCGCTGATGCCAAAACCTACCCAAAACCCTAGCCAAAAATCTCAGGCATCTCCAACGCCGCCGAGAACATGGCGCGTGTGGTGTAACGCTCGACGTGCAGGCGCTTGAGGTAGTAGCGCTCATCGCCTGAGGTGAGTTTGTTGGCGCCGCTTTGGTAGGTGAAGGCGCATTGGTAACCGGCCTGCGCCGTGGCGGCCAACACCCGGTCGTTCACCGATTCACGCCCGCCCACAGGGTAGGACAGCGCCAACACGGGCTTGCCAAGTTCGCGTTCCAACGTGGCTTTGGATCCGTCCAACTCAAAGCGCAACAACATCGGGTCGGTGATGGTGGACAGGATGGGGTGCGACACGGTGTGCGAGCCAAACTCCATGCCGCCGCGTGACATCTCGCGCACCTGGTTCCAACTCAGGGGCGCGCTCAGCTCGATCTGATCCAGCGTCATCTCCACCTTCAGTTCGGCCTTGAGTTGCTCGATGATCTGCAGGCGATGGATCTCGGACGTGCCTTTCAAAACTTGCAACAGCTTGAGCGCTTCCAAGCGGCGGCCATCGCGCGCATCAGGGAGCGGAATGGTCAGGTCGATGGCGCGCAAATGCACCTGCTTGACGGACGTGTGAACGAAGGCGTAGACGATCCAGTCAAACCAAAATGTGCTCTGGCTGTCGATGTAGCCAGTGGACAAAAAAAACAGCGCCGGCACACCGTGGCGCTGCAGCACGGGGAAGGCAACGTCATAGTTGTCGCGGAAGCCGTCGTCAAAGGTCACCATCACCGCGCGTTTGGGCAAGGGCTTGCCGCCGTTGATGGCGTCTGCCACTTGCTGAATAGAAACCGGGTTGAAGCGCCGCGCAATGTAGGCCATTTGCCAATCAAAGTCTTTTTGGCGTGCGCTGACCAGCTCGGCATCAAACGCGAAGGTGGTCTCGTCCAAGTCGTGCAGAACACGGTGATACGCCAACACACGAAGGTCTTTGACCATGGCCGAACGCGCTGCACCCACCAGGTTGGACAAACCCAAGCCGGTGACCACACGACTCGCAAATTCACGCTTGCCGCTGACATAAACCCCGGGGCGTGCCGCGTAACGCACACCGAGCTTGTCCATGCGCGGTGCCAACCATCGGCCGGCCCGCCCAAGGTGGCCCAGCACCTGCACCACCATGTCGAAATCAGGGCGTGTCCAGGCGCGGAACACCACGCTCGCACCGAAGTAAACAACGATGAACACCGCGCCCGCGCCCAGGAATGCGAAGCGGCCCGGCACGTATTCGTCCACCGCTTCGGCCAACGCGCTGGCCAGCAAAGCGGCCAACAGAATGCGCATCATCGGAGTCACCGGCATGCGCATGCCAACAGCGCGTTTGGCAAACCACCAGCTGAAAACCACGGCTGCAAACTTGGTGATGGCGAAAGACGCCAAGGCACCGGTCAAGCCAAACTTTGGCACCAAGATCAGGGCGGCTACCAAGTTCACCGCCAAGCTCATGGCAGAAATTTTGATGCGGTCGCCCTGCCCGTCGCTGGATGTTTGGAAGGCATTGAATGCGGCGGTGATCAGCACGAAGCCCGACACCATCAAATTGACCATCACGGCCGGAATGGCCCCTTCAAACTGCGCGCCGTAGAGCAGCCGCACCGCACCGGGTGCCACGGTCACGCCAAAGCCCGCCACCGCCACGCCGATGAACCAGTAAAAGCGCAGCGACTCGTAGAGCATGCGCACCACCGTGCCCACACCGCCCAAGCCAAAAGCGCGCGACATGGTGGGCAGCAGAACCGACGACAGCGCGCCCGCCAGCAGGTAGGTGGCACCTTTCGTCAGCGCGCCCGCGATGGCAAAAAAGCCGACTGCCTCAGAACCGGCATAGGCCTTGAGCAGCAGCACTTCCAAAGTTCGGTCGCCCAACATGCCCACCACCACCAAGGCACCCGATTGCAGCAAGTGACGCTTCACGCGCGCCATGAGCACCGGCTCCAGCGGCTCGGCTTTGGCGCGTATGCCCAGACGGCGCAACAAAATTCGCGCGGAGATGTTTTGCAGCACGCCGCAAAACGCATAGACCGCAAAAAACTCCAGCATCGAGCCGCCGCGCCACGCCAGCATCGACACCAAAATCAAGTTGGCCAACGCTGACAACACCAAGGCGCCACTTTCGACTTCGAAGCGCTCGTGGCCTTTGCCTATGGACGCCATCATGGAGTAGCCCGAGCGCGCCCACGCGCCTATCACCAGCAGCGGCACCATCAGCATCCAGGACGTTTTCCACTCTTCGGGCGGGTGCAGCCAGACCGCCAGCGCAAACAGCGTCAGCACCACCACCGAGCTGATCTGATGCCAACGGTGCAAGCGTGCATGCACCGCGGCGGCCACGTCCGCGTGGCTGGCTCCGCGCGCCTCGGCGACGAACTTGATGGACGACATGGTCAGCGCGTTGTTGCTCAGCGTGATCAGCGTGCCGCAGGCCCACACCGAAAACGCGTAGTGGCCAAATTCCACGCTGCCCAGCGAGCGTGCAATCACCACGCCCAATACCAAACCGAAGGCCAGCTCGATGTAGCTGGCCACCGACAACATGGCGATGTTGCGCAGCAGGCTCAGGCGGTCGCTGGTGCTGGCCTTGGTGCTGGCCTTGGTGCTTGTGGAGGCGCTGGTGCTCGTTTCAGCACCTGACTTTCCGACCGGTTTTTCTTCTTCTCTCAAAGTGACGTCACTTTGCCGCGTTGAACATCGGCGGTTTGGGCAGCACGTGGTCGCGGTACTGGTGCGGGTTGCCCGTCAAACCAGCTTCGGCGGCTTTGATGATGTTGAACACCTCGCGCGAATTGACGTAATGCAAGGCGTAGTTCTTGCCGTCGTTGTATTTGGATTCCAAGTAACTGTGCATTTCATCCACCGGCTGGCCCAGCAAGGCTTCAATGTCGCGGTCTTGTGTGCCGTGGGTGTGCACTTTGATGAAGATCCAGTTCGGGCGGCCTTTCACATGAATGTGCTGGTTGACCCACAAATCAACCCGGTCGCGGGTGGGCGGATAGGCCGCACGCACATCCGAGTTTTCAATGCGCGGCACCAAGCCCCAACGGCGGTTTTTCCAGTTCAGTGCCAAAGGGCCTTGCATGATGAGCAAATCACCGCTGGCTTGGCCGCCCACGCGAACATCAACGCCGGTGTTGTGTGATTTGGGCTTGTCGCAGTCGTCAGCGGCGTAGTAGATGCTGTTGATTTTTTTGGTTTGGGTGTCGCTGGGCGCAGAAGGCAAGGTGAAGTCGGCGTAGCAGCCGAGTTCACCCAACACCCGCAGCTCGTTGTTCACGCCGCACCAGCGGCCGTCACCGCGCGAGTTGTCCAAACTCCAGTTGCCATGGATGAAGGCAAAGGCCGGCCGGCCGGTGGCGGGGTCGATGGGCAAAGCGCCGTGGGTGTCGTGCAGCGTCTTGACAAAGCGATTGATTTTTTCGCGCAGCCCGGCGTCGGTGTCATGGTCGTGGTGCAAGTGCACTTCGATTTCACCGTAGCCTTCGCGGCACAGGTCGGCAATCTCATTCAAATGCTCAACCCGGTACTCTTCTTCGGGGTAGAAAAACGTGTGCTGCGGGTGCACACCGTCGGCGTCACGGTGTTTGCCCGCCATGGCTTTGTAGCCTTCGCGCCAACGCGCCACGCGTTGGACTTCCACCTCGTAAGTGGGGCGGCCCCATTGCGGCTCGTAGTGGTCTACAAACGAAAACATGATGTGCACGGGCCCGGCCTCAATCGCCGGTTTTTTTTGGCTCAGGTAGCTGCCCAGCCACTGCTGCATGTTCTTGCGGCGGCACTCCATGGCGATAAGTACCAAGCCAGCCAGCACCAACAAAACAACAAGGATGAAAACGAGTTGAGGCAAAGTCATTTGAAGAAATTAGTTAACCAAATTCAACGCGCGCTGCGCGCCCACACACCTGAAGCGCCGCCGGTGATGTAGCGCCAAAAGCCCATCCACAGGCCCAGGTTCATGCTGACGAAAAACAGCGGCAAACGCAGCGCTTTGGGCGCAGCACCGGCGAGCGAACGACGCCATGCATACCAAGCGCCGCCGTAAAAAAGAAGCTGCCCCACCATCAGGGCCGCATAAAAACTTTGCGTGATCAACCACAGGTTGCAAGCAAAGGCCATCAGCATGCAGTGCGGCACCAACCAGCGCAGTACTTTGTGTGAGAAGAAGGTGAAGGCCACCGTGCCGCGCAGCGGGCTGAGCAGCTTGGCAAAGCGCTTGAAGGCTTGGTAATTGCCCAGGCCGATGCGCACGCGCCGACGGAACTCGTCGCTGATGCGCTCGGGAATGGTTTCCAGCGCCACGGCTTCGGGGTCGTACACGCAGCGCTGGCCGTCTTCGACCACTTGCATCGATATCCAAAAATCATCGACGATGGTGTCGCTGGGAATGGCGCGGTAAAGCCCGTGGCGCAGCGCGTAGACGCCGCCGTTGGCACCAAGCAAACCGCCGATGCGGCTTTCAAAAAACTTCAGAAGGCGCTCGTAACGCCAATAAATGTGGTCTTGGTTGTCGCTTGTTTTCAGAGGATCAGCGTCTGCTTTGACCAAGCGCAATTCACCGCACACGCAGGCCACCTCAGATCGCCCGAAATGGCGCACCAGCTTTTGCACCGCGTCGGGCAAGAACATGGTGTTGGCGTCAGTGAAAACCAAAATCTCTTGGGTGGCCATGGCGGCCAAATCGTTGATGACCGAGGCCTTGCCGCGCCGCGCGGTGAAGTCGACAAAGGTCAGGCGCGGATGCGCCATGCTGCGCACGATGTCGCCGGTGCGGTCGCTGGACGCGTCTGACCCAATGTAGATGTGCAGGCGCTCGGCGGGATAGTCTTGGTTGAGCAAATTGGTGATGCGCTCGGCGATGTGCTGCGCTTCATTGAAGGCGGCGACCAACACCGCCACATGAGGCAGCTCGGCCTGGGTGGCGATGCGTCGCGTGCCGCTGCCCGACGAACCGCCGGAGACTTGCCGCCAATCGGAACGCAGCTGATGCGCCGCGCTGATCAGCGTCAACACCAGCGGGTAACCGGCATAGGTGTAGACGATGCAGGCCAAGCTGAACCAAAGCATGAAGGTCGCGCTGGCAGTCATGAGGTGGCTGCCGCTTGAGGGCGGTTGGTGGCGGCTTGCAACAAGTTCATGACGCGGTCGATGTTGGTGTCCCAGCTGAAAGATCGCGCGTGAATGGCGATGCGCCGAGTGTCCCAGGTGCGCGCCAACGCGCCGCTCAGAGCCGCCGCCAGCGCCGCCACGTCTTGCGAAGGCACCAACACGCCGGCGAACTCGGGCAGCACTTCGGGAATGCCGCCCACGCGCGTGGCCAACACCGGCACGCCGCAGGCCATGGCCTCCAACACCACGTTGGGCACGCCTTCGTTGTGGCTGGGCAGACAAAACAAATCGCAAGCGGCAAACCAGACGGGCAACTCGTCGTGCGCCACCTTGCCGACCAAGCGCACGCGCTGCGACAAACCGTTTTGCGCGGCACGCTGGGTGAGCATGTCGCGCGCAGCGCCATCGCCAATGACGATGAGCTGAAGTTCGGGCTGCGTGGCGGCCACTTGGATGAAGGCATCGAGCAAATCAACGCAACCCTTGGCTGGCTTCAAGTTGCCGATGAAAAGCAGCAATTGCGCTTGTGCGGGCAAACCCAAAGCGGCTCGCGCAGCTTGGCGCGAGGCGGGCACAAACCGCGTTGCATCGACTCCGTTGTAGATCGCGTGCACGCGCTCACGCGCCGCACCCGCTTCAACCAAACGGTCGCCCAAGGCCGCGCTTGTGCACATCGCAGCGCGGCTGTGCTGCACAGCCGACATGATTTGACGGCGCTTGGGCGGAACGTCCAAATAGTCGTTCACATCGGTGCCGTGCAGCTTCATCAACACGGGTGTGCAGGTGAGGCGGCCCGCCCACGATGTGGCCACGGCATCCGGAAAACCCCAACTGCCGATGAAGGCTTGCCAGCGTTTGACGAACAAAGTGATGGGGCGTTGCAGCGCCAGCGACACGAAGAAAAAAACTGAATGCGCAGCCTGCGCCACGCCGGGCACGTACCAAAAAATAAAGTAGTCAACGTAGGGCCAGCGTTGTTGGCCATCGCGCCGCGCCGACCAGTAGGCACGCGGGTGTTTGATGGCGTCCGTCCACGGCACGGCCACCAGCACCGACAAATCCACGCGCTGCGCGAGCCGGTCGAACTGCTGCTGGTTGAACATGCCGCGCGTCGGGTCCCAAGGGAAGCCAAACAAGTTGGTGATCACCAGCACCTTCATCACGATTTCGGTTCTTGATACAGCCGCTGATAGGCCGCGCCCATCGCGTCGACCGTGCCGTGTTTCAAAGCCCACTCGCGACCGGCTTGGCCCAGCTGCTCGCGCAGCGTGGCATCGGCGGCGAGGCGGCCTATGGCGGCAGCCAAGGCCACGTGGTCTTGCGCAGGCACAAGCAAACCGTTGCAGTTGTCGCGCACGATGTCGGCGTTGCCGCCCACGCGCGTGGCCACGATGGGCAAGGCGGCGGCCGCAGCTTCAACCAAAGCCAATGAATAGCCTTCAGAAATGGATGACAGCACAAACACATCAAATGCCGACAGCAACTGCGCCACGTCTTGGCGCATGCCCAGGAAGTGCACGCACGCGCCCAAGCCCAAGCTTTGAGCTTGGGCTTGCAGCGCAGGACGGGTGTCGCCGTCGCCCACCACCACCAGCTCGACCGGCTGGCCCTGGTCTTTCAAATCACGCACCGCCAACAGCAAATTGCCATGGTCTTTGACGGGACTCAAGCGGCCCACTGTGCCCAGCACCACGGCAGTGGGTGAGCGGCCCAGCTGCGTCATCAGCGCGCCTTTTGCTTCGTGGTGGCGCGGCAAAATTTTGTCCATCACCACGCCGTTGGCAACCACGCGGGCTTTGTTGGCTGGAATGACACCCGTGGCAACAAAGCGCTCTTGCACCGCACTGCACACCGACACCGCCGCATGCGTCCTCCACAGGGCCGTGCGGTACAAGCGGTCCAGCCGCGATGAGCCGCGCAGCGAGCCCATCCCGTGGCGCGTGTTGACCATGCGAGCCAGCCCCAAGCCCACGTCTGCCAGTGCCGAGTAGTAGTGCGTCACGGCGTTGTGGGTGTGCACCACGTCAGCACGGCCGCGCGACAGCTCGGCGCGCAGCAAGCGCAGCGCTCGCCAATCAAAGCCTGTGCGCTTGCCCACCGACACCACCTCGATGCCGCTGGCGCGCGCCTCACCGGCCAACGCGCCTTCGTGAAACAGGCACACGATGCGGCTGCGGTGGCCTTGCTGGAGCTGCCACGACACGAGCGAGAGGACGACACGTTCGAGCCCGCCCACATCCAAGGTCTCGACCACGTGAACGATGTTCATCGGTGTCAGAGCCCTCACGACAAACTCAACAGCACGCGAGTCAGCACCCACAGAAAAATGATGCTGCCGACCATCATGAGCAAGATGCGCCCCACTGTGTCACTCAAGCGCACAGGCTCAATGTCTGGCCAGCGCACGCGCGCCATTTGGAACATGCCAACGATCAAACCGAACAAGATATAGAGGAACACCACGAAGCTGCGGCTCAAAAAGAACGCGGCCGTCATCGTGCCTATCAAGGAGTAGGTCAGCATGCGCGCGGCGGTTTGCATTTCTTCCCAGCTGATTTGTTGTTCGACTGCGGCTGTGATGAGGTTGGTGTTGGCTTCGCTGTCGGAGTCGGTCTCGGTGATGGTGATGGGCTGCGTCGTCGATTCGGACACGGCCTGCGTTGCAACTGTGCTCACCTGCTCAACCGCACCGTCCAAATGATTCGCTTGACCAGGCTCAGCATCCGGCTTCCAAGGCACGGCGCTGGTGTTGGCATCAGCGTCCAAAGGAACGAAGTTGCCAACGGGCAACGTACCAGGCTCGATGGGCGCCATCAAACGCACCAGCATCCAAGCCGACAAGACCAAAATACTGAACCAAAAAAAGTAGCCCACCAGTCCGGTTTCGGCAAACGACAATACGAAAGAGTTGTGCGCTGTCAGCCCGTTGTGGTCGGTGAATAAGCCTTTGCCGACACCGAAAAGCGGGCGGCTGCGCAGCATCTCGAAGCCTTCAAACCAAGCGTCCCAGCGACCGGCCGCCGACTCCTCATCGGCCGACATTTCTCCGATCCGACTTGGAGCCAACAGCAGCAGCGGCACCAACAACATCGGTGCGACGATGACGCTGCGAAGCAGGCCGTAACGGCGCACCGCATAGGCGAACAACATGGCAGCAATGCCGAGCAAACTGCCACGCGAATTGCACATAAACACGCCGTACAAAATGACGCCCATCGACGCATAGGCTGCCAAACGCAAGAACAAGAAGCGACCGACCTGCGCCACGTAAAGCGTCAATGGCAGCACCATCAAAAACGCCATCGACAGGTCGTTGGGGTCGTTTAAAAAACCCAAGTAGGTGATGCGGTCGTCGATCATCTCGGCACCCGTGTAGCCCACACCAAACTCATCTTGAATTTGGCCCATGCCGTGATACGCAATCACCACGCAAACCGCCGTCATCACAATGGACAAGCCCTGAAGACGTTTCAGTGTGGTGGTGGACGTGGCAACGATGTAAAACAACAGGAGCGTGGGCAAAAACTCAGTCAGCGCGTTGAGCGCACCCGTCAACCAGCCCGTGAGCAAGACCGACGTGAAGATGCAGAGGGTCAGGCCAATCATCAGGCCGTGCTGCGGCGCATCGAACTGCTTTTTCTGCGCCACCAACCACAGCAAGGTCGCCGTCATCAAACTGACAGGAACGACCGGCTTGCCCAGAAAGAAGTCGACGTATTCCTGTGGGCGGATGTACAGCACCACGATGTAGATGAGCAGGTAAAAGTAAGGCCGAAATACCAGCGACGCCACCAGCGCCCAAAACTGCAAAAACTCCCGCCCCAAGCTGCTTTCATGAAACGCGGAAGTCACGCCCGCAACCGCCGTCGATTTGGCGGCTGTGGGTGTTTGGGTGGGGCGCGACAACTTCATCATCTTAATTTCATAAGCCTGATTTCATGAGCTGACAGCGGCAAACGTCAACCCGGCTTGCTTCCACACCGGCAACAACGCCGCCAAGGCGAGACCCGCACAAACGCCGTCGTCGTGGAACAAGATCACATCGCCGGGAGCGGGAGGCGTGACTTTGGTCAGGCGGTCGATCACTTGGTCGGCCGGTAATTTGTAGTCGAGGCTGTCGATGGTCCACAGCACCAAAGGCTGACGCCGCCACAGGCTGGTGCCCATCATGGGCCAGGTCACTGCGCCGTTTGGCGGGCGGTACATGTGGCGGCGTTGGCCGTCGATGCGTTCCAACACGGCGTCGGCTTGGTCGATCTCGGCGCGTTGCACTGAACCCGGCAAGCCGCGCATTTTTGGATGCGTCATGGAGTGGTTGCCGATGGCGTGGCCTTCGGCCAGCATGCGGCGCACCAAGTCCGGCGCTTTCGCCACGGTCTTGCCCACCATGAAGAAGCTGCCCTTGGCGTCGAACTTGGCCAGCAAATCCAGCAGGCCTGCGGTGTGTTCGGGGTGAGGGCCGTCGTCAAACGTCAAATACACCGCCGAGCCCGCGCTGCTGCCGCGTGTGCGAACGATGTTGCCCGAGAGGGCCGAAGCGATGGACCAAATTTTCTTCATGCGGACAGACTGCTAGTGCCTGCTTACTGAGTGACTGCTGCGTGACTACCCCGGGATTGTCCTAAGTAAAGCGACCATTTCAGGTGAAAGAAGCGCTTGTTACCTTGCCTTTCCCTGGCTTTTCGGACATTTTCACTGTCGGGTTCGACCTTCCAGCGCGATCTTCAGCGCGGTTTGAGCGCGATGCTCCCAGCTCATCTCGTGCACGGCCGCCATGCGCGCCGCGCACAACTCGGGTGTGTTCTCGTTCAAAGCCACTTCTATCGCGCTCAGAAATGCCTCACGCCCGTCGGCCACGTGCAGCACCGACGCAAAGCGATCGACCTCGGGCGTCGGCACCGAGACGACGGGTTTGCCGGTGGCCAAGTACTCGCGCAGCTTCAACGGATTGGCGTTGCGCACCTGCTGATTTAGCAGGTAGGGAATGATCGCCACGTCGAAAGCTTTGGCCCAACCCGGCAGGCTTTCATAAGGCTGCGGGCCGACCAGCGTGACGTTGGGCAAACGCGCCAAGCTACCGACGTCGACCGAGGCGTGGCCGATGAGCAAAAAATTCCACTGCGGCCGCTGCTGCGCCAGCCATTCGATCAAGGCCACGTCAGTCCAAGCGGCAATCAAACCAAAGTAGCCGATGACTGGTCCTTGGCCTTGCAAAGCGGCGGCAGCTGCGGGCACCACGGTGGCCGCAGCCTGGGCCTGCGCAAACAAAGCCACGTCCACACCGTGCGGTGAAAAACTGGTGTGGGGGTTGAGCGCTTTTTTGGCATCGACCAAGGCCGGTGGGGCCACAAAGACGTGGTCGCATTGACGCGTCAGTTGGGCGTCGCAGGCACGAATGCGCTCGGCATCCACGCCGGGGTGGGCGGCGTAGTCGTCGATGCAGTAGTAGACGGCGCGCTGGTGCGGCACGGCGTCGAGCATGAAGCTAGGGTGGGGCACGACGAACCACAAAATTGCTTCGCTGTGGTCACCACCAATGCCCGCATGACGCATGGCCCGGCGCACCGCCCAGGCACCAAACCAGCGATTGAGTTTGTCCACGCCCGGCATGCCGCGCCACGGCACTTGCGGCACGGTGCAGTGCCACAAGCCTTGGGGCGTGCGGGTCGGCAAGCGCATGGCTTGAGTGAGCTTGTTCCAAATGCGTTTGAGGTCGCGGCCCGAGGTGGTGGGCGCGCGCATGCCGGGCGAATCGACGTACAACAGGTTGGCGCTTTGTGCCAAACGGCGCGCCATGTGGTGGCTGCTGGTGCGGTTTTCGGCAAACCATTCGTTGCCGAAATAAACGATGCCTGGCTTTTTGGGATTCATGAAGGCGAAGGTGTCAATGGCTTGCGTGATGCGAACTCGCAGCACGCGCGTGTGCAGACAACATCATTTTGAAACTGTGGTGGTCGGGGCCGATGTCGGTCAACACCGACGCATCTATTACCTGCACCGGCGAATCGGGCGTGTTGATGCCGGCCTCTGCCAAGGCTTTGAGGTCCAGCGTGTGGTGCAAATGGATGCCAGGAATTGCCAACTCAGGCCGCTGCGACATGCGCAAATTGGCAAACGGTTGTGCCGCGCGGGCGGCGTCGGTGGCACTGCGAATTCGCCCGGCAACGGGGCGCAGCAGTTGATCACCCGAGCCAAGTTCATAGGCATCAATTGCGGGCGTTTGCGCGTACACGCTGTGCGTCCGCGTGCCACCAAAAAATCCAAAGCGGTTGTAGAAGGCCTCCACCAACAAGCCTGGGGACATGCGCCGCGTGATCTTGGCCACTGCGTTGCCGGTGGGCAAACCAAACACCGCGCGCTGTTCGATGCCGTGATCGAGACGGCGAAACGCAAATGCCGCTGGGCGCAACGTGTAAAGCGCCACATTGGCCGCGTCGTAACGCGCTGGATACAGCAAGCCGTCACCGGTGCGAACAATGCGCGGCGCGGCCTGGCCGTCCACTTGCCCGATGTAGCAAAACGCGTGGTCAGACACCAGCGTGCGCGGCGCACGCGGAGCCAAGCTTTTGGCCAACAGCGCAGGCGTGTGCAAGGCACCGGCCGCTACCCACACACGCGAGGCGCGGTGCGCACCGCTGCTGGAACTGACGCTGGCACCGCGCTCGTCAAAGCTCAGGTCGAGTGCTGCTTCGCGGATCAAGGTCAATCTCACGCCCAAGCGGCCGTCGGTGTGCAGGTTGGCCAATTTTTGCAACTCGGCGGCCGGACGTATGGCGCGCCAAGGCACGAAGAAACCCGGCTCGCCCAGCTTCAATTGAGCTGCCGCTTGGGGATAGAACTGAGCGAACAAGGCGGAGAAAGACGCGTCGTCCGCCCCGCCAAAGTTATGCCGCCCACCGGTTGGAATCACGCCGTGCCAGTGACTGCCCAAACCGCCTTCACCCAAAAAGGCGCAAGGCACGGTGCGGCCGGCGTTGTAGTAAAAAAACTCGTTGCGTGAGGGGCCGCACAACACACCCACGCGACGGCCCGGCTTTGAAGACATCAGCCCCTTCACCGCGCCCAACGCGGCCAAGCCGGAACCCACCACGATGTCATCGAAATCCATGGGCGATCCACAGGCTGTTGCTCAAGTAAACATAGCCGTACCAACGCGCACCCACAGCGCGCAGCAGCACATCCAAGGGGCGCAGCAGGCAAGGAAAGCTGCCGCTGGCTGACATCAACAAGCCGTAGGCTCGATGCGCCACGCGCTCCAGCGCACCGCTGAAGGGCCGGGTGACGGTGCGAAACAAATGCTTCGCGCGACCTTGCGCGTCAGGCCAGCTCGGGCTGCGCATGAAGGCCGCCAGCTCGTCCAAGGAGGTGGCCACATTCGCTCCGCGCGGCAGCTCGTCAGGCTGGTTGTAGACCAAACCCACGGTCAACACCCTGCCGTGCGGCATGGCCAACACCGCTTGTTCCGCGAGTTGTTTGACACGCGGGTATTCATAGCAGCGCGTGCGCTGACCGACGATGACCGACGAGGAAGACAAGTAAACAATTTGCTCGACGCCCGCAGCGTTCAAGCGCGCGATCAGCGCAGCGTTTTCTTCGACCCGGCGTGAATACGACAGCACCCACACCCGATCACGCGGCACAAATGCAAAGGCCGCCACATCGCGGTGGCCGATGGCGACAGCAGCAATGTCGCCGCCCTGCAAGCGCGCGGCCAACCCGCGCCAAACTTTCGAGTGGCTGCCAACGAAAACATCACGCGCGAGCGGCAAGCTGCCTGCGTTCAAAGAGAATTCCTGTGGTGTAGTGCTCGCGCTGCCCACATGAAAGAGGCAAAACGGTCAACGATGAGGGTGCGACGGCAGTCGAGAATGCCGTGTCCGCTGGTGCTTTAGAGCGTGCCGCGCTGGATGATATCGGCGCTGGCAGCCACAAACTGAACATCACTCCATGAGAAGCCAACCCCGCGTGGCGCGCACGTCGCCGCAATGTCCACGCCCTGTCGGAATCATCACGTCATGAAATCCCCAGCACCCGCCGTTCGCCCACCTCGATCCAGACTGGGCCGCCGGGCCGCATTGATTGCCACCGTGCTGGTCGCAGCCGGGCTGGCGTGGCGCTTTGGGGGTGCGGTGCCTGCGGTGGGCGCCGAGCTGGTCTCCAAACTCACGCCGGTGGACGCCCGCCTGGTGAACTACCGCGTCTCGCCAACGCACCCGCGCATCCTGCGTGCAGACGACCCCGGTTTGGCGCGCTTGAAAACCCAGCTTGAGGGCAACGAAGCGGCAGCCCGGCGCTTTCGCGATGTGGTGACGGCGCAAATGACCGGCGCCGACGTCTACGGCTTTGAGCCTTGGTATGCCGCGCTGATGTTCCGCTTGACGGGTGAGCCGCTGTACGCGGCTTACGCAATACAGGCGACCGACGCGTCGGTGGCGGCAGAAGAAATGCTGATTGCCCAAGACATGCGCGCCGTGGTGTCAGGCGACAGCTACTTGGAAGTGGGCCGCGTGGTCGGCAACGTCGCGCTGGTCTACGACTGGTGCTACGACCGCCTCACTCCCGCACAGCGCTCGCGCTGGTTGACTTACTCCAACAACAGCGTGAAGAACATTTGGAACCACCGCAGCGCAAGCTGGGGTGCCAAAACCTATCCGTGGACAGGCTGGTCGGTGGACAACCCATCGAACAATTACTACTACTCGTTCTTGCGCGCCACCATGCTGCTGGGCTTGGCCAGTTTGGGTGAAAACGACCAAGCGCAAACCTGGCTCGACACCTTTCGCATTGCCAAGTTGGAGAAGCAGCTTTTCCCCACCTTCAAGCGCGACCTCGAAGGCGGCGGTTCGCGCGAGGGCACGGGCTACGGGACGGCCATGCGCGGCTTGTTCCAAATGCTCGACTGGTGGGAGCGCTCCACCGGTGAGCGCCTCGCCGAACGCGCGCCGCACACGCTGGCGTCGATGGCGCACATGATGCACAGCACCGTGCCCACGCTCGACCGCTTGGCTCCCACCGGCGACCACGCACGCGACTCGTCGGCCGCGCTGTTTGACTACCACCGCGACTACCTGCTGGAGCTGATGGCGCTGTTCCCCAAAGAGCGCATGTCGGGCATGGCCAAGACCTTTTTGGCAAGCTCGTCGGTGCCGGTGATGAAGCAAGGCTTCAATGCCTACATCGACTTTTTGTACGGTGATTCGCACGTGCAAGCACAGCCGTTGAGCGACCTGTCCACCACCTATTGGGGTGCGGGAACCGGCCAGTTGATGATGCGATCGGCTTGGAAACCAACCGCCACTTATGCCAACTTTATTTGCGGCCCGTTAACCGAAAGCCACGCACACCGCGATCAAGGCAGCTTTGTGCTGCACCGAGGCGGTTGGCTGCTGAACGACGCCAACATGCAGTCAAGCTCGGGCATCGAGCAAGGCGAAGAAATGCACAACCTGCTGCGTTTCGAGATGGCGGGGGTGCCCGTCAAGCAGAGGAACGGTGACGGCTGCAAGCTCACCGCACTCACAGACAACGCGCTGTTCACTTATGCATCTGCGCGCATCACTGGGGCCTACGACGGCCGCGTGGTGGTTCAAAAAGCCGAGCGCGAGTTTTTGTTCATCAAGCCCGACACGTTTGTGGTGCTGGACCGCAGCGCCGCAGCCCCCGGTGCGCGGCGCATCTGGACTTTGAACCTGCCGCCTTCCGCCACACCGCCCGTCACGGTGGGAGATCACTTGCGATCTGGTGATGCCGCCAAGCGGCTAGACATCGACCGCCTGTCGCCGCCGGGCATCGTCTCTGAGGTGATTCCGTGGCGAAGCTTGGGTGGCGCGATTCAAGGTGGCTGGCGCATTGATGCGACCGATAAGAACGCTTCGGGCGAGCCGTTTTTGCATGTGATTGGCACAGGCGGTTCGGTGGCATCGGCGGCCCGCGTGGACGCGCCAGGCCAAATCGGCGCACGCGTGAGGCTGGCCGATGGCCGCGAGGCGGTGGTGCGATTTGGTTTGGACGTGCCGGGTGCCTCACTCAGTCTGATTGGCAACGGCTTGGAGGGCGACAAGACAGTCATGTTCAACGCCAATTTGCCGAATACTGTGCAGGTGCCCGCGCTGTACGCGCGTTGATATTGGGCTCGCAAATCGGGCTCCCAAACTGAGCTCCCAAACGAAAGCATTGAACTTCAGTTGATGTACGAACACCTCTTCAAGCACCTGCTGTTTCCGTTTTATGAAACCACCGTGAAAAAGCGGGGCACGGTGCGCCACTTGCGTGACTTGGAACGCAGCCAGTGGCTTAGCGCCAACGACCTTGCCGCGTTGCAGTTGCGCAAGCTGAATGCCTTGCTGGATCACGCTTGGCGTGAGGTGCCCTTCTTGCATCAGTTTTGGGGCGACCACGGCGCGCCGCGCAGCCCGCTGAGCCATGTGTCGGAACTGACGCGCTACCCGGTGCTGACCAAAGACATCGTCAAGGCCAACTACGCAGGCATGGTCAGCACATCGTGGCGCGGGCGCACCTTGAGCAAGACCACCGGCGGCTCCACCGGCGTGCCCTTCAGGCTTGAATACACCATGGACAGCTACGCTGCGCGCACCGCGTTGATGTGGCGCGGCTACCGTTGGGCCGAGGCCGACTTGGGCCGCCGCACGCTCTACGTTTGGGGCGTGCCTTTGGGAGCCAGCGAAAAAACCATAAAGCGTGAAGCGCTGTTTCACCGCTTCTACAACCGCCGCATGGTCAACTCGTTCGACCTGCGCACCGACAACGCCGCCGACTACATCCAGGCCATCAACGAGTTCCAACCCAAGACCCTGGTGGGCTACGTGGCTCCCTTGGTGGTGCTTGCCGAATGGATCATCCGCACGGGTGCCAAAGTCCACAAGCCCACGGCGGTGATCACCGGCGCGGAAGCGTTGAACGAAGCGCAGCGCGATCTCATCGAGCGCGCGTTCAACGCGCCTGCTTTCAACACCTACGGTTCACGCGAAGTCGGTTTGATCGGGGCCGAGTGCGCCGAAAAAACGGGGCTGCACGTGAGCACTGACCACATGGTGGTGGAGACGGTCGACGACGAAGGCCACAGCATCAGCGGTCGCCCGGGTCATGTCCTCATCACCGACTTGAGCAATTTCGGCATGCCGTTCGTGCGCTACCGCATCGGCGATGCAGCCACGTTTTCCGACGTGGCTTGCCCTTGTGGTCGCCACTTGCCGCTGTTCTCAGCGGTGCATGGGCGCACTTTGGATTTGATTCGCACGCGCGACGGCCGCATCTTGCCGGGCGAGTTTTTTCCGCACCTGCTGAAAGACTTTGCCTTCGTTCAGCAGTACCAAGTGGTGCAGCATGACCTCGACCATTTGGAGGTGAAGGTGGTGCGAGAGTCAGGCCATTCGCTGGACGCGACGCCCTACAGCGAAGCGCATTTGATGACGCTGATGCGTCAGGCTTTGGGTGAGCACATGCGCATCAGCTTGAGCTTTGTGGACAACATCCCGTTGACACCCGCGGGCAAGCGCCGCGCCACGATTTCACATGTGTCGGGCTTGCCAGACGAAGCAGCCTGCCTGCCGAGCGCTTGAGGTTTTCAAGGCGTTTCCAACGACGCCAGCGCGCCGATTCGCAAGTCAGGCCCGAATTGCCGAGTTGGGTTCGTAGCTCATTTCCTGGCGCAAATCAGCGGCACCCACGCGCACTGCGTTTGCATCCACAGTGATCTTGTTCGCCAGCGCTGCGGCATGCATCAAGCGGCCGCACAGCAGGTTGATGCGTCGCGGCACGCCGCCGGTGTGAAGAAAAATCTCCTCAATCGCAGCGCGCACAAAGATGGGCGTTCCGTCCCAATCAACCAAGTTCAAGCGGTGTTCAATGTAGGCGCGGATCTCGGTCGCATCCAAAGGCCCCAGGTGGCAAGACGCCATGATGCGTTGGCGCAGCTGCTCCATGTCGGGCGCGGCCACCATGCGACGCAGCTCGGGCTGTCCCACCAAAAAGCTTTGAAGCAAAGCACGGTTGCCGATTTGAAAATTCGACAGCATGCGCAGCTCTTCGACTTCGCGGTGTCCGAGGTTCTGCGCCTCATCGATGATGAGCAAAGAGCGCCTGCCGCTGGCAGCCACCGCAGTGAAAAAAGCTTCCAACGAACCCAACAGCTGAGCCTTCGATTGCCCCGGTGAGGGCACACCAAAAGCGTTGCAGATGCTGGACAGCAATTCAGCATCGTTGAGCTGGGTGTTGAGCACCTGAGCGGCCACCACTTCATCGGCGTTCAGCTCGTCGATCAGGGTGCGAACCAAAGTGGTTTTGCCCGCACCAATGTCGCCGGTCACGACGATGAAACCCTCTTGTTGATAGACACCAAAGCGCAAATACGCCAACGCGTTTTTGTGACCGATGCTCTCGAAGAAAAAGCGCGTATCTGGGCTCAGTTGAAACGGCGAGGCGCTCAGGCCAAAGTGGGACTCAAACATCGTTGTGCTTAACCGTAGTAATAACCGTAGCGCCGACCTTCGGTCGCTTCGTCGCACTTATTCAGCACCGAGTGAACCACCGGGCAGTTCTTGAGCGCGGCAAATGCCTGCTGGATGACTGTGCGGCGTGTTTTGAGTGCTTCCACCACCACCACAACTTGGCCCACTTTGGTGGCCAGCACGGGTGATTCGTTGGTCAGCAACAGCGGCGGCGCGTCGAAGATCACCACGTGGTCGGGATACTCCACCGCCAAGCGAGCCAGCAGCTTGTCCATGGCCGTGCTGGCCAGAAGTTCGGTAGAGCGCTGGTTGCGCTCGCCGGACGCCATCAGCGTGAGCTTGGGCACGTTGGTGGAGACCAAGGCTTCATGCAAAGGCAGGTCGTCGCGCGTCAGCAAGTCCAGCAGGCCGGGCGGTTTGATGTTGATGCCCAAGCGGTTGAAAACGCTGGGACGCACGACGTCGGCATCGATCAACAACACGGCGGTGTCGACTTCCATGGCCATGCTCATGGCCAAGTTGATGGACGAAAACGTTTTGCCTTCGCCGGGCAACGCGCTGGTGATCATGATGTGCGAGCTGCACAGACCCGCAGGGCCAGTTTTAGCGCGCGCATTCTTCAGCAGCGGGCGTTTCAGGTGTCGAAACTGTTCGGCCATTTCAGAGCGAACTTGATCTGGCACCAAGTAACCCACGCCGCGCAGCCGCTCTAAGTCAAAGCTGACCCGCGTGCTGGGCTCATCACGATGAGCCAACGATGCATCCGCCACCACGCTGAGGGCAGGAGCTTGAGGTGGAGCGACGCGCACAGGCGTGGCCGTTGCGGCTGATGTGGCTGATGTGGCGAGTGCGGTCGGTTGCGCGACAGCTTGTGAACCGAACTGCGCAGTCACCAGTCCGACAACCGATGCAGTGGACGGGACAACCACTGCCGCCACCGCCGAAACCGCTGCGGCCGGCGCCATCACCCCAGCTGTCGTGGCGACAGGCGCTTCAACCCCTCCTGCGACTGGCGTCACATCAAAACATAAAAGCTCCGCTTTAGCGACCGGCACAGACCGGGCGTCAACTGGCATTGCTTTCTGGACAGCCACAAATGGCGCGAAAAATGCTGCCGAATCGCTGGAGGAAGCAAGTTCTGCCAGCGCGGGATCGACAAGCGCAGCAACTGCCGCAACCGGAGCTGCGGGAGTCGGTTTGGCGTGCACACTCACAGGCGACGGTTCGGCGACTGGCGCGGCAACCGGCTCGACCTGGGGCACCAGATGCGGTGCACCTACAGCGGCGGACCTTGCAAAAGTTGGCGTAAGCGCCGGAGAAAAGTGGGCTGGCGCGTCCCCTGCCCCCAAGCCCGCTTCGGCCTTGGCAGCGTCGCTCAAGCTTCGTGCGGGCACCACGGCGCGGCGGCGCGCGGTTTGCGCATCAGCGTCGTCCAACACGCTCAAACGCGAAACCGAGGTCGGCACGGTGAAGCCGGCTTGGCCGAGTTGCTCCAAGCGTTTACTGGCTTGCTCAATCATGCTCATCGAGAGTCCTTCAGCGGAAAAAACTGCGACTGGCAATCCACGCCAACCAAGCAAGTTGAAACACGACCAACAGCGCCGCAACACCGCCAAACCGAATCATGTCTTGACGGCTCAATCGCAAGCCTTCGGTGGTTTGTGATAGCGACACCGTGCCCAATGAAGGACGTCCCGACAGTTGCTCTAACAACTTGGTGTCATCCACGGTGGGTCGAAGCAAATCGAGCATCAATGCGGCGCCCACGCCGGCCAAGGCCGACAGCAGCAGCGCCAGCAAACCCATGTGCAGGTGGCGCGGGAAAACCGCATTGGGCGATACGCGCGGTGGATCAATCAAACGAAAGTCGGCCAATTGCGACGACTCGTCCAGCTTCACGCCCAGCGACGCCGACTCGCGACGAGCAATCAATTGATCGTAGTTTTTACGGATCACGTCGTAGTCGCGGTTAAGCTGAGCCAGCTCGGCTTCGACCTGCGGAACACGCCCTGCCAGTGCGCGCGTTTGCTCCAATCGCGCGGTTTGCATCGACAGTTGCGAGCGCAGGGAAGCCACTTGCGCCTCACGCTCGGCAAGCGAGATCCGGATGCTCTGATAGATCGGGCTGGTGGCCGCAGAACCTTTCGGACGCGATGCCGCTTCTTCGCGTTTTTGTGCGTCCAACTGCACCAGCTGACGGCGTGCCGCGATCAAATCGGGGTGGTCGCTGGTGTAACGGCGCGACAGCTCATCTACCAACTTGCGCTGCGAGTCTGTGTCGACCACTGAAACGGCGTTGGGCACGCCGGGCACTGGCATCGGCGGCAGGTTGGGGTCTTCGCCCGACAGCTCACGGCGGTAAGAAGCGCGTGATTGTTCAGCCGCCTGCAGGTCGCTGCGCAGCTTGGTGACTTCATCGGAAAGCAGCGACATGCGGGCAAAGTAGTCTTGGTTGGAAACGCCCGAGACGCCAAAGTTGCGAACCTTGAATTCCTTCAAACGGCCTTCGGCTTCGATCAGCTTGGCTTCGTTGGTTTTGATTTGATCGGCAATGAACTGACCCGCGTCCACCGAGTCTCGTTTCTTGCCGTCGGCACCGGAGCTGACAAACATACCCACCATGTTTTCAACCAGCTTGCGCGCCAATTCGGGGTCAGAGTCGCGGTAGGCGATCGAATACAAGTTGCCGCGCTCGGCAGCCACCACACGAATTTGGCTGATCAAGGCGGTGATGGTTTCTTCGCGTTCTTTGGGGTCTTTGAATTTCAAACCCAACTCTGGCTTGTCGACCAAGCGCTCGACGTTGGGCCGCGAGATCAGCGTCTTTGCCAGCATGCGAACTTGTTGGTCAATGTCCGGCTGGTAAGCGAGGCCCACCATCAACGGCTTGAGCACGGTTTGCGTGTCAACGTAGATGCGCGACGACGCCTCGAACCGCTCGGGTGTAAGCAGAATCAAAATCAAACTCGCGATCGCAACTGCCCAAGCCACGGAAATCGCGACCCACCGCCGATGCCTTGTGGCTCTGACGATCCATCGCACCTTGGCGACCAATGTGTTGACACCGCTGTCCATCAGTGAATCCCATTCATTTGAAACATCCGCGCGCCTTTGTGCGTCAAGCTCATCGCTTCGGTCAGGCTCAGAAAATTGCTTGAGGCACGATCAAGATATCGCCCGGAAGCACTGAAACGTTAGCGGAGATGTCGCCGCGCATGAGCAAGTCTTTGAGGCGCACACGGTAGCTTTTGCCGGCTTCAGACCTGCGCACCAAAACGGCAGCATTGCCGTCGGCGGTTTGCAACATGCCGCCAGCTTGGATCAGCAAGTCCAGCACCGTCATGTCTTGGCGATAGGCGATGGACTGCGGCTTGAGCACGTCGCCCGCAACGCGAATTTGATCGGCGTAAATGCCTTGAAAGCTCGTCACCACCACGCTGACCAGCGGCTCAATCACCAGCTTTGCCAGCGCCACTTTGATGTCGGCCGACAGCTCGGTGGGCGTTTTGCCGGCCGCTTTGAGATCACCGATGAGTGACATCGAAATGAATCCATCCGGTCGCACAGGAATCAAACCTGACAGTTCAGGGTTGCGCCACACGGTCACCTGCACGATGTCCAGAGGCCCGATTTTGTAGCGTGCCACAGGGGCTGCGGCTTCGACAGGCGCAGCAGGGAAGTTGCTGCTGGTTGCGCAGCCGGACAGCAAAACCGCACCAGCGGCCAGCGCGCCCACTAGACGTTGGGTTCGGCTCAAATTTTGGGATGTTTTCAACACGGCAAGTCCTCTTCGTTTCTAGGGAGTTTGATCAAAGGGTTTTTGGCAAGGGTCACGGACAGCGCAGGCACCGGCTCATTGCGAGCCTTCTCTGAACAAGACCACGCTGACGGTTTCTATCAACACCAGCATGTCCAAAAAAAGCGAATTGTTCTTCACGTAGTAGAGGTCGAATTGGTGTTTTTTGATCGAGTCTCCGATGGTGGCGCAGTAGCCGTAACGCACCTGCGCCCATCCGGTGACGCCAGGTTTCACACTGTGGCGAATGTCGTAATAGGCGATTTTTTCCTTCAGCTCGCTGACGAATGAAGGCCGCTCGGGACGAGGCCCGACCAAACTCATTTCGCCGCGCAGCACACTGAAGAGTTGCGGCAATTCGTCTATCCGAGTCTTGCGGATGAAGGCACCCACGCGCGTGATTCGGCTGTCGTTTTTGGTGGCCCAGCGCGCCACGCCGTCGGTCTCTGCATCGTTGCGCATGCTGCGCAATTTCAAGCACATGAAGATGCGGCCGCCCAGGCCCACGCGCTGTTGACGGTAAATGATGGGGCCGGGGCTTTCCAGCTTCACGGCGACCATGGCGCACAGCATGATGGGTGAAGTCACAACCAACAAGGCTGTCGAACAAATGATGTCGAAGGTGCGCTTGACTGCAGTGCGCACAGGGCCTTGAACAAAACCGTGGCCGTAGACCAACCAGCTGGCCTTTAAGCTGTCGATGGGAACTTCACCGTGCACTCGCTCGTAAAACCCTGCCAAATCCAAGACCGGTATGCCTTGAATGCGGCAAGCCAGCAATTGATCCATAGGCAATCCGCCGCCCCGCTGTTCGCGAACTGCGACGATGATTTCATCAACCTTGTTTTCCAACGCCACTTGATCGATGGTTTTGTCGCGCGAGAAAAATCCGAAATGACTCTCATCCCCACCCACATCCAAATCAGTGGGGTAGAAACCGACGATGGCGCTGTGCGCGCGGCCATCAGATCGTATGCGGCGGGCCACACTTTGAGCGTCCAGGCCAGTGCCGACGATCAAAACTCGGCGCGCACCCAGCGAGGTGCGTCGTGCCACGAAGGCCAGGCTGCGAACCATGACGACGCCCACGGCCATGTAGGCGACTGCGCGACCTAGCAATTGGATGGCGTAGCTGCTTTGCCCGACCAACATCAGGGCGAAGTAAGCGATGCAAGAACCCATGAAAACGGCCAGAAAGGTTCGTCCCAACAACGCCCTGAAGCTGACTGCGATCACGCCGCGCCGATACAAGCCAACGAAGCTGTACATCAGCGACATCACCAGCGTGAATTCGGCAGCCGGGATCAACATGTCGGTTACGCCCAAAGTTTGACCCCCGAGCCCTACGTTGCCTGCGAAAAGCTGATTCGCCGCCACGATGATGGCGAGGAAACACACCAAGGTGTCGGCCACAAACTCGGCGATGGTCAAACCTTTGATGTGATGTGCAAACACTTTCAGCATTGCGGCTACTCAAAAAACTTCTTGGCTGCGAACAACCGTGTTGCGGCGCACCATCGATATCTAGCGAAGCTGCGCGCTGTTGCTAGGCAGCTCGCATAGCCCACGTCCTCGCGATCCTTAGAGTCTAGGTGCCCCCCCGAATCGGGGGAAATCCTGCATCCGGGGGGTGTGCAGGCAAACCCGCCCATAGTGGCGACTTTCGGCACGTATTTCTGATTCTTGAGGCCTGCGCAGTTGCATCGCTGCCCATGCCATGAACAACTGCCCGCGTCATCTTGCGAACACGGTTGCGGCGATGACAGCATGACGGAAAAATATGTCAGGCAACGTCGAATTCTGGGGGCGGACAGATTTCGTTCGAGACATAGAAAAACGCCAACCTCTTTGGGTTGGCGTTTTGCTCGATTGGTGGTTGCGGGGGCAGGATTTGAACCTACGACCTTTGGGTTATGAGCCCAACGAGCTACCAGACTGCTCCACCCCGCGACTGAGTGCGATAGTATAGCAGGGATCTGAGGGTGAAGCGCTAATCACAGCCCGGCCGCGCTCAATGTTTGGCCGAATCGCGGGGCGTCCTGATAACCCAAGACGCGAGCCATTTGCACTTCGTTGCCTTTTCCATCAAAAAACAACGTGCCGGGTGGGCCGAACAAGCCGAAGCGCTTCAGCAAGGCTCGGTCAGCCGCGTTGTTTTGCGTGACATCGACTTTCAGCAGCAAGGCGCCCCGAAGGCGCGCTTGAATCGCTGGGTCGCTGAACGTGAACGCTTCCATTTCTTTGCACGAGACGCACCAATCGGCATAAAAGTCGAGCATCACGGGTTTGCCAGCCGCGCTCAAGGCGGCGTCCAATTCGGACACATCGCGCACCGGCAGGAATTTCAATGCAGCTTGAGACGATTTGGCTGTCCACTGCGCCCACGGGCGCAGCGGGTCTGCCCCGCCGGTTGCGGCGGCGGCCCATTGCAAAGCCCCAAAAACCGCCAAGGCCAGCGCCAATGCGGGTCGCGTGAAGCGGCCACTGCGGTTTGGCCTTCCCCACAGCAGTGCGGCCGCTGCGAATGCAAGGCAACCCCAGAGCGTCATTGACATCCATGAGGGCAAAACCGGTTGAACAGTCCACACAGCCACAGCCAGCAAAAGCACGCCGAAGAAACGCTTGACGTCATTCATCCAAGCGCCCGCTCTGGGCAGCCATGCGCCTGCCGAGGCGCCGAGCAGCAGCAAAGGCACGCTCATGCCACCGGCCAAGGCAAACAAGGCAGAGCCGCCCAGCGCCACGTCACGCGTTTGGCTCAAGTAAACCAGCGCACCCGCGAGCGGCGCGGCCACACAGGGGCTGACGATGAGGGCCGACACGCCGCCCATCAGAAAAACGCCGAACAGACGGCCAGCGGGCAGTTGGTTTGACACGGTGGTCAAACGCCCTGTCAGGCTGGCAGGCAATTGCAGTTCGTAAAGCCCAAACATCGACAGCGACAAAGCGACCAAGCCCAGCGCAAACCCAGTCAATACCCAAACGTTTTGAAGAGCGGCGGCCAAGCCTTCACCTGCAAGCCCCGCCGCCACGCCCAGACCGGTGTAGACCGCTGCCATGCCCAAGGAGTAGCCAGATGCCAGCAACAAACCTCGCCAGCGCGAGACCGCCGTGCCTTGTCCGACGATGAGTGCCGACAAGATGGGCAACATGGGCAGCACGCAAGGTGTCAACGAAAGCAGCACACCCGCGGCAAAGAAGACGCCCACCACGCTCCAAAACCGGCCAGACTTCAGCACGGAGGCTATGTTTGAGCTGCTGGTGGCTGACGCGGTGTTGATCCCGACGGGGCTGCTGGCGATGGAGGAAACGGTCAACGCCGCCGTCGTACCGGAAGCGGTCACGTCTGGCTGCAAGCTCAATTCCCGACCCGGCATCACATTCACACTTCCGTCGCCGCCAAAGCCCTTCAAGCTGACCTCAGTGGCGATCTGAGACGGTGGGTAGCACAAACCTTTGTCTGCGCAGCCCTGATACGTCACGGTCAGCTTGAAACGCGGGGCCGACTGCGTCACGGGGACAGCGATCCGAATCAAGTCGCGGTGAGTTTCAACCTGTTTTTGAAAGGTCTCGTCAAACTTCACCTTCCCTGTTGGGATTTGAGCGGGGGCCAGCGTTGCGCCAGTGGCATCGAACTTGAATTGCTCGCGGTAAAGGTAATAGCCGGGCGCGACTTGAAACTCGACTTCAACCGTGCGCTCGTCCAAAACACGCGCCGTGGATTTGAAAGCCACGTCAGGCGGCAAAAAATCATCTGCAGCCAAGGCGGGAATGCAAGCGAGCCAGCAAAGTGCTGCGGCCATGCGACGTCGAAAAAGACCTGAATTCTTCATGAGGGGATGACCGTGGTCACTGACCTTGGTTCCTTTCTTACGCAGGGCAGTTGTGAGATCGAGCCTTTCTGAGCTCAAGCATTCCTCAGCTCGAGCATTTCTCAGATCAAGCATTCCTCAGCTCAAGCATTTTTCAGACTCACCCGGCGTTCCAACCCACGTCGCCATGAAAAAAGGCCAGCAGGTGCTGGCCTTTTACGGGACGCGTGGTTCATTGAACGACGCAGCCGGTTTGAAATCTACGCCGCCGCTTCCTCTGCGCCTTCAGTCGCCGCCACATCAGGACGATCAACCAACTCGACAAAGGCCATGGGAGCGTTGTCGCCCACACGGAAACCCATTTTCAGGATGCGTGTGTAGCCGCCGGGCCGGGCCTTGTAGCGAGGGCCGATGACGTTGAACAGCTTGGCCACGACATCGCGGTCGCGCGTGCGATCAAACGCCAAGCGGCGGTTGGCCAGCGTTGCCTCTTTGGCCAAGGTGATGAGAGGCTCCACCACGCGACGCAGCTCTTTGGCTTTGGGCACGGTGGTTTTGATGGCCTCGTGCGTGATCAGCGAGTTGCACATGTTGCGCAACATCGCCAAGCGGTGCGACGAGGTTCGGTTGAGTTTGCGGAGTCCATTACGGTGGCGCATGGTGTAGGTTCCTGATGCTAATTTTTGACTGACTTATTGAACCCCAGCCGTATCAGGTACTGGGGTTTGCACGATCAAACACACTGTTTGCGAATGTCGTTCCATGACGGCTTCAAGGCCGCTTTCCTCATGCGGTCTCCAGACCGTCTTTCCTGTTGGAGCGAAGCGAGTTATCGCTTGTCCAAACCCTGCGGCGGCCAGTTCTCCAGGCGCGCGCCGAGAGCCAAACCGCGTGAAGCCAAAACTTCTTTGATTTCGTTGAGCGACTTGCGACCCAAATTCGGCGTCTTGAGCAGCTCTGTTTCGGTGCGCTGAATCAGGTCGCCGATGTAGTAAATGTTCTCCGCCTTCAGACAGTTGGCAGACCGCACAGTCAACTCCAACTCGTCGACTGGACGCAACAAAATTGGATCGAACTGCGTACTGCGTGGGCTTTCGCGCTCGATGATGCCGGCCAGGTCGCTGCCTTCCAGCTGAGCGAATACAGCCAACTGCTCAACCAAAATTTTGGCCGACGCACGGATCGCTTCTTCAGGCGAGATGGCACCGTTGGTGTTGATTTCCATCACCAATTTGTCGAGGTCGGTACGCTGCTCAACGCGAGCGGTTTCGACGGTGTAGCTCACGCGAGCCACAGGCGAGAACGAAGCGTCCAGAACAATGCGACCGATCGACTTGGTCGGCTCGTCGCCAAAACGGCGCATCGTGCCCGGCACGTAACCGCGTCCTTTTTCGACCTTGATCTGCATGTCCAACTTGCCGCCGTGCGACAAGTGAGCAATGACGTGGTCAGGATTGATGATTTCGACATCGTGCGGCGTTTGGATGTCGCCTGCTTTGACCGGGCCCTCGCCTTCTTTGCGCAAAACCAAGGTGACTTCGTCGCGGTTGTGCAAACGGAAAACGACTCCTTTGAGATTCAACATCATGTGAACGACGTCTTCCTGCACGCCGTCAACGGTGGAGTACTCATGCAGCACGCCAGCAATAGTGACCTCCGTCGGCGAATAGCCGACCATCGAAGACAGCAACACGCGACGCAACGCGTTGCCAAGCGTGTGACCGTAGCCGCGCTCGAAAGGCTCCAATGTGACCTTGGCGCGGTTCAGGCCGAGCGGCTCCACGTGAATAGCTTTTGGCTTGAGCAAATTTGTTTGCATGAGGTCTTTCTTTCAATACCCTCGGATCGTTACACCGATAAGGCTGAGGGACCAATGGGCGATGGCGTAAGAGCCATCGAACTTAGCGCTAATGCCAACGAACTTTGCGTTAACGCCTTCGAACTTAAAAACAAGTTCGGCTGCGGCCGTCACCGCGAGGCGGTGCGGATGCAGCCACTTCCAATATCAGCGTGAGTACAACTCAACAATCAAGGCTTCCTTGATGTCTGCGCCAAATTCGTCGCGGTCGGGCGCTTTCTTGAATACGCCTTCCATCTTGGCGGCATCGACTTGCACCCAAGCAGGCATGCCTTGGCCTTCGGCCAATTTGATCGAATCAGCGATGCGCAATTGCTTCTTCGCTTTCTCGCGAACCGACACCGCATCACCCGCTTTGACCAAGAAGGAGGCAATGTTCACCACCTCGCCGTTGACGGTGATGGACTTGTGCGAGACCAACTGGCGAGCTTCAGCGCGTGTTGAGCCAAAGCCCATCCGGTAAACCACGTTGTCCAGGCGAGACTCCAACAGCATCAGCAAGTTACCACCGGTGTTACCTTTTCGGCGTTCAGCCTCGGCGAAGTAGCGGCGGAACTGGCGCTCCAAGATACCGTACATGCGCTTGACTTTCTGTTTCTCGCGAAGCTGCAAACCGTAGTCAGAAGTCCGTGTACCAGAAGTACGGCCGTGCTGTCCGGGCTTGCTGTCAAATTTGACTTTGTCACCGATGGGGCGGCGCGCACTCTTCAAAAAGAGGTCGGTGCCCTCGCGGCGTGAGAGTTTGCCCTTTGGGCCTAAATAACGTGCCACGTTGCTTCCTTGGTTGTTCTGACGCAAGGCAGCCGCTTTGGCGGACAGCTTGCGCGAGTCTGGCGAGTGTTCTTATGGGCGCTCAGACGGTGGGCTTATAACGACCCTCGTGGCTAGACGGGGGAACGCAAAAATGCCGGCCCCGCCGCAAAGGCAGTGCCGACATGAGAAACGGAACTCAGATGCGACGGCGCTTTTGCGGGCGGCATCCGTTGTGAGGCACTGGCGTCACGTCAGATATCAGGTTGATGCGTATGCCGAGAGATGCCAAGGCCCGAACCGAGGATTCGCGACCGGGACCCGGGCCTTTGATGCGCACGTCCAGGTTTTTTATGCCCTGCTCTTGTGCAGCTCGGCCCGCCACTTCGGCGGCCACCTGCGCAGCGAATGGCGTGCTCTTGCGTGAGCCTTTGAAGCCCTGCCCACCACTGGACGCCCAAGACAGCGCTCCACCTTGGCGGTCCGTGATCGTGATGATGGTGTTGTTGAAAGACGCGTGAACGTGCGCAACGCCATCCGCAACGTTCTTGCGGACTTTCTTGCGCACGCGTTGGGCGGCGGTATTGGGGGCTTTTGCCATGTGGACGCTCTCTTTACCTTGACTTTTTGGTTTAACTCTTGCTCAGACCCGAAGCGCGAGCCGCTCGGGGGTTCGCTGGCACCGGACCAGCGCTAATTCAGAACCTAATTCCTAGCTTATTTTTTAACCAATGCACCCGACTTGCGGGGGCCTTTACGCGTGCGCGCATTGGTCTTAGTGCGCTGACCGCGCACTGGTAAACCGCGACGGTGACGAAAACCTCGATAGCAGCCAAGATCCATCAGTCGCTTGATGTTGATAGACATCTCGCGGCGCAGGTCGCCTTCAATGGTCATTCGGCCGATTTCCTCACGAATCTTCTCGAGATCTCCGTCGGTCAAGTCTTTGATCTTGCGATCCAAAGGTACACCACTGGCAACACAGATCTTTTGTGCCGTTGTACGACCAATGCCGTAGATCGAAGTCAAACCGATCTCGGCGTGCTTGTGGGGCGGAATGTTGATACCAGCGATACGTGCCATGAGCGTTCTCTTTTACGTTCTTCCTTGCGTAATTTATTACGCGACTTCTGTCCTTGACTGCTGCGAGTTCACAGTGTCAGTCAACGACGCTTCTTAGCCTTGTCGTTGCTTGTGACGGGGATCTGTACAGATCACCCGTACCACGCCCTTGCGGCGGATAACCTTGCAATTCCGACACATTTTCTTTACGGAGGCTGCAACTTTCATACTTTTCTCCTGAGCCTAATCAAGGCACTTCGCCGATCGAAATCACAGATACCCGTTTCGGGTATCAACATCATTTTGCGCGGAAAACGATACGGGCACGCGTCAAGTCGTACGGTGTCAACTCAACAGTTACCTTGTCACCAGGCAAAATGCGGATGTAATGCATACGCATTTTTCCAGAGATATGCCCCAATACCACGTGATTGTTTTCAAGTTTCACTCGGAAGGTTGCGTTCGGGAGATTCTCAAGGATCTCGCCCTGCATCTGGATGACATCGTCTTTCGCCATGCGGTTATTTCTGTATCTTTCCTGTATTTCTAACGCTTTTACTTAACTCTTCAAGTGGCCTTGAAGTTCGCTTTTTTCAACAGCGATTCGTATTGCTGACTCATGACATAGCTCTGCACCTGTGCCCAGAAGTCCATGGTCACCACAACAATGATCAAAAGCGAAGTACCGCCGAAATTAAAAGGCACGTTGTACTTCAAGACCAAGAATTCTGGAAGAAGGCAAACTACAGTAATATAAATTGCACCGGCTAGCGTCAAACGCGATAATATTTTGTCGATGTGCTTCGCTGTCTGCTCGCCCGGACGAATACCAGGAATGAAAGCGCCACTCTTCTTCAAGTTGTCCGCCGTCTCTCTGCTGTTGAACACCAACGCCGTGTAGAAGAAGCAGAAGAACACAATCGCGGCCGCGTAGAGCATGACGTAGATCGGCTGCCCTGGTGATAACAAACCGGCCAAGTCCTTCAGCCACCGCATGCCATCGCCCGTCGCAAACCACCCCACGGCTGTCGCAGGCAACAAAATAATTGAAGACGCAAATATCGGCGGGATGACCCCGGACATGTTCAACTTCAACGGAAGATGTGACGATTGTCCGCCGTATACCTTGTTCCCCACCTGGCGTTTGGCGTAGTTGACCAGAATCTTCCTTTGGCCGCGCTCCACGAAAACCAC
>JANYJJ010000071.1 GCA_025358485.1 Burkholderiales bacterium | reverse complement strand
AGCCAGCAACTGAGCGTCAAAGCGCGCCATGGCTTGAGCAACGACGCCCAAGTGCATGCGGCGATCGTCGTCATCGCGGTAAATGGGCTCGCGACGGTCGCCACGGGAGGTGACGTGGTATGTCGCGTGAGGGAATTCGATGCGAAGGGGGCGGGCCATGGGCGGAGTATAGGTTAAATGCAAGACTTGACCCCATAGCCATGCCATAGCCATGCCATAGCCATGACCCCATGGCCCCACCATGGCCCCCATGGCCCAGATTGACAGAGTGGGAAGTCCCTTTAATGGGTTAGGCCGCATTTGCCTAAGCTACACGTGCTAGGCCGCTGCTTATGGCAGCAGCCACGCCGATGAAGAAGAGCGGCCCAAGAAGGTAGGCGAACCAAAGAATTCGGGCTGCCCCTCCATTGAGCCAATATGAGACAGACGCGGCGAAAGCGCTACCAAGAAACAAACCCAAAGCGCTCTCCCCGGTGAGTACTTTTCCAGTGAAGCTCATTCCTATGACCATTGCGATCGTGGCACCTGCGTAGCTCGAAGTAGCTCGAGACGCTAGAGCCCGAGACTTGGCCGCGGGACCTGAAAAGACCGCTACCCGTAGGTTCGCACCGAGGTAGAGCGCGGACAGGATGAGAAGGTGCGATACGCCCGCTGGTATGTGAATAGTTGGGAATAAAAACTGGAGTGCGTGAAGTAGCTGATCAGAAAAATAGGCTTGATAAAACGAAAGTGCCTCGCGCAAAAAGCCCTTCCATCGAAAAACCGTGTCCGAGAGGCTTGCGATGGAACCGGATGCAAGGAATGCCGACAATAGGAGATACGCTTTTACTCGCCAGGACGACCTCTCCCAGACGGTTGCAACTTCGTGTAGATCACCTTTAAGCCCCATCGATAGCTCCGAGAACTGTTGAGTTGCATAGTGATTCTCATGCGGCCTAACGAATAGCGTTTATCTGACGCCAAGCCGAAGCTAGAGGGACGAGCAAGAAGTGCATGGCGGCAGATAAACCTGTTGGACTGAACCGCCGAGCCGGGGGGTTGGCATCGACGGCGATCACTGCGGACTTGAATATACCGAGAGGGCAATGTAAGGATCAAACGCCGATGTTCGCCAGTCGGGACTCTACCGCGCCACGCTGTCCCACTGAGGTTGCGTTTCGCCGGGCCGTTACATGGGAGGGGCTGTGGGGTCAAGGGGCTGTTGGCGGGCTGTTGGGGTCAGGTCTTGCATATAACCAAAACACCAGCCAAAACGCACAAGCCAGCTGATAGGTCAAAGGGGAGCTGCAGGGCGCGCCTAGGTTTTGCGCTTGATTTGGACAAAGCACTTCGACACCGCAAGTTCTGACGGGATGAAGTCAACTGCAACGTTGAAGGCCGCGCCGCAGCACCTTCCACTTCATCTACGCCGCGCGCTTCATCAGACAGCTCTCTAAGGCCACCCACTGACCGGACTCGGTCGACATCAAGTCTCAGCCCGTGGGAACCGCACCGCTTTCTGCGGCGGCAGTTTGATCATGCAGGCCGTGAACAATTGGCTGCTCAACCAAGTGGTCAGCCAAGCGCGCAGGGCGGGTAGTTCTTGCGCTTCAAACCAGCTTGGCTCGACGGCTGCGAACTGGCGCACGAAGGGGAAGATGGCCAGGTCTGCTGCGCACGCTTTGTCGCCGCCAAGTGAGGATTGAAACTGAAGCGCAGCCTCCAGTGGAATCAACAGTGACGCGACAGCTTCTGAGCGCGCCGCGCCGCGACCGGCTGCATCCAATGCGTGACGCTCTGGGTATTTGTAGCGGTCCAAATGGCGCTTGAATTCACAGTCGTTTAAGCGCAAGAGGTCGAGGTTTTGCGGTGTTTGAGACAAGCGCCACCACGGCTGCGACTCTTCCGTGTTCAAAGCCCAACGCATGATGTCCCAGCTCTCATCTAGCACTTGCCCGTCCTCAATTTGCAGCACCGGCACGGTGCCTTTGGGTGACAGGACCAGCATGGCGGCGGGCTTGTTGCGCAGCTCGATTTCATGGGCGTTGAAGTCGCGCTTTGCCACCAACAACGCCATGCGCGCCCGCATGGCGTAGGGGCAGCGGCGATAGGTGTAGAGCAAAGGCAAGGGGCTTCGCTCGGCGGGCTGCGCAGAGTTCGGGATACTGGTTGGCTCACTCATCACTTGAGTTCATCATGAAACAAGCTCTGATCAAACGCCGCTCTTTCGTTCAACGTGGCGCAGCGCTGGGCGTGGTCTTGTCATTGCCCGTGGCGTGGCAAAGCGCTTGGTCACAAACAGCCGTTCCGTTTGAAGTGTGGAGCGAAAACTTCGCGGCCAATTGGGTGCGCAGGTCGGCCGAATGGGCCACGTCCAGTCAGTATTTCAGTGGCGACGAACAGGCCGCGTTGGAGCGACAACTCACGCCGCAAACCCAACAGCGGCGTGATCAAACGCGCGAGCTGGCGAAGACTGGTTTGGCGCAGTTGGCCGTTTATGAAGCCAGCAAAGACTTGTCGGCGGTGCAAAAACTCGAAGCCGCCACGCTGCGCTGGAGCTTGCAAAGCACGTTGGCCGCCGAGCCGTTTGAAGACCACGGCTTTGTCTTCAATCAGCTGAACGGGCAGCAAGTGCGCATCGTGAATTTCATGACGCAAACCCATCCGCTGCGCAACGCGGCCGATGTGCAGTCCTATTTGGTGCGCTTGTCGCAGGTGGCGGCGCGCCTCGATGAAAGCATCGCCCGCGCGAACGCGGCGGCGGCGCAGGGCCTGTTGCCGCCGCGCTTTATTTTGGAGCGCGCACGCACGCAGGTGCAAAGCTTCATGCGGCCCGCGCCGTTGGAAAACGACTTGGTCACGGCCTTGGCGCGTCGCACGCAAACGCTGGACGGGCTTGCCGCAGAGGTGCGTGAAAAGGCGATCACCGCTGCTGCGGATGAGGTGCGAACAAGCATCTTGCCCGCCTATGCGCGCGTGCTGGCTTTCCTTGATGACATTGCCCCAAACACCAACACCGACGCGGGTTGGTGGCGTTTGCCCAACGGTGCGGCGGCCTATGCGCAGGCCTTGGCCAACTACACCACCACCACGCTCAGCGCCGACGAGATCTACGCGCTTGGCCTGCGTGAAGTGGCGCGCATAGAGCGTGAAATGGATGCCGTGCTCAGCAAAAACGGTCGCCATGACGGCAGCGTCGAAGCACGCATGACGGCCCTGCGCTTGGCGCTGCAACCGCCCACCCATCCCGACCCGCGCCCCGCCTTGATCGCCCAATTTGCCGACATGGTGCGCGACAACCAACGTCGCAGCCAAGCGCTGTTCAACCTGCAACCCAAGGCCCCGATTGAAGTGCGACGCGTGCCCGCGCTGACCGAAAAAACAGCTGCTGCCCACTACACCACGCCCGCGCCCGACGGCAGTAGGCCGGGCGTGTTTTGGGCCCCGCTGCCGGGCCCTGTTTTCAACATCCCCGCCATGCGCAGCTTGACGGTGCATGAGGCCGTGCCGGGCCATCACTTCCAGTTGGCCATCCAACAAGAGCAAACCGATTTGCCACGCTGGCGTCAACGTCGCATCTTTGGCGGTGGCAGTGCGCACAGCGAAGGCTGGGCCTTGTACGCTGAGCGTTTGGCCATCGACAACGGCTGGTACGCCGACGACCCCGATGCCTTGCTCGGCGCGTTGGACAGCCAGTTGTTCCGCGCCCGCCGCCTGGTGGTGGACACCGGCTTGCACGCTAAAAAATGGACGCGCGAACAGGCCATCGCCTACGGCATCGGCGCGCAAGAGGTGGAGCGCTATGTGTCCAACCCTGGCCAAGCTTGCGCCTACATGGTGGGCATGCTGCACATCTTGTCGCTGCGCGATGAGGCCATGAAATCGCAAGGTGACAAGTTCGACATCAAGGCGTTTCACGACGTCGTGTTGAAGACGGGTTCGGTGCCGCTGGAGGTGTTGACGCAGGCGGTGCGTGGGTGGGTAAGGTTGCGCGGTTGAACAAATCGCCTGAACAAATTTCTCTGCCTCGGCCTGGCTTGTCGGCCTTTTTATGGAAGCCATTTCGCTGTGCAAATTCCTGTCATTGACCTTTCGCTCGGCACGTTCGAATCACAAGCCACTGCCATCGGCGCGGCGCTGTCGGCCACCGGGTTTTTCAGCTTGGTGGGGCACGGCATTGCGCCGGCTGTGTTCGATGATGCCTTTGACGCATCGCAGCGTTTTTTTAGGTGCAGCGACGCTGACAAGGCCTTGCTGCACATCAATCAGTCGCGTCACAAACACGGCTTCGACCCGGTCGGTTGGCAGGCGCTTGACGCTGCCGCGCCACCCGATTTGAAAGAGAGTTTTTACATCGGTGCCGAGCGCGCGCTCGACCATCCGCTGGTGTTGGAAGGCATCGAAAACCAAGGCCCGAACCAGTGGCCCAGCGAGGCAAAGCTGCCCGGTTTCAAGGCGGCGTGCAACACCTACTCGGCGCACATGGACGCCTTGGCGCGGCGCTTGATGTCGCTCATCGCCGTGTCGTTGCAACTGCGCCCCGACCACTTCGAGCCCTTCATGCGCGACCCCAGCTGCACCACGCGTTTGCTGCATTACCCGCCGCAACCGGCCAGCGCGCAGCTGGGCCAGTTGGGTTGCGGCGAGCACACCGACTGGGGAGCCATCACCTTGCTGGCGCAAGACAACGCGGGCGGCTTGCAAGCGCGTTTGCCAAAAGGAAGTCCGCAGGATGGAAGCTGGCAAGACATCAGCCCCATCCTTCACGGTTTGGTGGTGAACAGCGGCGACATGCTGCAGCGCTGGACCAATGACCGTTATTTGTCCAACTTGCACCGCGTTGTGAACAAAGTTGGCGGTCGCGAGCGGTTTTCAATCGCCTACTTTTTTGACCTTGACCATCACGCGCTGGTGGAGGCTTTGCCTTCGTGCGTGAGCGCCGATCGACCCGCCAAATACCCGCCCATCAAAGCCGGTGAGCACTTGATCGAGATGTACCGAAAAACCACCGTCGTGCCTTGAAAGGCCGCGCGACGGGCCGACAATTGCGTCACTCATGGAACACAGTTTTCTGTCTGCCTTTATCTTGCTGCTGCTGGTGCTAGACCCTTTGGGCAGCTTGCCGGTGTTCATTCCGTTGATGCGCGCGGTGGCACCCGAGCGTCGCACACGTGTGGCTTTGCGCGAGCTGCTGGTGGCCTTCAGCGTGCTGTTTGCCTTCATGTTTTTTGGCGACGTGTTCTTGCGGGTGATGCGCTTGTCGGAGCGATCGCTGGAAGTCGCGGGTGGCGTGATTTTGTTGATGGTGGCCATACGCATGATCTTCAGCCACGAGGGCGGTGTGTACGGCACGCCTGAAGGCAAAGAGCCCTTTGTTTTTCCGCTGGCGGTGCCGTTGCTGGCCGGTCCGTCGGCCATGGCCACGGTGCTGCTGTTGGCCTCGCGCCAACCCAATCAGTTGATGTCGTGGGTGGGTGCCTTGTGCTGCGCCATGGCGGTGTCGGGTGCGGTGCTGTTGCTGTGTGAACGCCTACGCAAACTGCTCGGCGACTCGGTCGTGTCGGCGCTGGAAAAGCTCATGGGCTTGGTGCTCACGGCCATCGCTGTGGAGATGATTTTGGCGGGACTGAAGCAGTACTTCACCACGGCTTGATTTGGGGCCTGCCGTTGCGCCTCGCGAGGCATGCCAGACTTGCGCATGACTCCTCGCACATCCAATACGGCAAATTGCGACACACATGACCGTGGCAATGAATGCGTGTCTGACAAGGCGCTTTCAAGCTTCCTTCAATTGATCGAGGCCAGCCTCGCGCAGAAAAGTTTTGTGACGCTGGTGTTGGCCAAGCCGCGGAAATCGCAAACGCCGCTGACGCCGCCAACACAGCACCAGGCCGATGCGGTGCGGCTGACTGTCCGTGCCATCACCCTCAAAGGCCAGCCCATTTTGTGTGTGGTCACCAGCCACGCAACGCGTGACGAGACCCAAAACCACACCGTGCCAGATGGGTTTCTGCGGCTGCGCGAGTGGTTGGAGCACGCCTTCAGCCACGCGCATTTATTGACCACACACGAAGAAATTCAGTTGCTCACCAGCAAGAAGGGCAAG
>JANYJJ010000061.1 GCA_025358485.1 Burkholderiales bacterium | reverse complement strand
ATGCCGCGGCCACCTTGATTTGCGAAAGTGACGGCACGCCCGAAGAAGTGGAAGAGGAAATCGGCCGCATGTTGGCGGTGTTGCGCGAAGCCGGTGCCACCAAGTTTGAGATCAGCAACTCTGAAGCCGAGCGCCTGAAGTTTTGGGCCGGCCGCATGAACGCCTTTCCGGCCAGCGGGCGCATCAGCCCCGACTACATGTGCATGGACTCGACCATTCCGCGCCACCAGTTGGCTGAAATCCTGACGCGCATCGCGGCGATGGAAATCAAATACAACTTGCGCTGCTGCAATGTGTTTCATGCCGGTGACGGCAACCTGCACCCACTGATTTTGTTTGACGCGAATGACGCCGACCAGCTGCATCGCTGCGAGCTGTTCGGTGCCGACATTTTGGAAACCAGCGTGGCCTTGGGCGGCACCGTCACCGGCGAACACGGCGTGGGTGTGGAAAAGCTGTCGTCGATGTGCGTGCAGTTTTCCGATGCCGAACGCGCGCAAATGTTTGCGGTGAAACATGCCTTCGACCCCCAGGCTTTGCTCAACCCTGGCAAGGTGATTCCCACGCTGCACCGCTGCGCAGAGTACGGCCGCATGCATGTGAAGCGCGGGCTGTTGCCGTTTGCTGACATTCCTCGGTTTTGAATCAGGCCATGCAAGGCCTTCAAAACGACATCGCGCTGCAAGGTTTGATTGATCAAGTCAAGTCGGCACATGGCACAAAGAGAGCGTTGAACATTCGCGGTGGCGGCAGCAAAAATTTTTACGGTGAGGCTGCAACGGGTGAGGTGCTAGACACACGTGTGCTGGCCGGTATTTCCAGCCACCAGCCGAGCGAATTGGTCGTCACCGCGCGCTGCGGCACATCGCTGCTTGCGTTGGAAACCGCACTCGCTGAAAAGGGCCAATGCCTGCCTTTCGAGCCGCCACATTTCAACGCTGAATCAACGGTTGGCGGCATGGTCGCCGCAGGCTTGGCCGGGCCGTCGCGCGCACAGGCGGGCAGCGTTCGTGACTACGTTTTGGGCGTCACTTTGCTGAACGGCCAAGGCGAGGTCATGAGCTTTGGCGGGCAGGTCATCAAGAACGTGGCGGGCTACGACGTGTCGCGCCTGCTGGCCGGTTCACTCGGCACGTTGGGCGTGATTTTGGAGGTGTCGCTCAAGGTGCTGCCCATCTCACCTGCCACCGCCACACTGTGCTTTCAGATGAAAGAAGCCGCCGCCATCCAACAGCTCAATGCCTGGGGCGGCCTGCCCTTGCCCTTGAGCGGCAGCACCTGGTGGAACGACACGCTGGTGCTGCGCTTGAGTGGCGCGGTGGCAGCCGTCAATGCAGCGGCGACAAAGCTCGGCGGCGAGGTGGTGCCGCAAGACGAAGCAGCGGTTTTTTGGCGCGGTGTGCGCGATCAAACCGACCCGTTTTTCGTCACAGCCCAAGCCGCCGTGAACGCAGGCGGCGAACTGTGGCGCGTGTCGGTGCCGCAAACCGCCGCGCCCTTGGCTTTGGTTGGTGAGTCTTTGATTGAATGGGGCGGCGCGCAGCGCTGGCTGGTCACGGCGGCGGGCCAGGCAGCGCCGGTTCGCGCGGCCGCCAAAGCGGTCGGCGGACACGCCACCTTGTTCCGCGCGACGCATAAATTGGGCGGTGCGTTCACGCCGCTTACATCGCCGCTGGATCAGATTCACTTGAACATGAAGCGATCATTCGACCCAGCGGGTATTTTCAATCCCGGACGTTTGTACCCCGGCTGGTGAACGGTGTTGGTGTGCATGCGCTGCGAGCGCGTGAGCAACCCGGTATCGCAGGTGTCGTCAGGCAAGTGACCGTGATTTTCGAACTGATTTTTTAGGCTGCTATTCCATGCAAACCACCTTAGCCCCCGAGTTCAAAGGCACGCGCGACGGCGACGCGGCCGAGGCCATTTTGCGCAGCTGCGTGCACTGCGGTTTTTGCAACGCCACCTGCCCCACTTATCAGTTGTTGGGCGACGAGCTGGACGGCCCGCGCGGTCGCATCTACCTGATGAAGCAGGTGCTTGAAGGCGCTGAAGTCACCCGCAAAACGCAAGCGCACTTAGACCGATGCTTGACCTGTCGCAACTGCGAAACCACTTGCCCTTCGGGCGTGCAATACGGCGCGCTGGTGGACATCGGGCGGCGCATTGTGGAGAGCAAAGTCGAGCGGCCCAAGTCTGAACAAAGCGTGCGCTGGTTGTTGAAAGAAGGCCTGACCTCGCCGCTGTTTTCACCCGCCATGAAGTTGGGCCAACTGGTGCGCCCGCTGCTGCCCGGGGCCCTCAAAAACAAGGTGCCCGCCAAGGCCGGTGCGCGCGCGCACTTGTGGCCCACGCGCGAACACACGCGCAAGGTGTTGATGTTGATGGGCTGCGTGCAACCGTCCATGATGCCCAACATCAACAGCGCCACCGCGCGCGTGCTCGACGCCTGCGGCATCCAAACCGTGGTGGCCGACGACGCCGGTTGTTGCGGTGCCATTCGCAGCCACTTGAACGACCATGAAGGCGGCTTGGCCGACATGCGTCGCAACGTGGATGCGTGGTGGCCTTCGGTGGCCGCAGGCAAGGTTGAAGCCATCGTGATGAACGCATCGGGCTGCGGCGTGACGGTGAAAGACTACGGCCACGCCTTGGCGCATGACTCGGCCTACGCCGACAAAGCCAAGCGCATCAGCGAGCTCACCCGCGACCTGAGCGAACTGCTGCCCGACTTGGTGGAGCCCTTGAAACGCAAGCTGCACCTGAAGGCCACCCAACAATTGGCGTTCCATCCGCCCTGCACTTTGCAACACGGCCAACAGCTTCGCGGCGGCGTGGAAACGCACTTGAATGCGCTGGGCTTTGAAGTGAAATTGGCCGCCTGCGAAAGCCACCTGTGCTGCGGCTCAGCCGGCACCTATTCCGTCACCCAACCCGAGTTGGCCTACGCGCTGCGTGACCGCAAGCTGGCGAATTTGGAACCCCTTAAAGCGCAGGTGATCGTGTCGGCGAATGTGGGTTGCATTCAACACTTGCAAACCGGCACAGCCACACCGGTGAAGCACTGGATCGAGGTGGTAGACGAGGCCCTTCGGATGTGACGCGCAGCGTCTGTTCGCTCCCTCCTCCTTGACGGAGGAGGGGAAGAGGGGAGGAGGTGAAAACGCCAAACACAAACCGAACTTCTGACAGCCACCGTTCAACGCAAGCAAGCTCTACCGCAACCCCACCAGCACCATTCGAGCAGCAAACAGCGCTGGCGTCATTCGATCGCGATTGGATTGACGCCCTGAAGGATTTGGCAGGACGAACACGGGTCCTCATGCGTGTGGATCGTCTGATTCACGGCAACCCAGGCGACGGTCGAAATCTCTCCGAGGGCGTGTCTGAACTCAAGATCGATGTAGGCCCGGGATACAGGGTGTACTACGCGCTGCGCGGCACCAAGCTACTTCTGCTCCTTGGCGGGTGGAGACAAATCCACTCAGGCAAAAGACATCGCCAAGGCGCTTGAATTGAACCGAAATTTCGCGGAGAAAACGCAATGACCAAAGCATCAGCAAACAAGGTAACCCAAACGTCCAGCTATGACGTAGCCGAACACCTGCGCACGCCGAAGGAAATGGCGGCTTATCTTGATGCTTGGTTGATCGAGGCACCGGAAGACGCGGCTGGCATCGCCAGAGCCCTCGGTGACATCGCTCGCGCCAAGGGCATGTCGCAAGTGGCCAAAGACGCTGGGCTGAGTCGCGAAAGTCTGTACCGCGCGTTGAGCCAAGAAGGCAACCCCAGCTTCGCAACCGTTCTCAAGGTGGCCAAGGCGCTTGGGGTGCAACTTCATGCGCAGGCTGCGCCGAGTGGCGGTTGAGGCTTTGCTCCGCTTTGCCGCGATATGAATGACCAAATGTTCGTCGAGTTGGAAGCGGTGGGAAAGCGGCCTTTTTGGTCACTGTCGATAAGGATCTGCTGGTGCTGGCGTCCGAATGCAAGCGGCCTGTTGTCAATGCGACTGTGAGTGCGGACGTGTTTTTGAAACGGCTCGCAAATTGAAATTCAGCATGTGATGGGTCTGGCCGTGGTCGTTGCTTCAATCGCTTCGTGAGGATCACCACGCAAGTGGCATTGGGGGATCGCACGGGCGATTCGATTTCTGTGGGCGGGCGAGCCCTAGAGAGCTTTAGGTTGAATGCAAGACCCAAGTGGTTGAGCAAAGAGCGCAGCAGTTGATCATCTTGGTTTAACTTTAGCCAAACAGACTGCAAGTCAAAGCCGGGCAGCGAAGGCAAACATGGCCTACTCTACGACGCGGGTGTCGCCTTTGCCAACCTGGGGTTCAACCCGCCCGGGGTGGCAACCGGCGCACTGGCCAGTTGCAGCGCGGCGCGCAGCTGTGCGGGTTCTAGCGGCTTGCTGATGTGGCCATCCATGCCTGCGGCCAGGCAGCTTTCGCGGTCTTCTGAAAACGCGGCGGCGGTCAGCGCGATCACGGGCAGGCCGGTACCTTGTGGCAAAGCACGCAAGCGGCGCGTGGCTTCAAGTCCGTCCATCACCGGCATGTGCAAGTCCATCAACACGGCGCTGTAGTGCCCGGCTGGTGCTTGTTCGATCAAGTCAACGGCTTGCGCGCCGTCTTCAGCCACGTCCACCACAAAGCCCATTTGCTCAAGCACCGCGCGGCCCACGATCTGGTTCAGTTGGTTGTCTTCAGCGAGCAGCACTCGCTTTCCAACAGCCAGTGCGCCGCTGTCTGAACGGTCTGCGCTGTCCGCAATACCGGTGGCGCCTGCGTCTTGTGGGTTGACGCTGCGCACCGAGCTGGCCGTGGGCTCAAGCGTTGCATCGTCTGCCAGCCTGTCGCTGAGAGCGTCCGTACCCGGCAATTCAAGGCCAGCTCCGTTGGCGACGTGATTGGGCTCAAAACTGGCGGTGAACCAAAACTCACTGCCCTGCCCCAACGTGCTGTTGACGCCAATGCGCCCGTTCATCATGCGCACCAAACGCTGGCAAATGGCCAGGCCCAGCCCCGTGCCGCCAAAGCGGCGTGTGATGGACGTGTCGCCCTGAGTGAAAGCCTGAAACAGCGTGTCGCGCTGGGCGGCTTCAATGCCGATGCCGGTGTCGCGCACGCTAAAGCGCAAATTGCAGCGCTGGCTGTGTGCAGACTGGTTACGTGCAGACTGGCTATGCAGGGCATCGTTTTGCACAGGCTCATCTACCAAGCTAACGCCAATTCGCACCTCACCGGTTTGCGTGAACTTGAGCGCGTTGCCCACCAAGTTGTTGATGACTTGTGACAGGCGCAGCGGGTCGCCCAGCAACTGCATGGGCACGCCGATGGGCAGGTCTACCGCCAGGCCTACCCCTTGTTCCTGGGCATTGGCAGAAAACAAACTCTTGGTGTTTAACAACACCTGAACCAGATGGAAGGGGCGGCTCTCAAAGCTAAGCGCACCGGCTTCCATTTTGGAAAAGTCGAGCACGTCGTCCAAGATACGCGTCAGAGCCTGGGCAGCTTCGTGTACTTTTGAAATCTGGTCTTTCACTTCTGCTGTTAGCTCGCCCTGTAAAGCCATGCGCGACAAGCCCAGGACCGCGTTCATGGGCGTTCGAATTTCGTGGCTCATGTTGGCCAAAAAAGCGCCCTTGGTGCGGGCCATGCCTTCGGCGGCCAGTTGCGCGCTTTTGGCCTCAAGCAGCGCACCTTCAGCTTGTTTGCGCCGTGTGATGTCCAGTGCTTGGTAACAAACACCCGACACCGCACCGTCGTCATCGATCAAGGGGTAATAGGAGGCCAGCAGCTCGCGCTGCTCGCCTTCTACCTCCACAGTTTCTTCAATCTCCAGCGGTTCTAGCCGCCGCATGGCTTCAAGCTGAGCGTGCCGAAAGGCCTGGGCGCGCTGCGGCGCCAGCGTGTCCTGCACAGGCTTGCCCACAGCTCCACCCGCTACCAGGCCGTGTATGCGTTCAAAAACAGGGTTAGCCAGTTGCAGGCGGCCTGAGCTGTCGCAAATGCACACCAGCTGTGCCGAGCGTTCCACCAGCTGGCGCAGCTGTGCGTCACTGCGCAGCCCTGCCGCACGCGTGGCACGTATCTGGGTGTTGTCTTCCATCTGCACCACCACGCCGCCTTGTGATCCGAGCGTGCCTTGGGTGGTTTGCGAACCCGGGGCGCCTTCATAGGGTGCGCGCGACATGATGCGCAGCGTCCAGTCGCGTTGGTCCACACCTACCAGCTGCACCACCTGCGATTGGCGCTGAGCTTGCACGCGGGCAATGTCTGCAACTAAAGAAGTCATGCCCTCGGGCCAGGGCAAGGCACCAAAGTGTTTGCCTAACCAGTGCTCTGAAATACCCAGCTGTCGCTGCATGGCGCGGTTGGTGCGACGCAAGTTGCCATGCTCGTCAAAGGCCATCAAAGCAAAGTCAACGGTTGAGTAGATGCCTTCCAGCTCGGTGCTCAACGCCTGCCATTCCAGGCTTTTGACTTGCAGCTCTTCGTTGACGGTCGTGAGTTCTTCGTTGGATGCCTGCAGCTCTTCGTTTGATGCCTCAAGCTCTTCGTTGGTGGACTGCAACTCTTCGTTAGCCGTCTGGATTTCTTCGTTCAGCGACTGCGACTCTTCGTTCGAGGTTTCCAACTCTTCGATCACGGTGTACAGGTGCTCGCGCGTGGTGGCCAGCTCTTCTTCAAGCGCGCCCGTGCCGTGAGCCACGGCTTCTTCGCCTTCGCCCAGCGCAGAGTGTGCTGCCAGCTCTGCCAAGGGGCGGCGTTCAAAGCAAATCAGCAGCATGGGCGCGTCCAGCCCTTCGCTGACATTGCCCACCGACAAACGCACCGCCATGTCGGGGCTGATGCTGCGGCTGTTGCGCCAGCGGCCCAACACCGGCGCCGTGCTGCTGCCGGCTGCGGCTTGCATCAGCTGGCGCAGGCCGTCTTTGGGTTGCTCGCGCAGCTTGCGGATCAGGCGGGCCAGCTCGGGCCGCAGTTCGCGCTTTAGCAGCGTCATCAGCTGAAAGCCGGGCCGTCCATCAGGCATGTTCATCAAGCCTGCGAAGTCGCCTTTGAAGTGGCGCACATCGCCTGCTGCATCTACCAACACGGCGGCTGGCGCAAAGCGCTCTGCGGTGACACGTGTGACCACATCGTCGAGGGTGGGGCGCTTGTCTTTGGCGCGGGGGCGAGTGGTGACCTCGCGGTCGGTGGGTAGGCCGGGCAATCGACCCGAACCACTGGCGCGCCTGAACAGGTGGGCCTCGCGGTCTACCGATGTAAACAGCGCCTCGTTGCCGTGCATGGCCTCTGATCGGCCCAAAAACAGCAAGCCACCAGCGTTAAGCGCATAGTGAAAGGTCCTCATCAAGCGCTCTTGCAAGGGTGCTTGCAAGTAGATCAACACATTGCGGCACGACACCAGGTCTAGCCGCACAAACGGCGGGTCTTGCACCAAGTTGTGCCGGGCAAACATGACCTGGCTGCGCAAAGCTTTGCTGACCTCATAGCCGTCAGGGTGGGGCGTGAAGTGCCGGTCCAGCGTGGTGGGGTCTAGGTCGCTCAGCAAACTGGCGGGGTAGACCGCGCGGCGGGCGCGCAGCAGGGCAGAGTCGTCCAAGTCGGTGGCAAAAATCTGCACCCGGCGCGTCGTGTTTTGGCCCAGCATGGCGTCGTTGACCAGCATCGCCAAGCTGTAGGCCTCCTCACCGCTGGCGCAGCCGGCCACCCACAGACGCAGCTCTTCGCCCTGCGGTTTGTTTTCCAGCAGCCGCACCACTTCTTCGCGCAGGCGCACAAAGGCCAGCCTGTCCCGAAAAAACGAGGTGACCGAGATCAGCATGTCTTGCGCCAGTGCCTGCAATTCAGTCGGGTTGGTGCGGCTGTTTTCGACGTACTGGCTCAACGTTAGGCAGCCGGTTGCCGTCATGCGCCGTTCAATGCGCCTGAGCAAGGTGGCTTCTTTGTAGCCCGTGAAATCGATGCGGGTGTGGGCGTACAGGTTGTGCAGCAAGGCCTGCAAAGTAGCAGGCGGCACTTCAGCAAAGTGCTGCTGGTTGTTGGTAGCGGCTTGCTGGCGCTGCACCACGCGGGCAATTTCTGCCCCTATGGCCTCGGCGGGTAACACCCAGTCCACGCCACCGGCTTCGATGGCTGCACGCACCATGCCGTCGTATTTGGCGCCACCTGGCTCTTGCGCAAAGGAATAGCCACCAGCGGCCTTTATTGCATGCAGCCCAATCGCGCCGTCACTGCCCGTGCCCGACAGCACCACGCCCAGGGCTCTGTCGCCTGCTGATTCGGCCAGCGAGCTGAAAAACCGGTTTACCGACGGCTTGGGTACGGTTTCAATGGGTGGCGTCAGCAGGCGCAGATACCCGTCTTCATGCAGCACTACATCATTGTTAGGCGGCGTGACGTACACGTGGTCGGCCAGCGGTATGCAGCCCTCGGCGACCTCAAGCACCGGCATGGTGGTGTGGCGGGCCAGCAGCTGCGCCATCATGCTGCGGTGGGTGGGTGACATGTGCTGCACCACCACATAGCGCAGGCCCAGCCCTGAGGGTAGGCCAGGCAGCAAAGAGGTCAGCGCCTCCAGGCCACCTGCCGACGAGCCGATACCCACAAAAAACGGGCGCTCGCCCAAGACCAAGGAACGGGCTTCACCAGCTACGTTAGTTGCCTCTAGCAAGTCGAGCTCTGCTGCAGACGCGCTGGGGTTTGAACTGGCAGGTAATGTAGGCATAGGGGTTCAGCTAAGGTTTTAAGTGAACAGCATGCTGGCACAGCTGGGGCAGACATCTTGGGCCAGGGGGCCGCCTGCGCCAGCAAGGTCGGCGCTTAGCCAGGTGGCAGACCCGGCGTGCCGCACGGCCAAGCACTGGCTGCAGCGCCAGCCAGCGGTTGACGCTGCATTGGGGCGATCACCGGCACCTGCGGGCCTGTTGGGGCGCGCCTGACTGCTTACCAGCCGGTGTTCGACCTTCACATGGCCGCTGTCGGCGGGGCAGATGACCATTTCGAACATGCGCCGTTCTGTCGGGCTGTCACAGCGGTAAGGCAACACGCGGGTTTGGCCAAACAGGCGTGCAGCGTCCAGGGCAGCACGCACAAACATCTTGGTGGCGTCGCCTGCTAAAAAACGGTCTAGGGGCTGGCCTATCACCCGACTGCGTTCGGCATGCGCAACACCGCCATTGTTGGTTAAAAAACTGTCCCAGTCGCTGCCAACTTCCACCACGCTGTTGCTTGCATCGATGACGTAGAACATAGACAACCTGCTTTACTGCTTAGCTTGGAGCCCACCGTAATACGCCGCCCGAGTGTGCCTCCTACCGTAAGCGGAGCTGACGCCGACTTTGTACTTATCAGTCAAAGCCCATTACTGCCAACGCGGCTGCTGCTAGCCAACCGCGCTGGGCTCCCACAACGAACGCCCACACGGGGTCAGCGCCCGAACACTGGGTTGAACTGCGAAAGTCTGTACTGCGCGTTGAAACATGAAGGCGAATCCAGCTTTGCCGCCATCCTCAAGGTGGCGAAGGCGTTTGGGGTGGGGGTGAGGGGGTTGAAGAGGCGCCGGCTCAGGTCGAAGTTTTCACCTCTCCCCAACCCTCCCCGTCAAGGGGAGGGGGTCAATGCGGGGTCCTCCCCGTCGAGGGGAGGGGGCAATGCAGGATCCTCCCCGTCGAGGGGAGGGAGTCAATGCAGGATCGTCCGCGTCGAGCCGAACGAGTCGATGCAAGCCGCTTCCTGTCTATTGCCTGACCGACGAATCTATCCGCGCTGGGCCCTCAACGCCCACACCACTCCGGCCACCAACAACCCCGCACCCATCAGCGTTTGCCACTGCGGCCACGCGCCTCGCAGGGCGAATGCGAAGCACAACGCTGCCAAGGTTTCAAACACGATGAGTTGGCCGCTCAGGGTGCTGGGCAGGCGTTGGCTGGCTTCGTTCCAGCACAGGGTGCCCAGCCAGGAGGCGAAGAAGCCCAACGCAAACATCAGGCCGATGTACTGCATGGCTCGCGGGCCGAGCGGCATGTCGAAGCTGCCGCCGCTGAGCGTGTTCCACAACCAAAAACCGGCGTAGCCGAGCAGGGCCAACGGGAGCGTTGCAATGCCTTGGGCTGTGGCCCACGTGGTGGCGCTGCGGTCTGCGTTTGCGCGCAGCCACTCTGCGTTGCGTATGGGGTACCACGTCCAACACACCACGGCGCCGACGGCCAACAAACCGCCCCAGGCATAGCGCGTCAGGTCGGCTTTTGCGTCGCTGCGCAGGGCCGTCAATTCAACTTGATTCACCAGCGCAATGCCCGCCGCGATCAAGCCCATGGACGGCAGCATGCGCAGCCACGGCAAGCGCTGCTGGTGCTGTGCAGCGCGCAAATTCGACACGACCGCAATCACCACGGGCAGTGTGCCAATGACGACCGTGGGCAGCGGCGCACCGGCGCGCTGGATGGCGCTGGACAAGAACAAGTAGTAAATGATGTTGCCCACCAGCGCGAGCTTCAGCGCCTCCAGCCAATCGGCGCGGCTGAGGTCGCGCAGCCGGGCACGGTCAAGCCACGCCAAGGGCAGTGCTATCAAGCCGAAGGCCAGGTAGCGGCCGAAGGTGTGCATGGCGGCTGGGTAGTCGGGCAGCATCAGCGGCCCCACAAACACCAAGCCCCACATGCAGCCCGCGGCCAGCGCGAACAGCGTGCCGGTGATCACGCGACGCGAGTGCTAAGCCGACATTCAATCAATCGAAATGCCGACCTTCTTGATGATCGCGCCCCACTGTTTGCCTTCGCTGTCGATGAAGGTTTTGAACTCGGCTGCGGTGCCGCCGCCGATGATGAAACCTTGCTTGACCATGGCGTCGCGCACGGACGGGTCTTTGAGCACGGCGTTCACATCGGCATTGATACGCGCAATCAACTCGGGCGGTGTGCCTGCGGCGGTGAACAGGCCGTTCCACGCGAGCGCTTCAAAGCCTGGGTAGGTTTCGGCCACGGTTGGCAAGCTTTTCAGACCTTCGGTGCGTTGCAAGCTGGTGGCGGCAATCAGCTTGATGCGGTTGCCTTGGATCAGCGGCACCAAGGGCGGCGCAACAGCGAACAACATTTGCGTTTCATTGGCCGCGAGTGAAGTGGCGGCGGGCGGTGAGCCGCTGTAGGGCACATGCACCGCGTCAAACCCGGCCACGCTTTCCAACAGCGCCATCGTCAGGTGCGACGAGCTGCCGTTGCCCACCGAGCCGTAGCTGAGTTTGTTGCCCTGCGCCTTGGCCCAGGCCACCAATTCAGGCAGCGTGTTGGCGGGGTTGCTGGCATTCACCGCCAACACATTGGGTTGCGATGTGGTCAGCACGATGGGCAACAAGTCTTTGCCCGGCGCGTACGGCATTTTTTTGTACATGTGCGGGCCGAAGGCAATGGGGCCGTTGAAGCCCAAGCCCAAGGTGTAGCCATCGGGCGCGGCCTTGGCCACCACGTCTATGCCCAACATGCCGCCCGCACCGGCCTTGTTGTCAACGACCAGCGGCTGCTTCCATTTGTCTTTCAGTTTGTCCGCCAAGGTGCGGGCGATGATGTCGAGCGAGCTGCCTGCGGGCGCAGGCACGACGATGCGCACGGGCTTGTCGGGCCACGCCGATGCACTTTGTGCACGCGCGACGTTCACCATAAAAACACACATTGAAAGTGCCAGCGTGGACACGCACGAGCGCAGCGAAAAAACACGGGCATATGACTTCATGAAGGCTCCGTCGGACTTGAAAAGGCAGGGGTTAAATCTTACGCGGCGCATGGTAGCGTGAGCTTGTTTTGTACCGCGTGCTGCGCCCTCACCGCCCATGATTTCCAAACAACTGCGCCGCATCCCCTCCTTCTTGCGCCACGTCGGGCCGGGTGTCGTCACCGGGGCAGCCGACGACGATCCGTCTGGCATTGCCACCTACACCCAAGCGGGCGCGCAGTTCGGTACAGGCGTGTTGTGGACGGTCTTCCTGACCTTGCCTTTCATGATCGGCATTCAGCTGGTCAGTGCGCGCATTGGGCGGCAGTCGGGTCGTGGCATCGCGGGCAACCTGCGTTTGCATGCCCCGCGACCGTTTTTGTACGCGGTGGTGTTCATGCTGCTGCTGGCCAACACCATCAACATCGCCGCCGACGTGGCTGCCATGGGCGAAGCCTTGCAATTGATCGTCGGCGGCAGCAAACACCTCCATTCGGTGCTGCTCGGCGTGGTCACGTTGCTGCTGCAGGTGTTTGTGCCCTACCGGCGTCTGGCTCCCATCTTGAAGTGGCTGACGCTCACCTTGTTTGTTTATGTGGCGGCGGCCTTCACCGTGAACATTCCGTGGGCGGTGGTGCTGCACGATTTGTTCGTGCCCAAAATCATCCCCAGCCCCGCCTTTTGGATGATGATCGTGGCGATTTTGGGCACCACCATTTCGCCGTATTTGTTTTTTTGGCAAGCCTCGCAAGAAGTCGAAGAGTTGCGATTGCACGGCATCACACCCGGCACAGAAAGCGCGCACGTTCTGCGCAAGGCCAAGCGCCGCATTCGGCTTGACACGGTGGTGGGCATGGTGTTTTCCAACGGCGTGGCGTTTTTTGTGATGCTCATGGGCGCACTGGTGCTGAACGCCGGCGGCGTGACCGATGTGCAAAGCGCAGGTCAAGCGGCGCAGGCTCTGCGGCCCTTGGCGGGTGACTTCGCTTTTGTGCTGTTTGCCTTCGGCATCATCGCCACCGGTTTGCTCGCGGTTCCGGTGTTGGCGTCGTCAGCCGCTTACGCCGTGGCCGAGGCCTTTGGCTGGCCCGAAGGGCTGGAGCGTCACTGGCGCGAGGCCAAGGGCTTCTACGCCATCATTGCGGTGGCAACTTTGGTGGGCACGGGCTTGGACTTCACGCCCATCGATCCGATGAAAGCCTTGTACTGGAGCGCCATCGTCAACGGCGTGGTGGCGGTGCCCATCATGGTGGCGATGATGTTGCTGGCCAGCAAGCCGGAAGTCATGGGGCCATTGCCGGTGCGCCACAAAACACGCTGGCTCGGCTGGGGCGCTGTGGCGCTGGTGGGCGCGGCGGTGTTCATGATGTTGCGCGATCTGGTGGGCTGACGCTGGCCGCTCAAGCCCTTAAGCCCTCAAGCCCTCAAGCCCTCAAACCCTTACACGCCTAAGGCGGCCGACCAATCGCCCGACTTGCCGCCGTGCTTTTCCAGCACGCGGATGTCGCCCATGACCATGCCCCGGTCCACCGCTTTGCACATGTCGTAGACCGTGAGCAGGCCGACTTGCACGGCGGTCAGCGCCTCCATTTCCACGCCGGTGCGCCCCAAAGTTTCGACTTGCGCGGTGCACGTGACAGCGTTGGTGGCGGCGTCCACCGTGAAGTCCACCGTCACGCGCGTGATGGGCAGCGGGTGGCACAGCGGGATCAAGTCAGAGGTGCGCTTGGCCGCTTGAATGGCCGCGATGCGCGCCACGCCAATCACGTCGCCCTTCACGGCGTTGCCGCTGGCAATCAAGGCCAGCGTGGCGGGCAGCATGCGAATGACGCCGCTGGCGCGCGCAACGCGGTGGGTCTCGGCCTTGGCTGACACGTCCACCATGTGAGCTTGGCCGGTGCTGTCGAAGTGCGTGAATGAGGTAGCTGTCGGAGCGGCTGTCATGGTTGGAAACAATCTGGCAACAAGGGGAGTGGCATCATGCCAGCAGGCGCTTTACCTGCTGCCGTTGAACCTCGCACCCTTGTGTTGACTCTGACGTTTTTGCTTGCCGAAAGCCATCATTTGACCCACTCATTTTTTCAAAGGCGCTCTGTGCATCGCATCGTCAGCGTGGCGTGTGCCAGTGCCTTGCTCGCTGGCAGTATCACCCCGCTCGCGCAGGCCCAAGTCAACTTGCCAGCGCTGGGCGACACCGCGTCGGACGACTTCAACTTGGGCACTGAGCGCAAGCTGGGCGACCAAATCATGCGCGAGATTCGCCGCGACCCCGACTACATCGACGACCCCGTCCTGCTGGAGTATTTGCAGTCGCTGTGGCAGCCGCTGTTGGCCTCTGCCAAGCAGCGCGGCGACATCACCGCCGAGGTGGATCAGCGCTTTGCCTGGGAGCCATTTTTGGTGCGCGACCGCAGCGTCAACGCCTTCGCGCTGCCCGGCGGCTACATCGGCGTGCACTTGGGTTTGATGGCCATGACGGCCACGCGCGACGAGCTGGCGTCGGTGCTGGCGCATGAGATGTCGCACGTCACGCAGCGCCACATTGCGCGCAGCATTGCGAACAGCAAGAAGCAGTCGCTGCTCAGTGCGGCGGCCTTGATTTTGGGCGTGCTGGCGGCCAGCCGCAGCCGCAGTGTTGATGCAGCCAATGCAGTCATCACCGGCAGTCAAGCGGCGGCCATCCAAGGACAACTCAATTTCTCACGCGACATGGAACGCGAGGCCGATCGGGTCGGGTTTGCAGTCATGACCGGCGCAGGTTTCAGTGCCGGTGGCATGGCTGCGATGTTTGAAAAACTCGACGCCTCTTCACGCTTCAACGACAACGGCGGTTTTCCGTATTTGCGCAGTCACCCGCTGACGGTGGAGCGCATCGGCGAAGCGCGCTCGCGTGCGGGCGTCAGTTTGATGGCCCCGCCGCCCAGCGTGTTGGAGCACAACTTGGCGCAAGCCCGCGCTCGCGTGCTGATGGACACACGCGTCGATGCGCTGCGTCGCTGGCAAGCTTTGGACGTGCAGTTTCAAAGCTCAACCGATGCCGACGTCAGCGCCATGCCACTGCCTGAAAAGCTGTCCAACGCTGCGTCCAGCGCGCTCGCGTCCACCTTGCTGCGTGATTGGGCGCGCGCCGACAAAGCCTTGCTGCGTGCGCAAACATTGATTCAGTTCAACCCTCGGCCTGATGTGCGCGCAGAACGCGCCGTGGCGCTGTTGAATGCGCAGTCGCAACTCGAGCGCGGCAATTCCGCGCGCGCGGTGGAGGTGTTGGAACCGTATGCGCAAGAGGTGTATGGGGCTCAAAACGGCGCACAAATCACGCGGCCCATGTTGTTGATGAGTGCACGCATCGCACTGAGCGCAGGGCTGCCGCCTGCTGTGAATTTGCCGCGCCTCACCCGATCCGCCGAAGCACTGCAAACCTGGGTGGCCGTGAACCGTCAGGACGCCGAAGCATGGTCGTCACTCAGCCAAATCTGGGGCGCACTGAGTCAGCCACTGCGCGCCTTGCGCGCCGACGCCGAGGCGCGCTATTTGTTGGGAGATTGGGTCGGTGCCATCGACCGACTGAAGGCCGGTCAACGCCTGGCCCGACGCGGGACCGCCAATGCCGCAGGCGCAGACTTCATTGAAGCTTCGGTCATCGACTCACGCCTGCGCGACATCGAGGCGCAGCGCAAGAGCTTGAGTGCTGAGGAGCAGCGGGCGGGTTGACGGGTTCAACGTCGCAGCCAATCAGCGACCCGTCAGCAGCTTGAGAGCCTCTTCAACTCGCTTCAAGTGATTGGTGCTCAAAGTTGCCAACGGCTTTGTGCCCATGAAGCGATTGTTCGAGATGGCGCGGATTTGGTCTATCAGCAAGTCGGTGTCTCGCCTCATGCCCGGCTGATTGACCAGCGCCACCCGAAGTGGGAAGTAATCTTTGTCGCGCCGCACCTGGGTTGTGCCCATCACAACAATGGTGGTCGGATGACCTGCGCCGTTCAGGGCGTCGGTTTGAATCACCAGGGCTGGGCGGCCGCGCTTACCAGGTTCTTCTTTGTGAGTTTGTGGCTCCAGGTCAACTTCCCACACCTGCCCGCGGAGCAATTTACTCAAGGCCGTCCGCCAGCGAGCTTTCGATGGCCTCGTTGAAGTTGAGGTGGTCTGTTGCCAGCTCTTTAGAAAGCATGGCGATGCGCTGGGCGGTCACGCGCTCGTTTTTTTCGCGAACGGCATCGCGCATGTAATCCGAACTCTTCAGTCCGGTGGCGTTAGCCAACGCACGCGTCTGCTCAAAGAGCTGCTCGTCGGCACGAAAAGAAAGTGTGTTGATTTGCATGGCAGTCGACTTGATTGCAGAATTGAGAGACGTTAACGTAACACAAAAACCGCGACGAGTTTGTCGAAAAATTGTGGAGACGCCAACAAGTCGGACACGCCGTTGCCATCAAGTCCGAGTGCTGACCCTCTCAATCAGCTTGTCCAAAGTCCACCTAGACTCGACCGCCGCGCGCCAACGTGGGTGCGCGACCCAAAGGGGACAGACGATGCGTTCATTCATTGCAGCCGCCGCACTCGCGTGGCTCACCGTTTCGGGCCACAGCACCGCCGCCTCCATCGCCACCTTCAGCCCGCAAGGCGAGGTGGCGCAGGTGCGTCAAATCACGGTGAAGTTTTCTGACGCGGTGGTGCCGTTTGGCGACTTGCGCTTGCCCGACCCGATGAGCGTGAACTGCCAAGGCCCCGTTCCCGCAGGTTCTGGCCGATGGGCGAATGACCGCATCTGGCTTTACGATTTTGCGCAGGCGCTGCCGCCCGGCACGCGCTGTGTGGTCAAGGTGAAGGACGATTGGAAGCCGTCGATCGGCTCCAACACAGCGCCACTGACTGGTACCCCGCGTGAATTCACTTTCAACACCGGCGGGCCATCGGTGACGAGCATCGCGCCGTCGGAAGGCTCGCAGTTGGCTGAAGACCAATTTTTCGCGCTGCGTTTGAACGGCGCGGCGGTGCAAAGCACGGTGCTCACCAACGCCTGGTGCGAAGTGGAAGGCATCGGCGAGCGCATTGCGGTGCGCGTGATCGAAGGCGATGAGCGCGCGCAATGGTTGAAGGCGCGACGCCTGGACGGAGAAAAAAACAAGGCGGCCGCAGAGCGCGTTTTGTTGCTGGCCTGCAAGCGCCCCTTGCCCTTCGGCGCGGCCGCGCGCTTGGTGTGGGGCAAGGGCATAGGTGCGGCGGCCAACCCAAAAATCATCACTTCCACCGAGCAGCGTTTTCGCTACACCGTGCGCCCCGCGTTTACGGCTGAATTCACTTGCGAGCGTGAACGCGCCAACGCGCCCTGTTTGCCTATTCGACCGATGCGCTTGGTGTTTTCTGAGCCGGTGCCGCGCGAATGGGCCGCCAAGGTGGCGTTGAAACCCAGCGCGGGCGCGGCGGCTGGTTCGGTGTTCATGCCGGTGTTCGACAAAGACGACAAGGCCGGTGACGTGAGTGCTCTGACCTTTGCAACACCCTTGCCTGAGAACACCAGCTTCACGGTGGAGATACCCACCGGCTTGAAAGACAACGCCGGCCGCAGCTTGGCCAACGCCGCCAGTTTTCCGATGAAGGTGAGCACCGGCGACGCGCCACCCATTGCCAAATTTGCGGCCGCACCGTTTGGCGTGATCGAGCTGTCTGACCCTTTGCTGCCGGTGACGCTGCGCCACGTGCAAGCTGACTTGCGCACGCAAGCCGATCCTTCCCAAAAAGCAGGCGGGCAAGTGCGCTTGAAAAAGCTGCAAACCGACGCCGACATCTTGCGTTGGTACCAGCGTGTGGCCAAGTACAACGACGGTCAGATCAGCGCCAAGGAACACGGCCTGCCCGAAAAAGATTGGTTCACGGTTGAGACGGACACCGACGCCAAGGGCAAAACCATCAAACGCAAAACTGAACGCTATTTGCCCACGCGCGAGCTGTCGCTGCTCCAGCCCGACAAAGACGCCAAACGGCTGGACTTGCCACAGCTCGCAGGCGGCGACCCGCGCCCGTTTGAGGTGGTCGGCATCCCGCTGGCCGAGCCCGGCTACTTTGTGGTCGAGATCGAATCGCAGCGTTTGGGCGAGTCCCTGCTCGACAAAAAAGCACCGATGTTTGTGCGCACCGGCGTGCTGGTCACCAACCTGGGCGTTCACTTCAAACGCAGCCGCGAAAACAGCGTGGTGTGGGTCACCTCGCTCGACAAAGGCAAGCCGGTGGCCGGGGCCGACGTGGTGGTGAACGACTGCAACGGCAAACCACTGTGGGCTGGCAAAACCGACGCCCAGGGCTTGGCCAAAGTGGACAAGGCGTTCGACACCGACGGGCAAGGCTGCGAGGGTGAGTCGGGCTTGTTTGTGACCGCAAGAAAAGCCGATGCAAAGGCGGTGATGGACACGTCTTTCGTGTTCAGCAACTGGCAAAAAGGCATCGAGCCTTGGCGCTTTAACGTGCCCACTGCCAGCGCTGCGGGCCACAACGGCGACGCTGAAGCGCGCGCCGCCACGGTGTTTGATCGCAGCCTGTTTCGCGCGGGCGAGACGGTGTCAATGAAGCACTTTGTGCGGTCTGAAGTCAGCACCGGATTGGCCAACTTCAAAGCCGCCGATCTGCCCACGCGCATGAAGGTGGTGCACCAAGGCAGCGGCCAAGAATTTGTGCAGGCGCTCAGTTGGAACGGCGTGCGCAGTGCGACGTCAACCTGGAACATTCCGCCTGCCGCCAAGCTCGGTGTGTACGAGGTGATTCTGGAACGCGACAGCGCAGCCGAGTCGCGAAACAGGCAGTGGAGCAGCGGCAGTTTTCGGGTCGAGGAATTTCGCTTGCCGTTGGTGGATGCGCGTGTCAGCGGGCCCAAGCTAGTGCCTGCTGCACCCAAAGAATTGGCGGTGGCAGTGCAACTGAATTACTTCTCTGGCGGTGGCATGGCCATGGCCCCGGCGCGAGCCAGTGCGCTGCTGCGAAGTCGCTATGCGAGCTTCAGCGGCTACGACGAATTCACCTTCGACGCACCGCGTGAGCTAAGCAAATCGGACAACAGCCGCGATGAAGAAGGCGAGTCTTCAGGGTCTTCTTCTTCGTCATCAGGCAACGGCAAACTCATCGCAGACAAGCTGGCGCTGACCACCGACAAAAACGGCGCAGCCAGCTTCACGCTGAAAGAATTTGGGGCCGTCACCCAACCCAGCGAAGTGACTGCCGAGGTCACCTTCAACGACCCCAACGGCGAAGTGCAAACCGCCTCCACTTCCATCCAGTTGTGGCCCAGTGCTGTGGTGTTGGGCATGAAGACAGGTTCGTGGGCCAGCAACCGAGGCAAAGTGAAATTCACTGCGTTGGCGCTCGACACCACGGGCAAAGCCATCAAGGGCCAAAGCATAGAAGTGCGTGGCCGTTTGAGCCAAGTCATCAGCACCCGCAAGCGCATGGTGGGCGGTTTTTATGCGTATGACAACCGCACTGAATTGCGCGACCTGGGTGCGCTGTGCAGCGGCAGCACCGACGACCGGGGTTTGCTGTTGTGCGAGGCCGAATTGAAAGACGCGGGGCAGGTGGAACTCATCGCCTCCAGCAAAGACGCGAGCGGTAACGCGGTGCAGGCAGCCTCCAGCGTGTGGGTCACCAAGCAAGGTGAACTTTGGTTTGCGCAAGACAACGACGACCGCATCGACGTGCTGCCCGAGAAGAAAAATTACGAGCACGGCGAGACCGCGCAATTGCAAGTGCGTATGCCGTTTCGTGAGGCCACCGCCTTGGTGGCGGTGGAGCGAGAAGGCGTCATCGACACGCGCGTGGTGACGCTGCGCGGGGACGACCCGACTGTGAGCTTGAAGATAGAAAAAACCTGGGGTCCGAATGTGTACGTGAGCGTGTTGGCGCTGCGTGGGCGCGTGCGCGAAGTGCCTTGGTATTCACTGTTCACCTGGGGCTGGCGCGAGCCGTTGAACTGGGCGCGCAGTTTTTGGTTTGAAGGCCGCGAATACCAAGCGCCCACCGCCATGGTGGACTTGGCCAAGCCTGCTTTCAAGTTGGGCGTGGCGGCGCTGAAGGTGGGCAGCAAAGCGCATGAATTGCAGGTCACGGTGACAGCAGACCAGCCCCAATACACGGTTCGCCAAACCGCCAAAGCGCGGGTCAAGGTGCTGTTTGAAGGCAAGCCCTTGGCGGGCACCGAAGTGGCGTTTGCGGCGGTCGACGAAGGCCTGTTGGCGCTCAGCGGCAACGCCAGTTGGGACTTGCTCAGCGCCATGGTTCAGCAACGCGCCTGGGGTGTGGAAACCAGCACCGCGCAAAGTGAAATCATTGGCCGCCGTCACTACGGCCGCAAGGCGGTGGCGGCAGGCGGCGGCGGGGGTCGCGGCGGCACGCGCGAGTTGTTTGACACCTTGTTGTTGTGGAAGGCCCGCGTGGTGTTGGACGCCAACGGCGAAGCGCAAGTGGACGTGCCACTGAACGATTCGCTCACCAGCTTCAAGTTGGTGGCCATTGCCGACGACGGCGCGCAAAAGTTTGGCAACGGCAGCACGTCCATCCGCGTGACGCAAGACTTGCAAATGCTCTCAGGCTTGCCGCCCCTGGTGCGTGAAGGCGACCAGTTCAGCGCCATGCTGACGCTGCGCAACACGACAGCGCGCGAGATGAAAGTGCGCGCCAGTTTGCAAGGCACGGTGAACACACCGGCAGGCGCAGACCTCAACCGCGCGCCTTTGGTTTTGCCGCCACAAGACGTGGTGATTGCGGCGGGCGCGGCCACCGAGTTGGTGTGGCCCATCAACGTGCCGCTGGACGCCATCAGCGTGACTTGGGAGGCGTCGGCCGAGGAACAGGGCGGTGGTACCGGGATGAGCAGCACGCGCAGCAAAGACCGCATAAAATTCACGCAGCTCGTGTCCACCGCCGTGCCGGTGCGCGTGATGCAGGCCACGCTGCAACAGCTGGACGGCAACTTCACTTTGCCCGTGGCCGCACCGCAAGATGCGTTGCCGGACGTGGGCATCAAACGTGGCGGCCTGGTGCTGGCCGCGCAAGCGCAACTCAGCGGCGCGCTGCCCGGCATGCGGCGTTACTTCGAGACCTACCCTTTTGTTTGCCTGGAGCAAAAAACATCCAAAGCCGTCGGCCTGAAAGACGCCAAGTTGTGGGCGCAAGTGGCCAACGCATTGCCTACCTATTTGGACAGCGACGGCTTGGCCAGCTACTTCCCGCCACGCACCGAAGACGGCCCGCGCGGCAGCGACCGCCTGACCGCCTACGTGCTGGCCGCCACACACGAGGCGGGTTTTGAATTGCCTGCCCCTGCGCGCGACGCGATGTTGGCGGGCTTGGTGGCGTTTGTGGAAGGCCGCATCGAGCGCAAGTTTTGGTCGCCGAAGGCGGACCTGGATGTGCGCAAACTCGCGGCCATTGAGGCACTCAGCCGATACGGCCGCGCAAGCCCCAAGATGCTGGGCTCCATCAACCTGACGCCGAATGTGTGGCCCACCGCGGCGGTGATTGACTGGTTGCGCATCTTGAAAAAATTGGACGGCGTGCAGAACCAAAGCAAACGCATCGAGGAGGCCAATCAAATCTTGCGCAGCCGTTTGACTTACGCGGGCACCACGCTGAAATTCAGCAACGAGGACGACGATTTTTGGTGGTGGCTGATGGACAGCGCCGACGCCAACGCCGCGCGCCTGATGCTGGCCGTGATGGACGATCCGGCCTGGAAAGATGATTTGCCGCGCATGGTGGTGGGCTCGCTGGGCCGTCAAAAGTCGGGTGCGTGGTTGACCACGACCGCGAATTTGTGGGGCTCGCTGGCGCTGGACAAATTCACCGCGAAGTTTGAATCGGTGAAGGTCGGCGGGATCACAAAAGCCGCCTTGGGCGACAAAACTGGCAGCGTCGATTGGGGCAAATCACCGACGGGCGGCAGCGTGAAGTTGGCGTGGCCTGTTGAGGCGTCATCGCTCACCGTGACGCAAGAAGGCAGCGGCAGACCGTGGCTCACGGTGCAAAGTTGGGCGGCCGTGGCGCTGAAGAAACCGATCAACGCGGGCTATAGCTTGACGCGCACCCTCACTGCCGTCGAGCAAAAAGACAAAAGTAAATGGTCGCGCGGTGATGTGCTGCGGGTGCGTTTGGAAATTGATGCGCAAAGCGACATGACCTGGGTGGTGGTGAGTGACCCGGTGCCTGGCGGTGCGACGATTTTGGGCTCGGGTTTGGGACGCGATTCGGCCATTGCGACAGGCGGCGAAAAGCGATCTGGCAACGCGTGGCCCGCCTATGAAGAGCGCACGTTTGAAGCGTTTCGCAGTTACTTCGAGTACCTGCCGCGCGGCAAACACACGGTCGAATACACCGTGCGCCTGAACAACCCCGGCAAGTTTGCGCTGCCTCCGTCCAGGGTCGAGGCGATGTATGCGCCTGAGAGTTTTGGGGAGATACCGAATGCGCTGATCGAGGTGTCCCCGTGAAGGCTGATGTTGTTGGAGCTGCCCCCTCCCCTAGACGGGGAGGGCTGGGGAGGGGTGAAAACTTTGATGCGCGGCAGTCCTGCAAAGTGCGATGAGTATTTCCAGTTCTCACCCCCAGCCTCGCACCGCGCATCGGCTTGCAAGCCGATGCCGTTCAGCGGGCTCGACGCATGCGCCTCGCGAGCCCCGCCTCAAACCCAGCCCTCCCCCGTCAAGAGGGAGGGAGTTTGTCCTGATGATTTTTCTCGTCTTCAGCTCGGCCGCCCAAGCCCTGCCCACCTTCCCCGAACTCAAACGCGCTCACCGCCCTTCCGACATCACGTTGCTCGACCGCGTGGGCACGCCCATCCAAACCTTGCGCACTGACATGACGGTGCGGCGCTTGCCTTGGGTGGCCTTGCAGGACATTTCGCCGGCATTGATGCAAGCCGTCGTGCTCAGCGAAGACAAGCGCTTTTATGAACACAGCGGCGTCGACTGGAGCGCCATCGCCAACAGCGCGTGGAGCAACACTTGGAATCGCAAAACGCGCGGCGCCTCCACACTGACCATGCAGTTGGCCGGGTTGATAGACGACGGCTTGGCGCGGCCTGCGGGCGGGCGCAGCGTGACGCAAAAAATCGGCCAAGCCATCACCGCCACACAAATTGAAGCGCGTTGGAGCAAGTCCGACATCTTGGAGGCCTATCTCAACTCGGTGCCTTTCAGGGGCGAGGTGGTGGGCATCAACGCGCTGTCGCTCACGCTGTTTGGCAAACACCCCAGCGGTTTGGATGCGCATGAAGCTGCCATCACCGCCGCACTGCTGCGCGGCCCCAATGCGCCTGCCGCCACGGTCGCGCAGCGCGCGTGCGGTGTGCTGCAACTGCAAGCGTTGAAATGCGAAGGCATCACAGCCCTGACCGAGACAGCTTTGGTGCGACAAGGCGCGCCGATGTTGGGCGAACAACTTGCGCCGCACTTTGCGCGTCAGCTCAAGCCCGCGCCTGAGTCACCACAACGCAGCAGTTTGGATGCCTCGCTACAAAGGGTGGCCATCAGCGCGCTGCAACGTCAACTCACTGAACTGCACGGCCGCAACGTGCAAGACGGCGCGGTGGTGGTGCTGGACAACGCGTCGGGCGAGGTGCTGGCGTGGGTGGGGTCGAGCGGCGATTTGTCGGGCGCGGCACAGGTGGACGGCGTGCTCGCCAAACGCCAACCCGGCTCCACGCTCAAGCCCTTCATCTACGCGCTGGCGTTTGAGAAAAAGCTCATCACACCGGCCAGTTTGTTGGACGATGCGCCCACACAAATCGCCACGCAAAGTGGTTTGTACATTCCGCAAAACTACGACCGCGAATTCAAAGGTTGGGTCAGCGCGCGCACAGCTTTGGGGGCCAGCTTGAACGTGCCTGCGGTGCGCGTGGGCGCGATGTTGGGGCCCGAGGCCTTGGTCGAACGCTTCAATGCCTTGGGCTTGGCGTTGCCGCAATCTGGTGGCTACTACGGCAACGCCTTGGCCTTGGGCGGCGCTGAAGTCAGCCTGCTTGGGTTGACGAATGCGTATCGCGCGCTGGCAAACGGAGGTGTGTTTTCGTCGGTGGCTTTGCCGACGCGCGCCGCAAAATCCAAACGCGCGCTGGACGCTTCAGCGGCTTACTTGACGACGAACATCCTGGCCGACAACAACGCCCGCGTGCGCACCTTCGGGCTGGACAGTTGGCTGGCCACACGCGGCTTTGCGGCGGTTAAAACCGGCACCAGCAAAGACATGCGCGACAACTGGTGTGTTGGCTACACCGACCGCTACACCGTGGGCGTGTGGGTGGGCAACGCCAGCGGCGAAGCCATGCACCAAGTCAGCGGTGTGAGTGGCGCCGCGCCGATTTGGGCGACGCTGGTGAGGCACCTGCACCGTCAACAACCATCGGTTGCACCGCGCATGCCGCAAGGTGTGGTGTTGGTGGCGACGCAGTTCGCTGAACAAGGTGGACAAGCGCGTGAAGCTTCAAGAGACGAAGTCTTCATCGCTGGCACCGAACAAACGCAGCAAGCCGCTTCGGTTCAAACTGCCAGTGCACAAACTGCCAGCGCGCAAACTGCCAGCGCGCAAACTACCGGCGCACAAACTACCGGCGCACGCCACTACGGCATCAGCAGCCCGCGCGACGGCAGCTTGTTTGCCATCGACCCAGACATCCCGCCCGCAGCGCAGCGCATCACCTTCGAAGGCGAGAGCGGCGTGTGGATGTTGGACGGCAAGCGCGTCGGTGCGGGGCCGCGTGTGAGCTGGCCGCCGTGGCCGGGGCGGCATGCGCTGAGCTTGGTGTCGCGCAGCGGGCAGACGCTGCAAACGGTGCGCTTTGAAGTGCGCGGTGCGAACGTGAAAACCGTTCAGTTCAAGTGACGCGGTTCACGTTACTTTCTTGGTGAAGACACGTTCCATCGCCACATCAATCACCATGCCGCACAGGCTGTAAATCAGCGAGCCGATCAACGCCGCTTTGAAGCCAGTGACCGTCAAGCCGTCAAGCATGTTGGCCGCCGCCCAAAACATCAGCGCGTTGATGACGAACAAAAATAAGCCCAACGTGACGACGGTCACCGGCAAGGTCAGCAACACCAAGATCGGTCTGACCAAAGTGTTGAGCAAGCCCAGCACAAAAGCCGCGATCAAGGCCGAGGTGAAGTTTTGAACCGTCACACCCGAGTACAAGTGCGCCACCAGCAGCAAGGCCGCAGCCAAGAGCATCCAACGAATGATGATTTTCATGCGCGAAGAATAGCGCGCAACGTGGCGGCTTGGACAGCATTGCGCGGCGCATGGCTCGCCGCAAATCAACACCGTGCACGCGCGATAAGGCTCGCTTTGATGCATGGCCGCGACAAAAGCAGCTGGTCTGTTGTCAGATTGCGTGTTTCTCCTATGAAAACAGCTTCTCAAGCGCACATGCAAGCATTACCATTCGCCGCGTCCGGTGCCTGAGAGAAATGAGAGTCCACGCGGCCCTCACCCAGCCCGGCACATCAACCAATCGACTGATGGAGAAATTAAAAATGGCAACTGCGAAAAAGGCTCCGGCCAAAAAAGCTGCTCCCGCGAAAAAAGCGGCAGCCCCTGCGAAGAAGGTGACTGCGGCCGCGCCAGCGGCCAAGAAAGCTGCACCAGCGAAGAAAGCTGCAGCACCTGCTAAGAAAGCAGCCGCCAAGAAGGTGACTGATCCTGCGAAGAAACGTGCTCCCAACGCCGCCTTCATGAAAGCCATGACCCCCAGCGCGCAACTCGCCGCGATCATTGGCTCCACCCCCGTGCCACGCACCGAGGTGACGAAGAAGGTGTGGGAATACATCAAGAAGCACAACCTTCAAGATGCCGCGAAACGCACGATGATCAACGGCGACGCCAAGCTGAAGGAAATCTTCAAGAAGGCGCAAGTCTCGATGTTCGAGATGACCAAGCTGATCAACGGCCACCTGAAGTGAGCTGAAGTTTTTCGATCCTCACGGATCGAATTGAAAAAGCCGGTGCGATGCACCGGCTTTTTTTATGCGCGGTCGCGGTGCGAAACCCGCAGACCCAAACCTGTGCCCTACGCCAACACCGCCGCCATCGCCACCGCCGTGGCTTCGACATTGCCTGAGTTCAGACCCGCCACGCACATGCGACCTGAGCGCACCAGATAGACGGCGTGGTCTTCGCGCAGTCTGTCCACTTGCTCTGCCGACAAGCCTGTGTAGCTGAACATGCCGCGCTGCGTCAGAAAGTAGCTGAAGTCTTTGCCCGGCAGCTTGGCCTGCAGCACCGCATGCAGGCGTTGGCGCATGAGTTTGATGCGCTCGCGCATGCCGCTCAACTCATTGGCCCACTGCGCGTGCAGCGCCGGGGTTTGCAGCACGCGCGCAATGATCTGGCCACCGTGGGTCGGTGGGCTGCTGTAGTTCTTGCGCACGGTGGCGCGCATTTGACCGAGCACCAGTTCGGCTTGCGCGGCGTCGGGGCACACCACGCTGAGCGCGCCGCAACGTTCGCCGTAAAGCGAGAAGCTTTTGGAAAACGAGCTGGCGCAGAAGAAGCTGATGCCTGCCGCGGTGAGCGCTTGCAAGGCAAAGGTGTCTTCCGCGATGCCGTCGCCGAAGCCTTGGTAAGCGATGTCGAGGTAAGGAATGAGGCCGCGCGCTTTGATGACGGGGATCAATTCGGCCCACTGCGCCGCGTTCAAGTCGACGCCGGTGGGGTTGTGGCAACAAGCGTGCATCAGGACGATGCTGCCTGCGGCAATCGCGCTGCTGTTTTTTACATCGCCGTCACCTTTGAACACTTGCAGCATGCCTGCAAAGTTCAGCGCGCCTGTGGCGGCGTCGTAGTACGGGTAGGTGTTGACGGCAAAGCCTGCGCCCTCAAACATGGCGCGGTGGTTGTCCCAAGTCGGGTCGCTGACCCACACAGGGGCGTGGGGGAAGTAGCGCTTTAAAAAGTCGCCGCCAACTTTCAAGCCGCCCGAGCCGCCGATGGTTTGCACGGTGGCGATGCGCTTGCTGAGCACGGCTTCGTGGTCTGCGCCGAACAGCAGTTGTTGCACCGCGCTGCGGTAGTTGGCCGCACCTTCCATGGGTTGATAGGAGCGTGGGCCGATGCTTTGCAGCATGGCGGTTTCGGCCTCGCGCACGGCGCGCATCACGGGCAACTTGCCTGCGTCGTCGAAGTAAATGCCGATGCTCAGGTTGATTTTGTGAGGCCGTGGGTCTTTGCCGAAGGCTTCGTTCAGCGTGAGGATGGGGTCGCCTGCGTAGGGCTCGATGTGTTGGAACATGCTCAAGCCAGGGATCAAGCAGCCAACGCACGCTCGATGTCGGCGCGCATGGATTCGGGCGTGTCGGTGGGGGCATAGCGCTTGATGACTTGGCCGTCTTTGCCGACCAAGAATTTGGTGAAGTTCCATTTCACCGCTTGGCTGCCCAACAGGCCTGGCGCTTCCTTCGTCAACCACTTCCACAACGGGTGCGCGTTGGCACCGTTCACGTTGACCTTGGCCATCATGGGAAAGCTGACGCCGTAGTTGATTTGGCAAAACGAAGAGATTTCTGAATCGCTGCCGGGGTCTTGCGCGCCAAATTCATTGCTGGGGAAGCCGACCACGCTCAGGCCCTTTGCGCCCAGGCTTTTCCAAAGGGCTTCCAAGCCACCGAATTGCGGCGTGAAGCCGCAAGCGCTGGCGGTGTTGACGATGAGCAAAACTTTGCCACGCTGCGACGCGAGCGAGGCGGTTTTGCCGTCGATGGAGGTCGCTTCAAAATCGTAAATGCTGGTGGGTGTGCTCATGATGGGACTCCGTTGGATGAAGGTACTGGCGCGGCGCGATGGTAGCGGCCTGCGCGGTTTTCAGTGCTCGCTTGGGCTTTGCACGGCGGCCAGCAGCGATGCCAAAACAATCAAGCAGCCGCCCACCCACAACTGCGCGTTCAGCGTGCCCGCGCCAAAGGCCACGGCCGTGCCTGAGGCCACGACCACCTCGCTGACCAGCACAACCGCCGTCACATTGGCACGCAGGCGCGCGGCGCCATATTGCAAGGCCAAGTTGCCGGTCAGAAACAGCCCCGTCATGAGCAGCGCCAACAGCATCCATGACGGCGCGGCGGCGGGCGGCCACGGAACTTGGCCTTGCCAAGCCAACATCAAGGCCAGCACACCTGCCACCACCATCCCGCCGCCAAACATGGCCAAGGCTCGCGCCTCTTCAGCGCGATGCGCTTCGCGCCGCAGCATGACGTTGTTCAAGGCAAAGCTGAAGCCGCCCAGCACGCCCAACCAATCGGGCAAAGAGTTCGGCAAGGGCAGTGTTTGGAGGCTGATGGTTTGATCGGGCCACAGCACCACGGCGGCACCCACCAACGCCAGAAAAACGCGCCATGCGGCGGCGGTGGTGATGCGCTCATGCAGCAGCACGCGCGCCAGCAACACGCTCCACAGCGGCATCAAATAAAACAGCAGCACGACGCGCACCACGTCACCTATCACCACGCCCCAATTGAAGGTGGCGTTGGTGGCCCCAGCCGCCAGCATCAGCACCCACAGCGACGGGGTGCGCAGCACTTCCAGCAGAGCCTTCGGTCGCCACGCCACGATCAACACGACGGCGACCAAGTAGATCAACACCGTGGCCCACAGCGGGTGCAAGCCCATGGCTTGCAGTTGGCGAAACGGCCACCACGACGCGCCCCACACAAGGGCGTTGAAGAGCAGAGCTAAAACGGGGAGGTTGAGTCGGACGGCAGGCACCGCCGGGATTGTCGCTGCGCGGAGGTCAGTGTGTGTCGCTGCGCGGAGGTCAATGTGTGTCGCTGCGCGCCAGGGCAAGCAAATGTTCCACTTCGTCCTTGTGCTTCACGCAGTTGCTCAGATGCCATTGGCGGATCACGGTCATAGTGACTGCAATGGTGAGGCCAAAAATGGTGATGGCGACAAACGCCGACAAGCCCCATTTCGTCATGCCCGCATAGAACGCGCCCATGGCCAAGATGCAGGCTTGTTCGTTGAAGTTCTGCACGGCAATCGAACGGCCTGCGCCCATCAGGTTGTGACCTCGGTGTTGCAGCAGTGCATTCATCGGCACCACCAAATAGCCGCCAATGGCACCCAAGAAAATGAAGAAGGGCGCGGCCCAATACACGTTGGTGATGAAGTTCAAGCCTATGAGCAACACGCCCATCGCAATGCCCAGCGGAATCACGCTGGTGGCTTGGTCCAACTTCATGCGCAGGGATGCATAAACAGCGCCAGCGGCTGTGCCTATGGCGACCACGCCAACGAGGGTGGACGCTTGTGTGGTCGAGTAGCCCAAAGCGGCCGCGGCCCAGGCAAACACAATGATGCGCACATTGCCCAGCACGCCCCAAAACAAGGTGGTCGTGGCCAGCGAAATTTGGCCCAGCTTGTCGCTCCACAAGCGCGCGTTGCAACTGGAAAACTCGCGCACCAAGGTCGTCAAGCTGTAGGGCAGCGGCTGCAACGGAGCCTCGGTGCGCGGGATGCGCAAGTTGAACAGCGCTGCAATGGCGTAGAAAAAAACAATGACTGAAATGGCGGCTTCGGGTGCGGTGTCGATGCCCGTGTCGAAAACAGGAAGATCAAAGCCCAGCAAATAGGTGGACACGGTTTTGCCCACCAATTGGCCGCCAAACACCACGCCAAAAATGATGGACAAAATCGTCAGCCCTTCAACCCAGCCGTTGGCCTTGACCAATTGCGAGTTGGGCAACAGCTCGGTCAAAATTCCGTACTTGGCCGGTGAGTAAGCCGCCGCGCCCAAACCAATGATGGCGTAGGACATCAGAGGGTGCGTGCCAAACAACATCATCAAGCACCCCACCACCTTGATGGCATTGGCAAGGAACATCACCTTGCCTTTGGGCACGGCGTCGGCAAAGGCTCCCAAAAAAGGCGCGAGCACGACGTAGAACAGCGCAAACATCGAACCCAAGGCTGGCACTTGCCAGGCAGGCGCGCCCGAAGTTTTAAGCAGCTCTATGGCGGCCACCAACACCGCGTTGTCAGCCAAGGAGCTGACAAACTGTGCCGACATGATGGTGTAGAAACCTTTTTTCATTCGCTCTGAGCGCGCTGCCTTGGAACCGATGTGAACGTCATGTGGGGGCGTCGTGCCGATACTGCCTTTAAGCGATGAAAGCGCTGATCCTGTCTTTACAAACTAGGGGTTGACCAGTAGGCCAACTTTCAACCGCTGCGCGTGCAGTATCCACCTGCGGCGCGGTTTATAGCATGGGGTGAAGCGAGTGAAGAGGCTGCTGCTCCCGCGAATGCAGGGTGCGCCAGAATCCGCACACTCAGAGTGCCACTTAGCCTTCACAGCGAGCCGCAAACGCAGCAAATTCGCCACCATGCCCCGTCCCATTTCCGCCCTCATCCACACCGACGCCTTGGCGCACAACTTGAAGCGCGCACGGCAGGCCGCGCCGCAGGCCAAAGCGTGGGCGGTGGTGAAAGCCAATGCCTACGGGCACGGCGTGGCGCGCGCCTACGCTGGCCTGCAAGGCGCTGACGGCTTCGCGCTGCTTGACATCGCTGAAGCGCAAATCCTGCGCGACCTCGGCTGGCGCGGCCCAATTCTGTTGTTGGAAGGTTGCTTCGATGCGCGCGACCTGGAGGCCTGTTCGCGCTTGGACCTGTGGCACACCGTGCACTGCGAAGCGCAAATCGACTGGCTGGCCGCGCACAAAACCAACCGCCCTCAGACGGTGTTCTTGAAGATGAACAGCGGCATGAACCGCCTTGGCTTCACGCCCGCGGCGTATCGCGGCGCATGGCTGCGGCTGTCGGGTTTGACGCAGGTCGAGAGCATCACCCTGATGACGCACTTTGCGAATGCTGACATCACGTCCGACGGGCCCATCGGCATCGTCGGTCAGCGCGAAGTCTTTGAAGCCACCACCGCCGAGCTGCCCGGGGCGCGGTCGCTCAGCAACAGCGCAGCCACCTTGAACTTCACAGACGAAGCCGTGGCCGCCGATTGGGTGCGTCCCGGCATCTTGCTGTACGGCTCGTCGCCCGACTTCCCCGCGCACAGCATCCATGACTGGGCCTTGCAACCCACCATGACTTTGCGCTGCGAACTCATCGCCACACAAGACTTGAAAGCCGGCGACTGCGTTGGCTACGGCAGCGCCTTCACCGCGCCTCAGGCCATGCGCATCGGCGTGGCGGCATGCGGTTACGCCGACGGCTATCCGCGCGTCGCACCCACAGGCACGCCGGTGTTGGTGAACGGCGTGCGCACGCGGCTGGTCGGGCGCGTGTCGATGGACATGGTCACGGTTGATCTCAGCGCCGTGGCAGACGCAAGCGTGGGCAGCGAAGTCACGTTGTGGGGCTGCAGCCCCCATGGCGCGGTGCTCCCCATCGACGAAGTGGCGCACGCTGCGGGCACCGTGGGCTATGAGCTGATGTGCGCCTTGGCGCAGCGCGTGCCGGTGCTATTGGTTTGATTTGCAATGAACGACGCGCCGAGCTGGCAACTGTCTGAATCCGAAGTGGAGTTCACCGCCATCCGCGCCCAAGGCGCGGGCGGGCAAAACGTCAACAAGGTGTCGAGCGCGGTGCATTTGCGCTTTGACATCAACGCCTCCAGCCTGCCCGACGCCATCAAAGAACGCTTGATGGCGCTGCGTGACCAGCGCATCACCGCCGACGGTGTTATGGTGATCAAGGCGCAGCGCACGCGCAGCCAAGACATGAACCGCGCTGATGCCATGGCGCGCTTGCAAGAACTGGTGAACAGCGTCGCCGTGCCGCCACGCGCACGTCGCGCCACCAAGCCGACTTACGGCTCAAAGCAGCGCCGACTCGAAGGCAAGAGTCAGCGCTCGGTGACCAAAGCGTCGCGCGGCAAAGTGGTGGGAGATTGATCGCAAGCAGGCATTCATTTCACGCCGCAAACCAGACCTTTCACGCCCAGCTTCACCGTTTCGTCGCAAGCCGCTGTCATGCAGCGACGCCGAAACCGACACTGACGTCGTCATTCACCCCTGAAAGCCCTTCATGAAATACCTGCCGACCACCACCACAGCCACAGCCACAGCCACCGCCGCTGCCGCTGTTTTGTTCGCTGTCTTCAGCGCCGCCGCCACGGCGCAAACCTGCGCCCCTGTTGAGGTGCGCAATGTGCGCCCCACACAGGGCACGCTGATGGTCGTGGCCTACACCAGTGAGGCTGAATTCAACAAGAAGCCCGCCGCCGCCATGCAACTCAAAACGACAGCTGAGACGCTGAGTTTTTCCGTGTGTTTGCCTGCGGTGGCCACCCACGTGGCCTTGATGATGTTTCAAGACATCAACGACAACGGCAAGATGGACAGCAACATCTTGGGCATCCCCAGCGAGCCCTGGGGGTCGTCGGGCAAGCCGAGCAACTTCGGCCCGCCAAATTGGGCAGCAGCCTCCGTGGCTTTGCCTGCCGACGGCAAACCCATCGTTGTGATGTTGTCGAAGTGAATTCACACCCAGGAGCCCGACCATGAACCGCCGTGAATTTGTACGTGCCTTTGTTCAAACCTCCACCGCAATGGCATCGCTGCAAGCGCTACCGTCCTTCGCTCAAACGGTGGGCGCTGCAACTGCCGCCGACTTTGACGTCAACGTCTTGAAGCACCCGTCCCTCACGCCCTACAAAGGAGTGAGTGACTTCACCGGTGATTTGCGCTGCGAGTCCCTCACCGTCACCGGCCGCTGGCCAGCTGAATTGAACGGCCGCTTTTATCGCAACGGCCCGGCCTTGTTCGAGCGCGGCGGCCAGCGCTATCAGCACTGGTTTGACGGCGACGGCATGGTGCAGCAATTCACCATCGGCGGCGGCAAAGTGGCCCACCGCGGTGCGCTGGTGCGCACGAACAAATTGCTCACCGAACAAAAAGCGGGCAAGTTTGTTTACAGCGCGTTTGGGTCTTACATCCCGAGCGACGTTCCGCTGCAAGGCCCCGATTCTTTGAACCCCGCCAACACCAGTGTGATCGAACACGGCGGCCGTTTGATGGCCTTGTGGGAAGGTGGCTCGGCCTATGAATTGAATGCTTCTGACCTGTCCACCCGCGGCCCCGTTGTTTGGAAAGCCGGCTTGGAACAGGTGCCGTTTTCGGCGCATCCCAAGCGCGATGTGAATGGGCATTTGTGGAACATCGGCAGCTTCGGAAACCACCTGATTGCTTGGCACCTTGACCCCCATGGCAATTTGGTGGACGCGAAGATTGGTGCCTCGCCATACGCAGGTGGCATGGTGCACGACATGGCCGTCACCGACCAGTTCTTGGTGGTGCCGCTGCCACCCGTCAAACTGAATTTTGAAGCGCTGCGCAGCGGCGGGGCCGAGCAAGCTTTTGCGCTCGACACCGCAGAGCCGCTGCGCATTTTGGTGATGCGCAAAGACGACCTCAGCCAGCGCCGCGTGTTCGAGCTGCCCGCGCAAATGGTCTTTCATGTGGGAAACGCCTTTGAGCGCACTGACGGCAATGTCAGCCTGAGTTTTGTGGGCTCACCACACACCAAGTTCTTGCGGCAAGGCGCGCTGGCGGTGCTGCGCGGTGAGCCGTCACTAGCGGGTAGCGCCAGCACGCAATTGGTGGAGCTGAATTTGAACACCGGCCGCGCCACGCTGACCGCCATGGACGACCAAGTGGAGTTCCCGCAAGTTGATCCACGGCGTGTGGGCCTGGCCGCGCAGCACTTGCTCAGCACGTCGTCTTGGATGGATTACGCCGATAGAGAAGGCAGCTACCACGGCGTGCAAATGCGGGATGTGGTCAGCGGCAAATTGAAGCGCTTTGACTTCGGTGAAAACCTGGTGGTGGAAGAACACCTGTTGGTGCCCAAGCCGGGCCGTGCGGGTGAGTTGGATGCGTGGCTGATAGGCACTGCCTTCGATGTGAAACGCCAAGTCACGGTAGTGAATGTGTTGGACGCCGCACGCATCGAAGACGGGCCGGTGGCGCAAGCCGCGCTGCCGTACAAATTGCCCTTTGGGTTTCACGGCCACTTTGCTGGGGCTTGAGGTCTTGACTCCCTCACCCTTGACGGGGGAGGGCAAGGGAGGAGGTGGAAACGTCGAAGGCGTCGAAGGCGTCGAACACCCACGGATTTACTTGAGCGCTCTCACCTCACCCCAACCCTCCCCGTCAAGGGGAGGGAGCCACACGGGAGTGAAATGGCTACGCTTTCTTAAATGTGGCCAACAGCACCGCGGCCGCCACAAACAAACTTCCAAACACCCGGTTCAGCAGGCGCATTTGAGACGGCGTTTTCAGCATGTGAAGCACCTTGGCGGCCAGCGCGGTGTAGCCCGCCATCACCACCAAATCGGTGAAACCCACGGTCGCACCGATCACGAAATATCGCAGCCCCAAAGGGCGGCTCAAGTCCAAAAACTGCGGCACCACGGCCAGCAAAAACAAGGTTCCTTTGGGGTTCACGGCATTGATCATCCAACCGCGCAAGATCAGGGTGGACGCAGCCACACGCGCCCGATTGCCTGGCAACGGATCGGCGGCTGAACTCACAACAAGCGGCTTCGCAGGCGCACGCCACTGCTGCACGCCCAAGAAAAGCAAGTAAGCCACGCCCAGCCACTTCACCGCAGCAAACGCCACGCTCGACGCTGCGATCAACGCACCCAAACCGAAGCCCACCACCAGCACCTGTGTCCAGATGCCCAAGATCAAACCGGCCGGTCATGACGTATCCGCGCGCGAAGCCGTGGTTCAGGCCCGCGCTCATGGCCGCCACCGCGCCGGCACCGGGGGAAATGCTGATGGCCCAAGCGGCCACGAAAAAGGTCAACCAAACTGAAAGTTCCATGATCCTTGCGCTGCAGAAATGCTGACAGAAATGCTGACAGAAAAGATTTTCTCACCCCCGTCGAAAACGCCCCGGCACAATCTCGCATGGCCAAAGATAAATCCGTCTTCACCTGCACCGAATGCGGCGGCACCAGCGCCAAATGGTTGGGCAAATGCCCCAGCTGCGAAGCCTGGAACACGCTGATCGAAGGCGCGGCCGAAGCGCCTGCGGGCAAAAACCGCTACCAGTCGCTGGCCAAGCCGCAAACGGTCGCGACGCTCAGCGAAATCGAGGCCAGCGATGTCGACCGCCAAGCCACTGGCATCGACGAGTTGGACCGTGTGCTGGGCGGAGGCATGGTGGCCGGCGGTGTGGTGCTGATCGGCGGTGACCCAGGCATCGGCAAGTCCACGCTGCTTTTGCAAGCGCTCGACTCGCTGTCTAAAACCATGCGCACGCTGTATGTGACGGGTGAAGAGTCGGGCGCGCAAGTGGCGCTGCGCTCAAGGCGCTTGGGTTTGGGTGCCTCCAGCGTGCGCGTGTTGGCCGAAATTCAGCTTGAAAAAATCACCGCCACCATCGCGGCCGAGAACCCGGCGGTGTGCGTGATCGATTCGATCCAAACCGTCTACAGCGACCAACTCAGCTCGGCCCCCGGCTCGGTGGCGCAGGTGCGCGAATGCGCGGCACAGCTCACGCGCACCGCCAAAAGCAGCGGCACCAGCATCGTGCTCGTGGGCCACGTGACCAAAGACGGCGCGCTGGCCGGGCCGCGCGTGTTGGAGCACATCGTGGACACCGTGCTTTATTTCGAGGGCGACACCCACAGCAGCTTTCGCTTGGTGCGCGCCATCAAAAATCGCTTCGGTGCGGTCAATGAAATTGGCGTGTTCGCCATGACAGAAAAAGGCTTGAAAGGCGTCAGCAACCCGAGCGCGATTTTTCTGTCCACGCATGGCGACCCAGTGCCGGGGTCTTGCGTGCTGGTCACGTTGGAAGGCACGCGGCCTTTGCTGGTTGAAATTCAGGCACTCGTTGACAGCGGCGGCCCCAGCCCGCGACGTTTGAGCGTGGGCTTGGACCGCGACCGCTTGGCCATGATGCTGGCCGTGCTGCACCGACACGCAGGCATTGCCTGCTTAGACCAAGACGTGTTCGTGAACGCCGTGGGCGGCGTGCGCATCACCGAGCCTGCGGCCGATTTGGCTGTGATGTTGGCGATTCAAGGCAGCCTGCGCGGACGTGCTTTGCCGCGTGGTTTCTTCGCGTTTGGCGAGGTCGGTTTGGCCGGTGAAGTGCGCCCCGCGCCGCGTGGTCAAGACCGCCTGAAAGAGGCTGCCAAGTTGGGCTTCAGCGTGGCCGTGGTGCCCAAAGCGAATGCACCAAAAAAGCCCATTGAGGGCTTGACGATTCATGCGGTGGAGCGAATTGAGCAAGCCATAGATTTGGTGCGCACGCTTTGATTCAAATTGCCCCCTCCCCCTTGACGGGGGAGGGTTGGGGAGGAGGTGAAAGCCTTGAACACACTCGGTCTCAATGATGAGCTTTCACCTCTCCCCTGCCCTCTCCCGAGGCCTGGAAGGGCTCCTGCGTGGCCCTGGGAGAGGGGGCCAATACAAAACCCCGCAATTACCATCCCCTCATGAACTCAAAACTCGGTTGGCTCTTGGTGGCAATGGCGTTTGCGGCGGGCGGCTGGTACTACGGCTGGCAGGGCGTGGTGATGGCTTTCACGGTGACGGTGTTTTGGCTGTTGCTGCAATTTGGCCGCGCGCTGCGCGTGATGAAAAACGCCACCGAAAAACCAGTCGGTCATGTGGCGAGCGCGGTGATGTTCCAAACCAAGTTGTTGCGCCAGATGACCATGCTGCAAGTGGTCGGACTCACGAAAAGCTTGGGTCAAAAGGTGGGGAATGCGAGTGTCACTGACGGGAATGTCAGTGATGCGAACGCCACTGACGCGAATGTCAATGACCACACCAACAGCGGCAACGACATCTGGCGTTGGACTGACCCCGCAGGCGACAGTGTGGTGCTCAGCTTCACCCAAGGCAAGTTGACGGCGTGGGATTTGCAGCGCGCGCGAGCTGGCCAAACGTCTGCCGAACTGTCTGCTGATCAGCCTGCCCACACACAGCCCACCACTTAAACTCGACCCATCAATCAATCCTGGGAGACACGCCATGTCCATGGCCGACCGCGACGGAAAAATTTGGATGGACGGCACGCTGGTGGACTGGCGCGACGCCAAGATCCATGTGCTCAGCCACACCTTGCACTACGGCTGCGGCGCGTTTGAGGGCGTGCGCGCCTACAACACGTCCAAGGGCACAGCGATATTTCGGCTGCATGAGCACACCGAGCGTTTGTTCAACAGCGCCAAAATTTTGCGCATGAAGATTCCGTTCACTCCCGAGGTCATCTCGGAAGCCATGCGCACCGTGGTGCGTGAAAACAAGTTGGAAAGCTGCTACTTGCGCCCGCTCATTTGGATAGGTTCTGAGAAGCTGGGCGTCAGCCCGCGCGGCAACACCATTCACGCCATGGTGGCGGCATGGACGTGGGGCGCTTACCTTGGCGAAGAAGGCATGAAGCGCGGCATCCGCGTGAAGACCAGCAGCTACACGCGCCACCACGTCAACATCACCATGACGCAGGCCAAGGCGGTGAGCAACTACACCAACTCCATCCTCGCCAACATGGAAGCCCTGGACGACGGCTACGACGAAGCCATGCTGCTCGACTCGGCCGGCTTCGTCAGCGAAGGCGCAGGCGAAAACCTCTTCATCATCAAAAAGGGCGTGGTCTACACGCCCGACTTGGGTGCCGGTGCGCTCAACGGCATCACCCGCAACACCATCTTGGCCATCTGCGATGACCTCGGTTTGAAGCTGGTGGAAAAGCGCATCACGCGCGACGAGGTCTACATCTGCGACGAGGCTTTCTTCACCGGCACGGCCGCTGAAGTGACGCCTATCCGCGAGCTGGACCGCGTGGAATTGGGCAGTGGCACTTATGCGGGAAGCAGGGGCCCCATCACCGAGAAAATTCAAGCCGCCTTCTTCGACATCGTCAACGGCCGCAACCCCAAGTACGCCGAATGGCTGAGCTTGGTGGCTTGAAGAAAGTAACGTGATGAACAGAGCCGCCTCTGTGGTTGAAGTCACCGCCGCCGACGTCCAGGGCAACGGCGCGGTGTTTTGTCCCAACCCCAAAATGACGCTGTGGAGCGCCCACCCCAAGGTCTTCATCGACGTGGCCTCCACCGGCGAAGGCAAGTGCGCTTACTGCGGCACGGTGTACCGCGTGAAGGCAGGCGAGAAGCTGCACACGCATTGATTTCGGCGATTTGCGCCTGAGCCGTTGACCTGATGAGCCGCTGACCCAATGACCCGCCGCACCCTCGTCATCGCGCCGCAGTGGATAGGCGACGCGGTGATGACGCAGCCACTGATGGCGCGCTTGCATGCGCGGGGTGACGTGATCAGCGTGGCCGCGCTGCCGTGGGTGGCACCGGTGTACCGCGCCATGCCGCAGGTGCGCGAGGTCATCGAATTGCCGTTTGCGCATGGCCGCTTGGATTGGGCGCAGCGACGCGCCATCGCTGCCAGTTTGAAAGGCAGGTTTGATGCGGCGCTGGTGCTGCCCAACTCCATCAAAGCGGCGTTGATTCCTTGGTTGGCGCGCATCCCCAAACGCATTGGCTACCGTGGCGAAGGGCGTCCGTGGTTGTTGAATCAACGTTTGCCCAACCCATCAGGGCGACCGCCTATGGTGGCGTTTTACAGCGCTCTGTTTGACCCAGCCGCTGGTGACAGCGCTGCGTCAGCCGAGGCACCCGTTTTGCATTTCGACACCACCGTTTTGAAGCAAGCCACCGCCGCCGTGGGCGTGCAATCGCAGGCTTATTGGGTATTTGCGCCGGGTGCCGAATACGGCCCCGCCAAGTGCTGGCCCGCCGCTCACTACGCCGAATTGGCGAGCGCGCTTTTTGCGCGACATGGGCAGCTTGTGTTGCTGTTGGGTTCGGGCAAAGAGGCCGCACTATGCGAAGAGATTGCGGCGTCCGCCCCCGGTGCCTGTCGCGTTTTGGCTGGCAAAACCTCGCTCATCGACGCGATGGCGTTGATCGCCGCATCGCGCGGCGTGGTCAGCAACGACTCAGGTTTGATGCACGTCGCCGCTGCGTTTGGCTTGCCTCAGGTGGCGGTGTTTGGCTCCACCAGCCCCAAGCACACGCCGCCGCTCAACGCGCGCGCTGCCGTCATTTGGTTGAAAGAAGAGTTGCAGCTTGACTGCATGCCCTGCTTCGAGCGCGTGTGCCGCTTGGGTCACACGCGCTGCTTGACGCAGGTGTCAGCGGCACGCGTTGAAGCGGCGCTTGAATTGACGTTGGCGGGTGCCTGAAAGGGCGATTCAGTCTTTGCGCTCACCGTTCTTGCGCCCTGAAAACATCGTCCACCAAACGATCAACACGATCACCGCCAGTGCGCCCAAGGCTTCCAGCAAAATCAACAGCATGACGATGTTCCCGAAGTGCTCGCAGCCGTCGATATTAGTGGTGCTGAGCCTGGTGCTGAACCTGCTGCTGATCAGTTGCGCCAGCCCGCCGCGCACCGAGCCGCCTGCGCCCGACATCAAGCCGACGGGGGCCGCTGATCCTGCTGCTGTGCCAACCGCCACGCCACCTTTGCTTCGCGCACGTTCGCGCTGGGTGCCTGTCAACTTCAGTGAGCTGCCCGGTTGGGAGCAAGACCGCAGCGCCGAGCTGTGGCCTGCCTTGCTGCGCAGTTGCGAGCGTCCCGCACCCGAGTGGCTGCGCTTGTGCGGGCAAGCACGCGCCGCTTCGCTGTTGAACACCTCAGACGACAGCACACGCGTGTGGCTGCAACAGAATTTGCAAGCCTACCGAATCGAGTCGCTCACCGGCGCGGCCGAAGGCCTGATCACCGGCTACTACGAGCCCGTGATCGACGCCACCCGCACTGCGCAAGGGCCCTACAAATTTCCGCTGCACAGCCCGCCGGCTGACCTGACCACGCGCAAGCCGTATTGGACGCGTCAGCAACTCGACACCTTGCCGGCAGCGCAAGACAGCCTGCGCGGCAAAGTCATCGCTTACGTGACGGATCCGCTGAGCGTCTTGACCCTGCAAATTCAAGGCTCGGGCCGCTTGAATTTGCTAGAGCCCGACGGCAGCAAAAGGCGCGTGCGCGTGGCCTTCGCCGGTCACAACGACCAGCCCTACAAATCGGTGGGGCGCTGGTTGATAGACCAAGGTGAACTGCGCGCCGAGCAAGCGTCGTGGCCCGGCATCAAAGCCTGGACGCAGCGCAACCCGCTGCGCGTCAACGAGCTGATGTGGGCCAATCCGCGCGTGGTGTTTTTTCGGGAGGAGGCTTTGGCAGAGCCTGCGTCTGGGGCCATTCCAGGTTCGGTTGCTGGCCTTGTCCCTGGCCCTCTCCCTGGCCCAAGAGGTGCACAAGGTGTGCCGCTGACCGCCGGCCGCTCCATCGCCGTCGATGCGCAAAGCATTCCCTACGGCACGGCGGTGTGGCTGAGCACCACCGAGCCTTTGTCCAACACGCCGCTGCGCCGCTTGGTGATGGCGCAAGACACCGGCACCGCCATCGTCGGGGCGGTGCGGGCCGACTATTTTTGGGGTCCTGGCGAAGAAGCCGAAGCGCAGGCGGGCCGCATGAAGCAAGCGCTGTTGATGTGGGCGCTGTGGCCCAAGCCATAGCCCTAGCCGCAGCCCTAGCGCTGCGGCCCAAACCAGCGCTGCGCATGCAGCCCCAAGCCCGTGGCGACGCTGGCAAACCGGTCGCCGCGCACTGCACGCGCCGCCGGAAACGCGGCCGCAATTTTTTGCGCCAACAAACGCAAACCTGTTGAGCCGCCGGTGAAAAACAAGGCGTCGATTTGCTCAGGCTTCAAGCCCGCCTGCGCCACCGTGATGCGCGCCGCTTCGACGATGCGGTCGATGTCGCCGCCTATCGCATCCACCGCGGTTTGCTCGGTCAACGCCACGCTGAGCCGTGCTTCGACATGACTCAAATCTATGCGCGTGTCGGCACCTTCTGACACCTCAATCTTGGCCTGCTCGGCGCGCGCCGCCAGCTCATGGCCCAAGCGTTCGGTCACCAACACCATGAGGCGTTGATGGTGTTTGGGGTCGGCATAAAAGCCGCGCATTTGGCGCAGCTCGGCCACGCGTCCCGGGCCATACACGGTGTTGATGAGGTGCCAGGTGGCCAAGTCAAAGTAGACGCCGCTGGGCACTTCGCGCGGCGGCGCGCCCAGCACGCTGGGGCCCATGGAGCCGTAGCCAAACTCGGGCAGCATGCTGGCCAGCTCAACGCGGCGGTCGAAGTCGGTGCCTGCAATGTGCACACCGTGGTTGGCGAGGATGTCGCTTTTGCGGTCCAGCAACGCAGCACGTTTCGGGCCCACGCGCACGACAGAGAAGTCAGAGGTGCCGCCGCCAATGTCTGCCACCAACACCACTTCTTCCGACGTGACGCTGCGCTCATGGTCGAAAGCGGCGGCGATGGGCTCGAACTGAAAATGCACTTCGCTGAAACCGACTGCATGCGCCGCGCGCGTCAACGCCGCTTGGGCTTGCGCATCACGCACCGGGTCGTCGTCAACAAAAAACACGGGGCGGCCGATCACGGCGCGGTGGATGGGCGCGCCTGTTTGCGCCTCGGCCAGCGCCTTTAAATGCTTGAGGTAGCCCGCAATGATGTCGAGGTATTTCACGCCGCGCCCGCCGCCCACATCGGTGGTTTGTTCGACCAAGCTACTGCCCAAAATGCTTTTCATCGACCGCATCAAGCGGCCGTCCAAGCCGTCTACATAAGCCGCCACCGCAGCGCGACCAAATGCACGCGGCGGGCCGTCGTGCTCGGGGCCGTCAACAAAGTAAAAAACCGCCGTCGGCATGGTGCGGTGGTCGCCTTCCAAAGGCACCAGACGCATGCCGGTGCCGTTGAGATCAGCGCGGTTGTCAGCGCGGTTGTCGGGTACAGCGATGGCCGAATTGGAAGTGCCGAAGTCGATGGCGCAGTACATGGGAATCGGGAGTGGAGATTGGGAGTGGGAAGGAGGCGGGGGACGGGAAAGCGCGCAGGGCGCAATGCCACGAACAGGGCGCGGGCGGGGGCGCGATTGTAGGTGTGGCACCGAAGTGATCAGTGAAGCTTTGACGCTGTGGCAGGCGCTGTGTCTGTGCTTGTGTATGTACTTGGGCTTGTGCCTGTGTCCGTCCCTGCAAATGCGGTGGCTACCGCCTCAAGCGGCGGCTTTTGCGAGTGGCCACAAAAAAGTCGGCGGGCTTGGTTTTCACCCACGCCACAAAGTCTTGCAATTCGGGGTGCGCCAGCAGCGCTTCAACTGTGGCGTATTGCCGCGCCAGCTCGGTCTCGGTCAGCAAGGCGTGAATTTGACGGTGGCAGACGCGGTGCAGAAATTCGGTTTGCCGTCCGCCTTTGCATTTGGGCACCAAGTGGTGGGCATCGCGCTGCGCAGCTGGGATCGCACGCTCGCACAAAGGGCAGGTCAAAACGGGCAGCGCGGTCGGGTTCATCGCAGCTGGCTTGAACGCACGGGTGCCGCCGAATTAACTGGCTCATCGATTTTTTCATCGACTTGCTCGGCGGCCTGATCGCGATCCAACGCAGGCAGGTGCGCCAAGGTGTTGCGGATGAATTGCTTTTCGTAGTGGCGGTTGCGCCGGTTCTTTTTGGCAGCGGCGCGTTGGCCAAGTCGCTTGTCCACCACCACCTCGCTCAGGCGGCTGAGGTCGGCCAAATCGCGGATGTCGTTGGGTGAATTGCGGCGCGGCATGGC